>CALCGT010000044.1 GCA_937901125.1 uncultured Clostridia bacterium | reverse complement strand
AAACGGCTGCTATCTCTATCAGGGGCGGGATGTGAAGGAGGACAAGGACAGGTGCTTAAAAGACCAGATACTTGTTATCGCTCCCCATGAAGCACTCATTTCCTCTGACACATGGCTGAAATGCCGGAAAAAACTTATGGCAAATACCACCTTCCAGCAGGGACGGAAACCGAAGAACACTTGGCTGGCCGGAAAAATCAAATGCGGGCATTGTGGGTATGCTTTGAAAGCCACCCATGTACCAAATAGCACCGGATATTTCCGCTGTACCAAACGGACGGAAAACAAAGGCTGTCCGGGCTGCGGGAAAATCCGCAAAGAAGAATTTGAGCAATTCATTTTCTCGGCCATGCAGGAGAAGTTCAAAGACTTTCAGATACTCCACGGCAGGGAGGAAAAAGTCAATCCGAAGCTGACCGCCTATCAAGTGGAGCTGGCACAGGTGGAGGCAGAAATTGAAAAGCTGCTGGATACGCTGACCGGAGCCAATGCGACCTTGCTTGCCTACGCCAACAAAAAAATTGAAGAACTGGACACCCGACGCCAGACCATTTCAAAGGCAATCGCCGAATTGAGCGTTGAAACCATATCTCCCCAGCAGATAAAGAAGTTATCCTATTATCTCGACAACTGGGACAGCATAGATTTTGACGACAAAAGAAAAGCCGCCGATGGTTTGATCTCTACGATCAAGGCCACCAGCGACCGTGTTCAGATAGAGTGGAAAATCTGACATTTCCGCTCTATCGCCCCTCATTTCTATTTTATCTTGTTTGTACCCCTTGTACACCGATGTTTTGATCAGTAAAGAGCAATATGAAAAAAAGGAAGCGGAAGGCTTTGTTGAAAGTAAATTCGGAGGATCGCTGAAGAATTTTCTGGTAGCCTTCCGGGGCAGTGACAAAATCAGCAAAAACGATCTTGAAGATTTAAAGGCGTGGTTAGATGAATTTGATGATTGAGCGTGCATTTATTATAGCGTTGCTGCTATCTATTAGCGGGTTTATCTTTTGCGCGCTTTTTCTTCCGTTTGAAAAACTCGCTTATAAATGGACTTCAGCAAGAGCTATGGTATATGTGAATACGGTAGCTTTGTTTTCCTTTGTGACACCACTTTATTTCGCTGTGTCGATCAAAGACGGAAGCGAGAGGGCTTTTATTAGATCTGACTTGGTAGTGTATCAGGATATCGGCGGATATGATGGTTTTGTCAGCAGTGTTAGAGAACGGACGAACTTGGAATACCTAGGTATCATTTGGCTCATAGGGGTGGCAGCTTTTCTGATCTATTATGTGTGGAGATATATTCGTTTGGTATATTCTGTGAGAAAAAGTATGTTCAGCATCAACGATGATTTATGGCATGTAAAGTTTTCTGGAATGAAAAACGAAAAAGCGGTATCAAATGTAAGTCTTGTTGGGTGCTGTGGCATATCGACACCATGCACGATTGGTTTGCGAAACAGGTACATCGTTATCCCTTCCTACATGATAACTTCCTTTGATGAGGAGGAAGTCGGGTTTATCCTGGAACATGAATTTTACCATGTTATGCACCGGGATTTGCCCCGAAAGCTGCTAATATTGCTTTTGAATTGTCTGAATTGGTTTAACCCTCTGTACTATTTTTTGAGGGATAGCCTATCAGACTGGATGGAAGCTGCCTGTGATGAGGAAGTAACGAAAAATTTTACCAAGGGACAGAAACGGAAATATTGTGAACTGATTATAAAAGTGCTGGAACTGGAACAGAGCAGGAGAAAAGGGGAGTTATTCAGTGTCAGCTTTGCTGGACTGGATATAAAAAATTATAAAAGGAGGATGACAAAAATTATGAGAAAAAGCGGAAAAATTAGTATGTTAGGAAAAGCGGCGGTGGCATCATTTGCTATGCTGTCGATGTTTTGCGGTAACGCAGTTGCAAAAGAAGCAGATGTTCCTGTGAATATGCTGTTTTCCAGGAATGTTGAGATTGTAAAAGCAAGCGAAGTCACAGAGTGTTCCGCAGACGAAATGATGTTTGATAAGGATTCCCAGAATAGAGATTCTGTAAGCAAAGAGGGGTTTGTGGAGTTTACCCCGTACAATACAAAAGATACCACATACGAAATTATCTATAATGGCAAGGCAGTTGATGTGTCGGAGCAGGGACAGATCGATCCACAGCATGTTCATAATCTTGTGGATACGACTATAAAAGAGCATAAGAAAAAGAGCGATGGCTCCTGTGTGACTACATACTATGAAGGACAAAAATGTACTTCTTGCGGTAGATTGTGGAAGGGCGATGTGATTAGAACAGTCAGTGAAGCTAAATGTCCGCATTGAATGGTGAAAGATAAGTAACACTTATTTCTCATAAGTGATATTTATAAATTCAGGATGTGAGGAGTGATGTCTATGAAAAATAAGGAAAATATAGGATCGGAGGTGAGAAAAATATCCTGAATGAAAAGGCAGAGCCGTGCGACCAACACAAAATCTGTTTCAAACAGGATATAAATAATCATAACACAAATTACGTATAATTGAAACTGTATAAAAACAAGAAAAATGTTATCCAAGACACATTAACTTAACAGAACCGAAACTTATCGAAGGAGGAATATAGATGAAAAAAACAATAATATATAAAAGAATTGTTTCCTTATTTTGTGCCGTAATACTAATAATATCTACAATGGGTACAGCTCTTGCTATGGACACTGATATGGAAAGTTTTTCTAAAGAAAGTGAATTCATCTACCCAGAAACAATTGAATTAAATGATGAGAAAAAAGTGGCAACGTCAGAAACAAATAATTTAAATATTGAGAATAAAACTATTGTAAAAACTGATTTTGAAGCAATTTATGCAGATGATACAAATCAGTATTATGAATATATAGATGAATTTCAAGTACTTCCTGTAGAAAAAGAAGTAATAGCCTTTGATAAAACAACAAACATTGAAGTTGCATTCCAAAACTTAGACTTGCCTAAAGAGGTTGTTGAAGAATTACAAAAAAGGCAATTACAGCTTGATGATGGTATTACGAAAGAAATTATTTTATTTATGCCTAGAAAGAGTAGCACACGAAGCAACTCAGATACCACATACTATACGTATAAAGGGCAATCATTTTATGATTATACCATATATGAACTGGATGATTTCACCCCTTTCACGGTTGCTAAAAAAGGGAAATCTGCATCTGACTTTGCGCATGCACTTAAAACAGGCTTGTTAACAACTGCTGGACTTAGTAAAACGGTATCTGGTTATGCAGCTGGATATACAATTTTAGAGGAATTTTTAAATTTTTTTGGTGTAACAACTGTTTATCCTACAGCGGATGATTTGGTTGAGATGTCACATTATTTTGATCACTACACAAAGTTAACATATATGGAAGTTCCTTCTTTCACAGGAACTTCTTGGTATTGTGGAAATATTGCTCAAAAGATGAAGATGAAGAAAGTTCAAACAAGACAGAAATATCAAATTAAAAACAGTGCAGGTGAATATGTAAATAAGGAAAGGAAAGCATACAAAACTCTTAGCGGAGAACTTTCAAGTCCAAATTATCAGAGTCCAAAAGAGATAGTATATAAATTGTTATATAATAAAAATCCTCAAGATTACACTACAAATCGTGAGAACGTAAAATATGCTGTTCCGAATACAAACATTAGTGTTGGCTTTTAATTATGGAGAAAAATCTGAAAAAATTAATTATAATGATTATTCTATTCTTCTCTGTAATTTGTTTTGTTCCTAAGGAAGTAGAATTGCCAGATTATGATGAGGTTGTTATAAGTGTACTGAAAAGAGAACCAAACAATGAGAAATTGATGAAATTAACTGAACAGGAGAAAGCAGAGTTATATGTACTTTTAGAGGATGTAAAAGGGATATATATGCCAGAAGTGTTTGCTGAATATATAAATCGAGGAAGAACAAGTTTCGAAATAAGTATAAATGCAAAAAAAGGAGGAGGTGATTGTGATTTAAGGTTCTGTATACTTATCGGCTTTAAGGGTCAGCCAGAGCATGCAAACTACAGATATATTCTAAAAGACTCTTACAGATTCATAATCAATGCTGATGATTTAACGGATTTTCTTAAGAATTTGTAAAAGTTTGGGTTATCCCCAAAAGTCTTATTCTGAGCGTCAATTCTGTGCTTGGATTGACGCTCATATTGGCTTTATTTAAAAGGAGGTTTTTATGAGCAAGAAAAAGTTTGTCTTAATGGGGGCTGTTGCTTAAGACGCTTGGAAAAAAAGGGGTTTTTAGCTGTTACGAAAAAAGGAAAAAAGCTTTGCTATTTCCCCTTGATCAGTAAAGAGCAATATGAAAAAAAGGAAGCGGAAGGCTTTGTTGAAAGTAAATTCGGAGGATCGCTGAAGAATTTTCTGGTAGCCTTCCGGGGCAGTGACAAAATCAGCAAAAACGATCTTGAAGATTTAAAGGCGTGGTTAGATGAATTTGATGATTGAGCGTGCATTTATTATAAGCATAGCGCCTATGCGGTAGCTGATGCCTGGAATAGTGAGGATAGGTGACCTGATTTCCTCATCCATAATACGCTTGATTTCTGCTTCGATTTCATCAATCTCTATGGTTAATTCCTGAATGAGTTTGATGGTATGTTTCAGTTCCAAAGACTTTGCAGGCATAACAGAGCCGATAGACTTTCTGGCAGCTTCACGGAAAAGGATGACAGTGTCTTTGCCATAATGACCTTTTGAAGTTTCAGAAAGCAGATTTGTAAGCTTTGTGAGATGGGCAGATGCCACATGAGAAGCACCTGGAAACTCAGACAATAGTATATATAGAAACCATATTTGCTATGAAAAAAATCAGAGATAATGATTGAGAATTTTTTCCTCATATAATATAATATTCATTACAGAACAAAAATTCTGTAACCAAGTGTGAGTGTTGGGCAGTAAATGGAAAGGGGAGGATCAAAAATTTTTGATTGGATACTAAATTTTTTTGAAGGAGGCGTATCATTATAAAAAACAGAAGGAAGAAGTTAAAAGGAAAATGGTTTTCATTTTTATTATCAGGATTATTGATCGTGGGAATGATACCAACAGGAAGTTTCGCAGTGGACTTGCATGACAATGAAATGCACAGGCACACGGACGAGTGCTACGATAAAGTGCTTGTATGCAATTTGGTAGAAACGGAGACACACGAACACATAGATGATTGGTATGAAATTACAGACAATATCATCTGTGCAAAAGAAGAACATATACACAGTGATGCATGCTACATGGAAGAGAGAAATCTTATGTGCGAGGAAAGCTCCAAGGAGCATGAGCATTCGGAGGACTGCTATGTTGTGTCTGATGTTTTGACTTGTACACTGGAGGAGCATATACATAATGATTCTTGCTATGAAAGGGAACTGGTATGTTCCTTGGAGGAAGATGCGAAAGCGCATACCCATACGGAGGGATGCTATGAAACAATCCTGATCTGCGAAAAGACGGAAACAGATATTTCGGATGAAAATGCAGAGAATACAGAGCAGGAGGAAGAAGATCAGGAAACAGAAGAGGAGGTAACACAAGAGGAATTGGCGGCGGTAAGTGCTATGAAAGATTCTGTTGAGGAGTTTTTGAGCACCTATGATGCAGACAGGGAATACAGTGAGGAAGAACTGGAAGCATTTGCGGAAAGGTATCATAGCATACTGTCTTCCTATCAGGCCTTGTCCCCGCAGGTACAGGCACTGTTGAGCGACTATGCGTTCTTTTGGAAGGTTGAGGAGAATCTGCTTGATCTGATGGATGCAGAAGCGGCTGTTGTCGTAGCGGCAGACAGCAAAGAAACAACATTTGCTACGTTGAAAGAAGCGGTTGCAGCTGTCGAAGACGGCGGAACGGTGTTTCTGAAAAAAGATGTAACGGAAACGGTGGATACGAACGGAAAAAGCTTTACCTTGGACTTGGGTGGAAATACTGTGACTGCAGATACATCGGATAGCATTAATTATGTATTTTCCTTTAACAGCGGAGAGGTGACGTTGAAAAACGGCACGGTTACTGGCGGGACAAAGGGCGGAATTAGAGCGGATGGAACACAGCTTACTCTGGAAGGTGTGACAGTGACCGATAACGAAACGCCCACAGCTAAAAGCTACAAATCGTATCGTACAGGTGGAGGTATTTATATCACAGGCGCAGATGCGAAACTGGTCATGGAAAACTGCGAGGTGTCCAATAACCGTGCCGGTGTTGATGGGTTGATTAGCGGCGGCGGTATCTGCTGTAAAAATATTTCTGAAGTGAAAATCGTAGGTTCTGAAATCAAAGGTAACATCGTTGCGACGGATGGTTCTGGACGCGGCGGCGGTATCTATATGGAGGAAATCGGAAAAATAGAGATCACAGACAGCCGGATCACAGGTAATGTTGGCAGACAGGGTGGCGGTATCGCAGTCTTGGCCGCAGGGAATGTGGCGATCAGCGATTCTGCTATTTCGGAAAATCAGGGCACAGGTTTATGGATGAATGATTCGTCTGTTGTCTTGGATGGTGTTAATGTGGACAGAAACACAGGCACAAGAGACAGTACGGAAGGTATAGCTGTTTGTATATATGATTATAAAGATGGCAGTGCCAATTTCCAAGCGAAAAATTCGACATTTAATGAAAATTCAAACGCGCTCAGTGTGGTAAAAAGTGATTGCGTATACGATGAATATAATTTATTTCAAAACTGCGAGATCAAGGGGAATTCTAATATAGGCGATACGGTAGATATTTACAGAGGCGGAATTTACTTTAAATCCTCCTGTATTAAGGAGAATCGTGCGGAATTTGTAGGTGCTATTAGTATTTATGGTGGAAATTGGGATTGGAGAGAAGACGATGGTTTAGGAGCAGCCTATATCGAGGATACGGTCATTAAAAATAATGCCAGTTCAGCAGATTATGTGTATGCATCTGGTGGCGTATCTGTTCGCTATGGTGGACGTTTATATTTTGAATCGGGAGCTTTATATAATAATCAGTGCGCCAGTTTAGGCAGCAATGCCAACGATCTGTATATCGGCACCTATTACTATACCTATATTCTGGATTCTATTTCGGCTGCGCAGATGCAGGATGAAGAACATGATTTTTCAAACTATGTATGGATGGAAAAGAATCAGAATATGAAGATCGAAGAAGCAAACGGGCTGGAAGAATTGACATGGAATAATGAGAAGAATTCCTATGGCTTCACGGCGATGAGTTATGTGGAGCGGCATGTGGCACAGATTGGAGATACTCAATATACCTCCCTGCAAGATGCCGTGGATGCCGCAGGTGAAAATGATGAGATCCTCCTGATCGCTGGAGAGGATGATGAGCTGGGCACAACATTCCAGGAGGCGTGCGTAAACATTACAAAGCCCATCAAGATCAACATGAACGACAGAACCCTGAAAGCAACTGCTGAGGAAGCTATCCAAATCGCAGAAGGCGGCAGACTTTCCCTGAGAGGCAATGGAGGCATCAAAGGGAAGATCATACAAAACGGTGACTTGTTCATCGATGGGAAAATAAATCAGCTTGATATTGCATTAGGGAACGGCAAAATAATAAAAGCGGGAGAAAATTTTGACGCAAATGTTATTAATATTACGTTGGACGATTCTACTCTTTCTCAACTAAACGATAACAAAGAATATAATGATTTGAAATTGATTGAATCATGCGAAAAAGAAACCATAGCCGCTTGCATCAGCCTTTTGGGCTGCACCAATCTGTTTGTGGATACGATATGGGTAGATGGAGATATCGTGATTAGAAAAGAAGTGCCAGAAGGTATCTTCCTGGATGGCATCAGAGGGAATGATTCTGACGAAGGAACCCTTGAAAAACCTGTAAAAACATTTGAAAAAGCGAAAGAGCTTCTTGAAAAGAAACCATACAACAAAATATACATCACAGGAACCGTTACCGTAGACAATACGAAAACATGGGATCTGGCGGGCAAAACTATTTACAGATATATGACGTGCAAGGATAACCTGATCCGTGTAGAAGGAACGCTGAGGCTGGAAAATATCGTGATTGATGGTTTGGCCGACAGAGGAATGACGGATGTACAGTCCCTGATCTATGTTGCGAAAAACGGCGAGTTGGAGATCGGCAGAGACGCAGTGCTTTGCCATAACGATGTTTCGGGCTGTACTACAAAGGGATCCTATAGATGTGGTGGCGCTGTGTATAATCTGGGCAAAACCGTGATAGATGGCGGTAAACTGGAATATTGCACTGCCGTTACAGGCGGTGCCGTATATGTCAATGGCGGCAGCCTGATAGTAAACAGTGGCAGTATAGAGAACAACAAGGCGGTGAGACATCCGGAGGAACAGAACCGTACCGCAGGCGGTGGTGTAATGGTTGAAAATAACGGTACGATGACTATGCACAACGGCAAGATCGCCTATAACAGCAGTGCATCTATTGGCGGCGGCATTTCTCTGGGGGCTGAATATACCGTGGGTTTGAGTACTAAGAAGTATGGCACGCTGTTTATGGATGGCGGCGTGATCGACAGCAACGAAGCCCAAAGCTGCGGCGGTGGTATGTATGTGCAGGCGAATTGCGAAGCGGAAATCCATGCCGGAGAAATTACAAAGAACAGCTCGGGGAAAGGCGTGCAGCATTTTGGCGGCGGCGGCATCTATGTCAACGGTGGCTTTAAGGATAGGGAGCCATATCTAGACAACGGGATGCTCCATCTGTATAACGTTTCCATTTCCGATAATAAATCGGCTAAGGAAGGGGGCGGTATTGCAGGCTGCTTGACCTCCAATACAAAAATCTATCTGACAGATGGCGGGCTCATATACAATAATACCGCCGCAGGGGAAAAATATGATATCCAAACCTCCAATATTGCCCATGCTTCGGGGGTTCCGTCAGTCGGTAATGCTGTTCCCGGCGTATATATTTCCGAATATATGCTTGACGGCGGAAATTATGAATGGAAACACACAGGCACAGGTGAATTTATTGACCTGAATAAGATCCATGCGGATCATTTGGTTAAAATTTATACGGATAAAACAGATGGGGATGCAGAGATCGAAGCTGGAAAGAAGCAAGTCAAGGTAGTGATTTCCGACAATACAGCCGAAGCAAGAGGCGGCGGCATCGGTTCGAATGGCGATGTTGTGATCGGCAAGCCGGATAAAACAGAGGGAACCATAACCATTACGAAAGAATGGGAAGACAACAACAATGAATACAAGGTACGACCCAAGGAAATTTCTGTGGATATCCAGTATGGCGGCTATACCATAAAAAATATCAAGCTGACAGAAGAAGATAACTGGACAGTCACACTGAAGAATATGCTTTCGGCGATCACAGAGCAGACCGGTGCAAAAATAGAGGCTTTGGAAGTGAGATGCGCAGGCTATAGTCTGAAGGACTGTCAGGCCGAAGTAGATGCAAACGGTGTTTTGCATATTAGCATAACGAACGAATATGATCCAGATACCGGCAGTTTAATGGTAAGCAAAACAGTTTCCGGCAAGGGTGCAAGCCAGACCAAGGACTTTTCCTTTACCGTAACGCTAGATGATGCTTCTATCAACGGCGTTTACGGCGAAATGACCTTTACAAACGGAATCGCTGCTTTTACGTTAAAGCACAACGAAAGCAAAACTGCTAGCGGTCTGCCCGCAGGGGTGCAGTATAAAGTTGAAGAAAGTGACAACAGCGGCTATACCGTAACAGTCAATGGAACAAGTTCCGAGATTGCTGAGGGCGAAATAGAATCCGAGAAAACTGCAGAGGCTAAATTTCATAACAATAAGCCTGGCGGCGGCGGAGGCTCCGGCGGCGGACCGAATCCGGCCTCTGTAACATTGAATGCAAAAAAATTATTGGACGGCAAAAATCCTAAGTACGATACCTTCCTATTTGTCCTTCGTGATGAGAATGGAAACATCATCCAGACCAAACATAATGACGGAAAGACTGTATCGTTTGACACACTGAAGTTTTCGGAGGAAGGCAGGTTTGTTTATACCATTACGGAAAAAGCAGGCCCTGATGATACCATTGTCTATGATACGGCGGTTTACAAAGCAATAGTTGAGGTTTATAAAAAGGGCGGGAAATACTATGCAGATGTAACCTTTGAAAAAGAGGGAAACAGCTATGGTGAACCTGTATTTGAGAATAAGACAAAGGACGAGGAAGACCATAGTATTTCCGTATCGGTTTATAAGATTTGGTCTGATAATGATAATCAGAAACGTCCGAAAAAGGCAGAGGTTCAACTGATGAAGGACGGAAAAGCCTATGGCGGGATCATCGTATTGAATGGTGAGAATGGATGGCAGTATACATGGAGTGATCTTGAGGAAGGACCTGAATGGACTGTGGCAGAGATCAGTAGGTTTGACGGATATACAAGCGTTACAAGCCATGATGGCAATGTATGGACGATTACAAACACAATGTCCGATCATCCCGGCAATCCCGACAATCCGGATAGTCCCGATCATCCTGACAATCCCGATAGTCCCGATTATCCTGACAATCCCGATAGTCCCGATTATCCTGATAATCCCGATTATCCTGATAATCCCGATTATCCTGATAATCCCGAATATCCTGATAATCCCGAATATCCGGATAGTCCTGATTATCCCGATAATCCAAATAACCCCGATTCTCCCAATAGCTCTGATAGGCCAACCATGAACGAGACACCGAAAGATCATGTGCCGCAGACAGGTGATACAACCAAAACCAGGTTATGGACAATGATTTCTATTTGTTCGTTGATTGCGCTGATCTTTGCGGCAATGTTGGAAAAAAAGCTTTTCTGCACAAGAAGATGTAACAAATAAATAATCATAATTGGCAAAGCAGAATGCGGCAGAATGGAAATGGGCTGGGCGGTTAGGTCCAGCCCATTTTACATTCTGCTTTTTTTGAAAGGATTTTTTATGGAGAATTGGCATAAAAGGAGAATTAGCGAGGAAGTTTATGGCCGCCGCGTGAGATTGCGAAGATCAAAGCGAAAGCGGAAAATCAGAAAGACATTTTATGTTTTGAAGGTTTTTCTTTTTCTGGTATTTGCTGGATCTGCAATTATGGCCATACAGGCATATCATGACAGTCAAAAAGAACAGTCTGCTTTTGATGAACTGCTTTTTGTGGCAGAGCAGACAAAAGCAGAAACCGTAGCAGAAAGGGATGAAAACAAGCTGAAAGGATATTCAGTATTGTATGAACAGAACAATGATTTTGCAGGATGGCTTAAAATTCCAAATACCCCAATAAATTATCCGGTTATGTATACCCCTGGTGAACCAGAATATTACCTTTACAGAGCCTTTGACGGTACAAGCTCTAAAAGCGGAACTCCATTTATCGGGAAGGATGGTGCGGTGGACACAGACTGTTTGATTATATATGGACATAACATGAAAAATGATACCATGTTTGGCACTCTCGACAATTATATTGAGGAAAATTTTTGGAGAAAAAACAAATTTTTTTCATTCGATACACCTTATGAGCAACGGGAATATGAGGTGTTTGCTACTGTAAAGTGTGATATTTTGGCACAAAATGAGATGGGGGTTCGGTATTATAACTATTCGGGAAATTTAACGGAAAATGAGTTTGATAGGCTGATAGAATGGCTGACAGAAAATGCCTGCTATGATACGGGAGTTGTTCCAGAATATGGTGAACAGATTATAATTTTGTCAACTTGCAGCGATTATGCCAAGGACGCTAGATTTATTGTAGCGGCGGTGAAAAATAATGATTAAGATGGAGAGAGACTGAGAAAATTGCAATCAAAACATAATTGTGAACTGATGAGAAGCGAATATTTAAGCCTTTTGTATGCGGCAAAAAGGCTCAAACAGGAACGGACATATTTTTTGATAAAAACGATATGCGGCGTCGGTATAAAGATTGGAGAACTTCTACAGTTTACGGTTGAGTTATTACGTGCTGGGAGCGGCATACTAAAAATCAGGGACTTGATGCGGCGATCATCAATGACAGATTTGCTCAACGGTTTAATGGAGATTGTCTGCGCTTTCTGGAGCTGTTGGAGGATGCCGGTGAATTGGAGCGGAGAAATAAATACCAGCGATGTCTTTCTCTCTATGAATATGATTTTCTGCGTGGATATGTGGAGTATGGAGAATAGGCCATCACCCATGATAAAGAAGAGAGAGGAATCTCGGAGATCATTGATCCGGAAAAACAAGAGCCTACTAGTATCTTTGCCATATGATCGTCGGGCAGGATGAAGTGAAGCATAGCTGAAGATATTTGAATCTTTGGCTAATATGGCGACCTTCCATCTGGAAAGAGGCTTTAGAGAAATTTCAGAAAGAGCATCCCTTTGGATAAGGCGTAGCCTCTGATATTTCAAAAAATCAAAAGCAGATCTATGGAAAATGACCGTAGGTCTGCTTTTTTATGGGAAGAAAGAACGGTAAAAGTTGGGAAAGGAGATTGACAAGCTGGACATTTTAGAATATGTTTAAAGGGTAAATTTTATATCGCTCCGATTTTTGTGGCAATTGCGCGACCTTTCCCCTTTGGGGGCGAGACACGCAATCTTGTTCGGCTGAACAAGGGAATCAGGTGAAAAACCTGAACACGGTGCAGGGCTTTTTTCTGCATTGTGCTGTAAGTATGGAGTGCATCCTTTTTCTGCGAAAGCAGGTCATTGGCGAAAGGCTGAGAAGGCGAAGGATGGACGCTGGCAGGCAGCCGCCTGAACATATGAGTCAGAAGACCTACAAACAAGTGCGAACCGAATACGAGAGTATTTGGTCTTTTGTGCATACCATGAAAGCGGCTTTTTCAGCCGCTTTTTTGCTGCGAAGGCGGGTGTTTTTATGCCCGCCTTTTCTTTTGGCCGGTGAAATGCAGGAGCAGTTTTTTATCATCTCATCAAAGAGGAGGCGTACATGATGAAGAAACGAATTTTTTCATGGTTCCTGATGCTGGTCATGGTGTTGGGGATGCTGCCAATGACGGCATTGGCAGAAGAAAACGACAGTATTACTGCATATGTGACCATCGCCAATCAAGGGGAATTGGAAATTGCCCACAAAGCGATTACGGTGGTCGATCAAAACGAAAATGGGAGTTTTGATATTGACGATACCCTATATGCAACCCATAAGGCTTTTTATGATGAAGGCGCAAGCGGATACAGTTCCTACGCAAGCGAATATGGTCTTAGTTTAAAGAAGCTGTGGGGCGATGAAAGCGGCGCTTTCGGATATTATGTAAATGATGCATCTGCATGGAGCCTCGGGGACACTGTGAAAAATGGTGATCATGTAGTTGCCTTTGTTTATAAAGATAGTGAAACCTGGAGCGATGTGTATAGCTTTTTTGACAAAAGTGAGACAAGGGTAAAGCCGGAGGAAACAGGTGCTGAAGTTGATTTAATATTGTCTTATAATGATTGGCCGTCAACCTATGTTTTAGAGGGAGCTGCCGTTACAGTAGACGGAAAAACGATTACCGATGATGAGGGAAATGAAGTTGTAACCAATTCGGAAGGCAAGGTTACAATTTCTTTTGATGCAGAAGGAACATATATTGTTTCTGCAATCAAAGAGGATTGGAACCTTGTTCCACCTGTCTGTGAGGTTACAGTAGGGGACAGTGAAACATCCGGCGGTTCAGAAAATCCGGGGGAATCGGAAAAACCCATAGACCCTGAAAATCCCAATATTGACAGAGAAAAAGAAGAAAAAATAAATGCTCTGCTGCATCATATTGCGGCATCCTATGTGGATAGTTATTATGAATGGAACATCATGGAAATGGCTGCCTATGAGGATTTATTTCCTGACAGCCAGTATAAAACAGGGGAAAAGACAAAAAAGGAATACATTGACAAGACCATCGCTTCCCTTGGGGAAGGGCATGCTGATGATATAACCTATAGTAAGGCTATCATTTGCCTGACAGCCCTGGGGATAGATGCGGAAAAACTTTATATGGTAAACAGCAATGAGCCTATCAGTGCAGTGGAGGGCTTAAATAGCGTGAGCCACTCTTCCAGCGTATGGTATGCGCCTTATATTATGGCAGCATACAACCAGAATAGCTACAACGGTACGGAAGAATCGGAGCAGGATTTAATAGAAGCTGTTTTGGAAAACCAAGGGGAAGACGGAAGCTGGGATGAATGGGGCAGTGTACAAAGCACTTCCAATGTGATCGCTGGTCTTTCTTTTTATCAGGGAACCGATGAGAAAATAGAGGAAGCCATAGAAAATGCGGTCGCATATTTGTGTGGGGCGCAGGAACCAGATGGAAGATTTGATGACGGCTATGGCCCGGACGCAAATGTTGCGGCCATGGCAGTGATGGGCCTATGTGCTGCAGGTGTCAATCCTGATACAGACGCCCGTTTTATCAAAGACGGTGTAAGTGCGTTAGATGCCCTTTTGAGTTTTGCCCTTACAGATAACAGCGGCTTTGGATATAATGATAATGCTTCGATCAATGCATATGCAACGGAGCAGGCTTTCCGTGCTCTTCTGGCGGCAAAGCAGATGATGGAAACCGGCAAGGCTTTCAACATCTACGATTTCAGCCATAACAGTGGTTCTCTTACGCCGGGGCGTGCCACAGGCAGCGGAAGCGGAACAAAGCCAAGCAATCCACCCGAGGAAAATGACGATATTACCGTAGATGTTACCATCCGACCTGACGTTGGTTATTGGATGAAAAACAAATATGTTACAGTCGATGAAGGCGCAACAGTATACCACGCCTTTGTAAAAGCTCTGGAGGGCAGCGGAATCACCCAGGAAGGTGCCGAAAGCGGCTATGTAAGTTCTATGACCTATAAGGGGAAAACTTTGGGGGAATTTACACTGGGGGAAAACGCCGGCTGGCTTTATAAGGTGAACGGAGAACTGCCCAACGTGGGGCTGACATCCTATAAAATTGAGGATGGCGACAGTATCCTCTGGTATTATACAGAGGACTGGACAAAGGACTCTGCTGCAGGCAAAGGCTATAGAAAAGACATAGAAGAAAAAAAACAGGAGGCTGCAGATAAGGTGAATGACCTGATCAATCAGATCGGTACCATTACAAAGGACAGCGGTGAAGCCATCAAAGCAGCCAGAGAAGCCTATGATAAGCTGGCAGTGGAGCAGAAGAAACTAGTGGAAAATTACGATGCTCTTTTAGCGGCAGAAGAAGCGTATGCTGTCCTTATGGCAGAAGCCGCAGAAGATGAATCCGTAGAGATGCATTTTGCGGATGTGGCAGAAGAAAGCTATTATTATGATGCCGTACAGTGGGCTGTGGCAAAGGGAATCACCTCTGGTGTAACAGAAGATACCTTTGGCCCTGAATGGACATGCTCCCGCGGGCAGCTGGTGACATTCCTGTGGCGTATGGCAGGCAGCCCTGCCCCTGAAACAAAGACAGTGCCTTATATGGACGTGGCGGAAGAAAGCTATTATTCTGATGCGGTTTTGTGGGCAATGGAAAATGATATTGCAAAGGGGACAGATGGGATCTCCTTCAGCCCTGAAATGATAGTCACCCGTGCCCAGGCGGTTACATTCCTTTGGAGAGCATGGGGCAGCCCTGCCCCTTCCGGCAAAGATTCCTTTGGGGATGTGCCTGAAACAGCCTATTATCACGATGCAGTCCTTTGGGCAGCGGAAAATGGTATCACCTTCGGTACGGGAGAGGGTATGTTCAGCCCCGATGCATCCTGTCAGCGAGGTCAGATCGCGACGTTCCTGTATCGTGCTTTTGGAAAATAAGTTTCTGATAAAAGGAGAAATATGATGAGAAAAATGAAACGTGGGCTGTCTGTGCTGCTGGCGTTGGTGCTGACTTTTGGATTGTCCATACCTGTCTTTGCTGCGGACAGCAAAGAGTTGCAAAAAGCCATCCATACCAGTGCGGCATATTTACAGAAAACGGTTGCTGCGCCCCAGGTAAGTTCTATCGGTGGGGAATGGGCAGTCATTGGGCTGGCCCGCAGTGGCGGGGATGTGCCCGAAAAATATTTTGAAACCTATTATGAAACCGTAGTGGAAACGGTAGCAAAGAAAAAAGGTGTGCTCCATGCAAAGAAGTATACGGAGTATAGCCGTGTGGTTTTGGCCTTGACTGCTATTGGCGCAGACCCTTCCCATGTAGGCAGATATGATTTGCTGAAGCCTCTGGCGGATTTTGAAAAAGTGACCTGGCAGGGCATCAATGGACCCGTCTGGGCATTGATCGCATTGGATAGCGGAAAGTATGAAATGCCTATGAATCCGGATGCAAAAACACAGGCGACCAGACAGATGTATGTGGATGAGATCCTTTCCAGACAGCTGGCAGACGGCGGATGGAACCTTTCTGACGAGGGCAGTGCCGATTCGGATGTGACGGGGATGGTGCTGCAGGCTTTGTCCCATTATACGGAACAGCCGGCTGTCAAAAAGGCGGTAGAACAGGCATTGACCTGTCTGAGCCGAATGCAGGATGGGACGGGCGGTTTTTCCAACTATGATACGGATACTTCCGAAAGTGTGGTGCAGGTCATCGTGGCTTTGGGAGAATTGGGCATCGAACTGACGGATGGACGATTTGTGAAAAATGGAAATACACTGCTGGACGCTCTGATGGGCTATTGGAATCCCAACGGTAGCTTCAGCCATACGGGTTCTGCGGAAGGCAACCAGATGGCAACGGAACAGGGATTCTATGGTATGGTAGCAGCACAAAGAGTCATGTCCGGAAAAAACAGCCTGTATCGGATGGCGGATGTGACTCTTTCTATAGCAGATGGAAAAGAAATGGAAAAGAATAGCGAACTGGGAAAAACGGAAGTAACAGTGGAAGGCAAGACCTTTGCAGATATTCAGGGGCACCCTGCCCAGAACGCCATCGAGGCTTTGGCTTCCCGTGGTATCATCAGCGGTATGGGAGAGGATCGCTTTTCGCCCGATGAGACCATGACCCGTGCCCAGTTTGCTTCTATCATGGTACGGGCGCTGGGGTTGCCGATGCAATCGGTGGATCGATTCAACGATGTGAAAAAAGGCGAATGGTATTGGAGCCCAGTGGGAACTGCCTATGCCCATGGGCTTGTCAGCGGAAAAACAGAAACTACCTTTGACCCCAATGGGACCATTACCCGACAAGAAGCGGCTTCTATGGTGGCACGGGCGGCAAAGCTCTGCGGCATGGATACGGAGATGGAGGAATATGCCATCCAAAATATGCTGACCCAGTTTGAAGATTATCCCTCTGTTGGAAAATGGGCAAGGGAAAGCGTGGCTTTCTGCTACAGTAATAATATTTTGGATCGAAATGACTGGAATATCGAACCTGGGCGGAATATCACCCGAAGCGAGATTGCTCAGATGGTCTGCAGTCTGTTGCAACAGGCGAATCTGCTGTAAGGAGAAAAATATGAAAAAGAAAGTTTGGAAAGCCATTTTACTGTTTTGTATGGTGGGTGGATTGTTGCTTTTTGCTGGATGCGGCAAGGAAACAGCGGAACCGGCAGAGGATACTGCGATTGAACAAACAGAAGAAACATCCTCAACGGAAGAAGAAACGACAGAAAATATGGCACAAGAGGAGGAAGCGGCAGAGAAGGTCGATGCCTACCAGACCGACCCCATTCCTGCGGGTAAGCCTAAGCCCATAGAACCCCAGACGGCAGAGGTCAGCGATGAGGCGTATCATTGTACCATCTCCATTTCCTGCGCAACCCTTTTGAGCAACAAGGAACTGTTAGACCCCGATAAGGTGGAGCTGGTTCCTTCCGATGGCTGGGTTTTGCAGCCAATGGAAGTGACCTTTTATGAAGGGGAGAATGTGTTTCAGGTATTGCAGAGGGTCTGCAAGCAGCAGAAGATCCATTTGGAATTTATGGATACGCCTCTTTATAACAGTGCCTATATCGAAGGGATACATAATCTTTACGAATTTGATGCGGGGGATCTTTCCGGCTGGATGTATCAGGTAAACGGCTGGTTCCCCAATTATGGATGTTCCCGTTATCAGCTGCAGGACGGAGATACTATCGAATGGGTCTATACCTGTGATCTGGGGAACGATGTAGGCGGAGGAACTTCTGCTGGAAATAACGCAGGAAAAGAATGAGGAGGTGAGCGGGATGCAGAATAGAGATGCTTTTTCCGGCTATCATCCTTTGGTCAATTTTTTGTTTTTTGCACTGGTGCTGGGGGGCACGATGATTTTCATGCATCCTGTGAGCCTTTGCATTTCATTGGCGGGGGCATTGGGCTACAGCATCTATCTGAAAGGGTGGAAGAGGGGCTCTTTGCTGTATCTGCTGCCGATGATGCTCATGGCGGCAATTTTGAACCCTGCTTTCAACCATGAAGGCATGACCATACTGACCTATCTGCCTTCAGGCAACCCTCTGACGCTGGAAAGCATTGCCTATGGCATTGCCGCAGGGGGGATGCTGGCAGCGGTCATCCTATGGTTTTCCTGCTACACGGAAGTGATGACCTCTGATAAGTTCGTTTATCTTTTTGGGCGTATCCTTCCTGCGCTGTCGTTGCTTCTGAGCATGACGCTACGGTTTGTACCGAGATTTAAAACGCAGTTCCATGTGGTGCGGGAAGCGCAAAAATGTGTGGGCAGGGATATTTCCAATGGGCGCCTCCTTTCCCGTATGCGGCATACGGTGACGATTTTTTCCATCATGGTGACCTGGGCTTTGGAAAATGCCATCGAAACGGCAGACAGCATGAAAAGCAGGGGATATGGTCTGCCGGGGAAAACGGCCTTTTCCATCTATCGTTTTGAGGAAAGGGATAAGATTGCTTTGCTGTGGCTCCTGTTTTGTGGATTTTATATTGGCTGCGGGGCGTTTCTGGGCGGTCTGAAATGGAGATATTTTCCCAACATACAGGGCGCAGGGCTGACAGGACTGACGGTCAGCCTGCAGCTAGTCTATCTGATTCTTTGCCTTACCCCTGTGGCTTTGGACAGAAGGGAGGATTGGAAATGGAAGCATTTGAAATACGAAATCTGAGCTTTTCCTATCCGAAGCAGTCTGCCAAAGCTATCGACGATTTCAGCCTACAAATACATAAGGGGGAATTTCTGGTGCTCTGCGGCCCTTCCGGCTGTGGGAAATCTACCTTGCTGCGGCAGCTGAAAACAGTGCTGGCACCCCATGGTATCCGAGAAGGAAGCATTTTTTTTGAAGGAACCCCCTTGGAACAGCTGAGCCAGAGGAAACAGTCTCAGCAGATTGGTTTTGTGCAGCAGTCGCCGGAAAATCAGATCGTAACAGATAAGGTTTGGCATGAGCTGGCCTTTGGACTGGAAAGTCTGGGCTGTGAAACTGCAGTTATTCGCCATCGGGTGGCAGAAATGGCATCTTTTTTTGGCATTGAAGATTGGTTTTATAAAAATGTATCGGAGCTTTCCGGGGGACAAAAGCAGCTGTTGAATCTGGCTTCTGTCATGGCAATGCAGCCTTCCGTTCTCATTCTGGACGAGCCCACCAGTCAATTAGACCCCATTGCCGCTTCGGAATTTCTTTCAGTTTTAGGAAAGATCAATCGGGAACTGGGGACGACCGTCCTGCTGACGGAGCATCGGCTGGAAGAAGCATTTCCTTTGGCAAGCCGGGTGGCAGTGATGGAGCGGGGGAGATTGCTTTGTATTGGCACGCCTAGGGAAGTTGGACAGCAGCTGAAGGATCGGGAGCATCAGATGTTTTTGTCCATGCCAGCGGCTATGCGTATCTGGGTAGCGGTGGAAACTGCGGCGGATTGCCCTGTGACGGTGGGCGAGGGCAGGCAATGGCTGCACGCCTTTGCCGAAACCCGTCCCCTTGGGGAGCTTCTAAAAGAGGGAAAACATCAATACCCTGATGAAGTGATGCTGCAAGCAAAGGAACTTTGGTTTCGCTATGAAAAAGAGGGGAAGGATATCGTAAAGGGACTGGGCCTGACCGTCAGAAAAGGAGAATTTTTAGCTTTGCTGGGGGGAAATGGCACAGGAAAAACCACTTCTTTGAAATTGATCTCCGGATTGCTGAGACCCAATCGGGGAGAACTCAAGATCCATGGGTCTGTAGGGGTTTTACCCCAAGACCCTCAAACCTTATTCGTGAAGAAAACGGTCAAAGAAGACCTGTACGAAATGTGCAGAGGCAGAAAATGGCCTGTGGAAGTGCAGGAAAAAAAGGTGGCTTATGTGACAGCGGTCTGTCGCCTGACGGAATTGCTGGAACGACATCCCTATGATCTTTCTGGCGGGGAACAGCAGCGGGTGGCTTTGGCGAAGGTCCTCCTGTTGGAGCCGGATATCCTGCTGTTGGATGAACCGACAAAGGGCTTGGATGGGGAATTCAAGCAGGTGTTTGGGGAGATCCTGCAGGGGCTGCTGCACCGTGGCATGACCATCATTATGGTGAGCCATGATATTGAATTTTGCGCTGCATATGCCCATTGCTGCGGTTTATTTTTCGATGGGAATATCGTTACCAAGTCCACACCCCGTCAATTCTTTTCGGGGAACAGCTTTTATACCACGGCAGCCAATCGCATGGCAAGGGAACTATTACCAGAAGCAATCACAACGGAAGATGTGATTGCTACCTGCGGAGGAAAACTACCGCCTCTGCCAAAGCTGCCTGAGGATATTCCACCTTTACCTCAAACCATATCTGTCAGGGAAAAGACTATCCTGCCTGTCAGGAAAGAAGAAGTTCGAAAACTGCAGAAACGGACAGTGACGGCGGCAGGACTGATCCTATTGGCAATTCCGTTCACGTTGTTTATCAGTGTGTATTATTTGGGGAGCAGGAAATACAATATCATTTCTCTGATGGTACTGCTGGAAACCATGCTGCCCTTTTTTATGATTTTTGAAGGACGCAAACCAAAAGCCAGAGAATTGGTCGTCCTTGCGGTGCTTTGCGCCATCGGTGTGGCAGGACGGGCGGCTTTTTTCATGCTGCCTCAATGCAAGCCTGTCATCGCCATTACCATCATTGCCGGGGTGGCCTTTGGCGGCGAAAGCGGTTTTCTAGTGGGGGCCATGACTATGCTGGTGTCCAATATGCTCTTTTCTCAGGGACCATGGGCACCGTGGCAGATGTTTGCCATGGGCATCATCGGTTTTTTAGCAGGCATATTGTTTCGGAAAGGCCTGCTGCGGCGGGCACGTCTGTCTTTGTGCATATTTGGTGCCATTTCCGCTGTTTTCATCTATGGGGGTATCATGAACCCAGCGGCAGCATTGATGTCTGCAAGCAAGCTTGACTGGGATTTGATTTTAGCCTATTATCTGACGGGCTTTCCCATCGATTGCGTGCAGGGGGCTGCAACGTGGCTGTTTTTGTGGTTCGGGGCAGAACCAATGCTGGAAAAATTGGATCGGATCAAAGTGAAATATGGGCTTGTTGAATAGCAGAAAAAACCACCGGAAACACCGGTGGTTTTTTGAGGGGAACATTTTGTTTTGTTGTATTTTATTCGATGGCATGGAGATGCTTCAGGCTGATATCCAGAATGGGTGCGGAGTGGGTAAGGGCACCGCTGGATACATAATCTACCCCCAGTGCTGTGATCGTTTCGATATTTTCCTTTGTCATGTTGCCGGAACATTCTGTTTCCGCCCTGCCGTCGATGATACGGATGGCTTCTGCCATTTCTGCAGGGGTCATATTATCCAGCATGATGATATCTGCGCCGGCTTCTACGGCTTCTTTTACCATATCCAGAGTTTCTGCTTCGACCTCGATCTTGCGGACGAAGGGGGCATAGGCTTTGGCTGCGGCAATGGCTTCTTTTACGCCGCCGGCTGCGCCGATATGGTTATCTTTCAGCATTACACCATCGGATAAGTTATAGCGATGGTTGGAACCGCCGCCTACCTTGACCGCATATTTTTCAAATATTCTCATGCAGGGAGAGGTTTTTCTTGTGTCCAGAAGGGTAGTTTTTGTACCTTCCAGCATTTTGGCAACGGCATTGGTATAGGTGGTGATGCCGCTCATGCGCTGCAGATAATTCAGGGCTGTACGTTCACCGGAAAGCAGCACACGGATATCCCCGGTAACGGTGGCCATATGTTGGCCTTTTTTGACTGCATCTCCATCTTTTACATAGAAATCTACTTTTGTGTTGGGGTCTAACAGATGAAAGACCCGTTCGAATATGCTCAGACCGGCAATGATACCGTCTTCTTTACAAATGAGCTGCACTTCGCCTTTCTTATATTCCGGCATGACAGCGTTGGTGGAAACATCTTCGCTGTTGATATCTTCTTCCAGAGCCAGACGGATATATTTATCTGCAACAAGCTGCATCGTAATGGGGTTCATCATATCAGTTTCCTTCCTTTCCTGCAGCGATCTTCAGGGCTGCTCTTTCGGCAAATACAAGACATTCCAGCAGGCTGTTGCTTGCCAGTCGGTTTTTGCCATGGACGCCGTTGCAGCTGGTTTCTCCTACTGCATAGAGATGCTCCATTGTGGTTTTGGAGTTGCCGTCTACATGGATGCCGCCCATGAAATAATGCTGGGCAGGTACGACAGGAACAGGTTCTTTTGTGATATCATAGCCTGCTTCCAGACAGGTCTTGTAGATGTTCGGGAAGTGGTTTTGGATATCTTCCGCCGGTACTGGCGCAAAGGAAAGCCAGACATGCTTGCTTCCTTCTTTTTCCATTTCCGCATGGATTGCCTGAGAGACTTTATCTCTGGGGAGCAATTCGTCAACGAAGCGTTCCCCTTTGCTGTTTAAAAGGATAGCACCTTCACCGCGGGCAGATTCAGAGATGAGAAAATGTCTGCCGGGTTCATCCCGATAAAGGCTGGTGGGGTGGATTTGCACATAATCCAGATGTTCCAGTGCAACGCCGTATTTTTCTGCTACTTTCAAGCCATCGCCGGTCAGACTGGGGAAGTTGGTAGAATGTTCATACAGACCACCAATGCCCCCTGTTGCCAAAATCGTATCTGTTGTATGGATCTGCAGGGTATTGCCATCGGCTGCTTTTGCAAGGATACCATGGCAGGCATTTTCTTCCACCAGAAGATCCTCCATGACCGTGTGATCCAAAATGGTCACATTGGGGCATTCCTTCACACGTTGCAGAAGTGTTTCGGTGATCTCCTTTCCGGTGATATCCTGATGGAAACAGATACGAGGCTTGGAATGAGCACCTTCCTTGGTATATTTCAGGCTGCCATCCTCTTCCTTGTCAAAATCCACGCCCAATTCCAACAGGTCATCAATCACCTTTCTGCTGTTTCGGATCATGATATCAACGCTTTCCCTGCGGTTTTCATAATGACCGGCTTTCAGGGTATCTTCAAAAAAAGCATCATAATCGTTTTCATCCCGCAGGACGCAGATGCCGCCCTGGGCCAGCATGGAATCGCAGCTTTCCAGGTCCTCTTTACAGATTAGCAGGATATTTTGTTCCGCAGGCAGCTTTAATGCTGCGTATAAGCCGCTGGCACCTGCCCCTACGATCACAGTGTCATAGTGTAATTCTTTTGTCATGTGTTTTTTCTCCTTACTTTGCAAGCTCCAGCATCCGTGTCAATGTGCTGCTGGCTGCCTTTGCCTGTTCTGACAGAACGGCTGCCTGATTTTCTTCTGTCTGCAAAACATGCAGGACTTTTTCCAGAGTGATGCGCTTCATATCCTGACAGACAGGCGTCGTTTTGGGAAAATAGAAAGATTTGTCAGGATTTTGTTTTTCCAGTTCATAGCGTACGCCGACTTCGGTACCGATGATGAATTCTTTTTTGCTGCTTTTTGCGGCATAGGCAATGATACCGGAAGTAGATCCTATGTAATCTGCCAGCTTTGTCACTGCTTCGTTACATTCGGGATGTACCAGAATTTCCGCATCGGGATGGGCAGCCTTTAATTCCTGTATTTCTGCGGGAGAAATAACTTCGTGGATGGGGCAGTAGCCTTTTACCAGCATCACGTTCTTTTCGGGCACCTGCTGTGCCACAAAACGCCCCAGATTTTTGTCCGGAATGAACAGGATGTTCTGATTGGGCAGGTTTTTTACGATTTGCACTGCATTGGCGGAAGTCACGCTGACATCGGACCAGGACTTGATCTCTGCTGTGGAATTGATATAGCAGACAACAGCCAGATCTTTATAAGCAGCTCGCGCTTCATCGACCTCCGCTTTTGTTACCATATGAGCCATGGGGCAGTCTGCGACAGCATCGGGCATCAGCACCTTTTTTGTAGGGCTCAGCAGACAGCCGCTTTCTCCCATAAAGGAAACGCCGCAATAAACGATGATTTGATTGGGCAAATTTGCGGCGATCTTGCTCAGATAAAAAGAATCACCTACATAGTCGGCAATTTCCTGTACTTCTGGTTCAACATAATAATGGGCAAGAATGACAGCATCCTTTTTTTCTTTCCAGATTCTGATTTCTTCTTTGATATCCATAGTTTCCTCGATTCTGCTAAAGGGCATAGCTTTCTGTTTGTTTTCTATTTAATTTAGGATGGTATTTGAATATGGCTATAAGTATAGCACAATTTGTTTCATGTGACAAGACACGTGTAACTATAAGCGCATATTTCAGGAAGCCGTGGTGGGAAAAAACCATAAAAAAGAACGATGCGACAAAAATAGTCACACCGTTTTTTATATAGAAAAGGATTAGAATACGTAGGTTATGTATAGGCCTGGATGATTTCTTCTGCAATCTCCCGTTTGGAAAGACAGCGATCCATGGCCTGTTTTTCGATATAGTGATGAGCCTTTGGCTCAACCATAGTTTTTTCGTTGATAAGGAGCCATTTCGCCCGATTGATGATGCGGATTTCCTCCATCTTTTTTCCATAGAGAGGGCTTCAGAGAGGGTTTCCTTTTCAAATTTCCGCAGATGTTCCCTGGCCTTGACCATCCAGCTGAGAGCCTGAGAAATGGTGGCCTTGGAGGTGGGCTTAGACAGGGTGAAGATGCCGTGTTCTGCTACTTCCTCATAAATCTCTTTATGGAGTTCATTTTTGACAAAAAGCAGGAAGACTGTTTCTTTTTTTCCGCAGACATCAATAGCAAACCGCTTGCCGGAAGCATCGGGCAGGGGGGGATTGATAATGACAAAATCAAAATTCTGCTTTTTCAGGGCATCCTTTGCTTCGTGTACACTGGAAACAGAACAGACGGGTTCGTATGTCACCGGGGGCAGCAAGGATTTCAGGACGGCATGGAAGGTCGCCCCGGAGGATACTACAAGGACACTATACTTTCGTTCTTTCAAAGCCATCTCTCCCTTTCTCTGTTATTTTTAGCATATATTTAAATAAATTTTTTGTCAATTCAAAAGAAATGATAGCTCGTCTCAGGAATTCTTATAAAGGAAGACATAGAAATTTATTGACAAATGTCTTTGAGTAGTGTATAGTTCAGGCGTAAAGGCAAGGGCGTCTTTCTCGTTTTCAATGGGGAAGATGCCCTCTTTTTTTAGAAATTGGGATGATTTTTTGAATAGATGCAGAATTTTATGGAGAATGGTCAAAACTACAGCAGATGCGAAAGAGAACGTGAAGGGAGAGGTTTTGGAATGGAAAAACAGAAGCAGCTTTACGAAGGAAAAGCGAAAAAGGTCTATCGCACAGATGACCCAAGATTTTTGATCGTTTCTTATAAAGACGATGCCACAGCCTTTAATGGGCTGAAAAAAGGCACCATCGTAGGGAAGGGGGTCATCAATAATAAGATGAGCAATCTTTTGATGCAGAGGCTGGAAAAAGCAAGCATCCCTACCCACTTCGTAGTGGAACTGAACGACAGAGAGACGTTGGTGAAAAAGGTCTCCATCGTGCCTTTGGAAGTCATTGTCCGCAATATCGCCGCAGGCTCTTTTTCCAAGAGATACGGTGTGGAAGAAGGCAGGGTATTCGATGCACCTACCATCGAATTCTCCTATAAAAATGATGAATTGGGCGATCCTCTGCTGAATAAAGCCCATGCCATCGCCATGAAGCTGGCAACGGAAGAGGAAATTGCCACCATCGAAAAATATGCTTTTGGCATCAATGAGGAACTGAAAAAATTCTGGGCGGAATGTGGCGTGACATTGGTGGATTTCAAGCTGGAATTCGGCAGACTGGCTGACGGCACCATCGTGCTGGCGGACGAGATCAGCCCTGATACCTGCCGCCTGTGGGATTCCAAAACCGGAGAAAAGCTGGATAAGGACAGATTCCGCCAGGATCTGGGCGGCGTAGAGGATGCCTATAGCGAAGTAATGAAACGTCTTTTGGAGCATATCTGAGGAGGGGTTTTATGTCGAATTGTGCAATCGTTGGGATCAACTGGGGGGACGAAGGGAAAGGTCGTATGGTCGACCTTCTGACAGAGAAATATGATGTAGTCGTTCGGTTCCAGGGCGGCGGCAATGCAGGCCATACCGTCGTCAATGAAAAGGGGAAATTTATGCTGCATCTGCTGCCTTCCGGCATTTTCAGAAATGGTGTCATCAATATTTTGGGCAATGGCGTTGCCCTTGACCCAGAAAACCTTTGGGTGGAAATGCAGGAGGTCGTAAAACAGGGCGTTTCTCTGACCCCTGAAAACCTGAAGATCAGCGACAGAGCGTCAATCCTGCTGCCTTGGCATAGGGAGTTGGATGCTTTGGAAGAACAGCGCCTGAAGGATAAAAAATACGGCTCTACCAAGCAGGGCATTGCCCCCTTCTATTCCGATAAATTCCAGAAAAAGACCATTCTGGCAGGGGAATTATTTTACCCCGAAGAGCTGAAAGCCCATCTGGCAGACTTGCTGGAATGGAAAAACCTGACCCTGACAAAGGTTTACGGCGCAGAGCCCTATACCATGGAAATGCTGGAAAAATGGATGGAAGAGTATTGTGAAAAGATCAAACCTTTTATTTGCGATACCACAGCAGTTTTGAAAGAAACTCAGAAAGAAGGAAAGAGTATCCTGTTCGAAGCCCAGCTGGGTTCTCTGCGAGATCTGGATTATGGCATCTATCCCTATACCACATCCTCCAATACCACGGCGGCCTATATCCCCATCGGCTCCGGGCTGCCCTCTGCCCATGTTTCCGATATCGTTGGCGTGGTAAAGGCATATTCCACCTGCGTTGGGGAAGGCCCTTTCGTTTGTGAAATGTTCGGGGAAGAAGCGGAAGAACTGCGGAAAGCCGGTTTTGAATATGGTGCGAAAACAGGCAGACCCCGCCGTGTTGGTCCTATAGATATCGTGGCAACGAAATATGGTGTAGAGGTGCAGGATGCAACGGAAATTGCCCTGACCAAGCTGGATGTCCTCAGCTATATGGATAAGATTCCCATTTGTACCCATTATGTGATGCATGGGAAACAGACAGATGAATTCCCGTTCCCTGTGGCCTTGCGGGAAGCAAAGCCTGTCATCGAATATTTTGACGGCTGGAAATGTGATATTTCCAAAGCCCGTACATGGGAAGACCTGCCGAAACAGGCACAGGACTATGTAACCTTTATTGAAAAAGCCATCGGATGCCCTATCACCTATGTTTCCGTTGGCCCCGAAAGAGACAGTATCATCAGAAGAAGTAAGGAGAATTTCCATGAAGAATAAATATGAATCCCCGCTATCCTCCCGTTATGCCTCCGACTATATGCTGGAGCTGTTTTCCGCCGATACTCGCTATCAGACCTGGCGAAAGCTTTGGGTCTCTTTGGCAAAGGCGGAAAAAGAACTGGGCTTGTCCATCACAGCAGAACAGGTCGAGGAACTGGAGAAACATATCGAAGATATCGATTATGACTGTGTGAAACAAAGAGAAAAGGAAGTCCGCCACGATGTAATGGCCCATGTGTATGCCTACGGGAAGGTGGCACCCTCTGCTGCAGGCATCATCCATTTGGGGGCGACCAGCTGCTATGTGACAGACAATGCGGATCTGGTCATCTATCGGGATGGTCTACGCTATCTGCGAAAGGAACTGCTGCAGGTCATCGCCAATCTGGCGGATTTTGCGGAAAAATATAAAGCCCTGCCTACCTTGGGCTATACCCATTATCAGCCTGCCCAGCTGGTGACCGTTGGCAAGCGGGCGACCCTCTGGATGCAGGATTTTCTGTCCGATTTAGAGGAAATCGATTTTGCCCTGGAAAATATCAAATTCCTTGGCTGCCGCGGCACCACAGGCACAGAAGCCAGCTTTCTGGACTTATTTGAAGGAAACGCGGAAAAGATCGATGAAATGAATCAAAAGATCGCTTTGGATTTTGGCTTTACGGAATGTTTCGATGTCTGCGGACAAACTTACCCCCGAAAGGTGGACAGCCGCATTTTGAACTGCCTTTCTTCTATCGCGCAGAGCTGCTACCGTATGGCAAATGATATCCGTCTGCTGCAGCATGACCGTCAGGTGGAAGAGCCCTTTGAGAAAAATCAGATCGGCTCCTCTGCTATGGCATATAAGAGAAACCCCATGCGCAGCGAACGGATCTGCTCTCTGGCTCGCTATCTGATGGCAGACGCCATGAATGCCCCTATGACGGCTTCCGTGCAGTGGCTGGAACGGACGTTGGATGATTCTGCCAACCGCCGCATTTCCATGCCCGAAGGCTTCCTCTGTGCCGATGCTATCCTGCGACTGGCACAGAACGTGACCGATAGGCTCCATGTGAATGAAAAGATCGTAGAAAGGACAGTAAAAGAATATCTGCCTTTCATCGCTACGGAAAATCTGATGATGGAAGCAGTCAAACGGGGTGGCGACAGGCAGGAGATCCACGAAGTCATCCGCACCTGCTCCCACGAAGCAACAGCAAAAATGAAAAACGGCGAGGACTGCGATCTGTTGGCGCACTTGGCGGCGAAAAAGGAATTTGGCATGACTGAAGCAGAAATGGAACAGTTGCTTGCCCCTGAAAACTATATCGGCAGATGCCCGGAACAGGTGGATGCGTTCCTTGGAAAGGTACGCCCTCTGCTGGCAGAGGTATCCAAAAAGATTGTAGAGATCAATTTGTAAAATAGAACAGGGATAGGAAGCGGATGACTATGGCAAACTGTATTTTTGTGATGAGAGATGCAGCATCATATATTGGAACAGAAGCTTCCTGAGAACAAAAAAAGAGGAAAGGGGAAACTGATATTGCAAAAGTTTGACAGAAAGATCATTTTGGAGGATGGCAGCGAATATTACGGCTATGCCTTTGGCGCTCAGGGGCAGAAGGTCTGCGAAATCGTGTGCAATACCTCTATGGTGGGGTATCAGGAGATCCTTTCCGACCCTTCCTATACCGATCAGGCAGTGGTGATGACCTATCCCCTCATCGGCAATTACGGCATGGCAGATGAGGATTATGAGAGCATCACACCCACCATTGGCGGACTGATCGTACGGGAATATAATGATTTTCCTTCCAATTTCAGAAGTACGGCGACGCTGTCCGAAGTGATGAAAAAATATGATATCGTTGGCATTTCCGGTGTGGATACCAGAAAGCTGACCCGTTCCATCCGAGATTATGGCAGCAGAAAGGGTTTGCTGGCGGATGCGGCTTTGCCCTTGAAGGAAGGTCTGCGGATTCTGGCGGAAAGCCCCATGCCCTCTGGCGAGGTGGTAAGGGTCAGCTGCAAAGAGGTCTGGTATGCGAAGGTCCCCGATCAGAAATACCATGTGGTTGCCATCGACTGCGGCATGAAGCAGAATATCGTCCGCTCCCTGAACAAGAGGGGCTGTAGTGTCACCATTGTCCCTTGGAATACGCCTGCAGAAGCCATTCGACAGCTTTCTCCCGATGGGGTATCTTTTCGATCGGTTTATCAAAATGATGGAGGAGGAAAAGAGCCATGCCTAAAAGAACAGATATCAAAAAGGTCCTTGTCATCGGTTCCGGCCCATTGTCATCGGGCAGGCGGCAGAGTTTGACTATGCCGGCACCCAGGCATGCCTTGCCCTGAAGGAAGAGGGCTATGAAGTCCTCCTCTGCAATTCCAACCCTGCCATCATTATGACGGATACCTCCATTGCCGATCAGGTCTATATGGAGCCACTGACTTTGGAGTATTTCGCAAAGATTATCCGTTATGAACGCCCCGATGCCATTTTGCCCGGTACCGGTGGTCAGACAGGGCTAAACCTTGCCATGCAGCTGCAAAAGAAGGGCATCCTGCAGGAATGTCAGGTGGAGCTTTTGGGAACGAAAAGCAGCAGCATCGAGCAGGCGGAGGACAGGGAGCTGTTCAAGGAGCTTTGCAAAAAGCTGGGCGAGCCTGTCCTGCCCTCCGATGTGGCAAATTCAGTGGAAGAGGGATTACAGGTGGCAGAAAAAATCGGCTATCCCGTTGTCCTGCGTCCTGCCTTCACCTTGGGCGGCACCGGCGGCGGCTTTGCAGATAATGAAGCAGAATTTCTACCTTTGATGAAAAATGCCCTGACCCTTTCCCCTGTCCATCAGGTGTTGATCGAAAAGAGCATCAAGGGCTATAAAGAAATCGAATATGAAGTCATCCGGGATAGCAACGATACGGCAATCACCATCTGTAATATGGAAAACCTGGACCCCGTGGGCATCCATACAGGGGATTCCATTGTCGTTTGTCCTTCTCAGACCTTGACCAACAAGGAATATCATATGCTGCGGGACAGTGCTCTGAAAATCATCCGTGCCTTGGAAATCGAAGGGGGCTGTAATGTGCAGTTTGCCCTGGATCCCAATTCTTTCCAGTATTTTCTCATCGAAGTCAATCCACGTGTGTCCCGTTCCTCCGCATTGGCGTCCAAAGCCAGTGGTTATCCCATTGCCCGTGTTTCTGCCAAGATCGGCGTAGGGATGACGCTGGATGAAATTCAGATTGCCAATACCCCTGCATCTTTTGAACCGACACTGGACTATGTGGTAACGAAAATGCCCCGTTTCCCCTTTGATAAATTTGCGGACGCAAATAATGCCCTCAGTACTCAGATGAAAGCCACCGGGGAAGTCATGAGCATCGGCAGAACTTTTGAGGAAAGTCTGCTGAAAGCCATTCGCTCCTTGGAAATCGGGCTGTATCATCTGGAGCATCATAAATTTGATGATTGGGCAGAGGAAGCCTTGATGGACTATATCAAAATCGGGACGGATGACCGCATTTACGCCATTGCCCAGCTTTTGCGAAAGGAATGTAAGATAGAAAGTATTGCAAAAGCAACACATATTGACTTATTTTTCCTCGGAAAGTTGCAGAATATTGTGGAAAAAGAGCAGAAGATCGAAGAAAATTGTGGAAATATTGAAATTTTGCAGGAAGCCAAGAAAATGGGCTTTTCCGATCAGGAAATCGCTCACCTCTGGCAGATGAAAGAAGTGGATATTTTCCATCTACGGAAGGAAAACGGCATCATCCCTGTTTATAAGATGATCGATACCTGCGCTTCTGAATTTGAAAGTTATATCCCTTATTTTTATTCCACCTACGAGGAAGAGAATGAATCTATCGTTTCTGAAAAGAAAAAGGTCATTGTTTTAGGTTCTGGGCCCATCCGTATCGGGCAGGGGGTAGAATTTGACTATTCCACCGTTCATGCGGTGCAGACCATTAAGGAAGCGGGCTACGAAGCCATCATCATCAACAATAACCCTGAAACGGTTTCTACGGACTATACCTGCTCCGATAAGCTCTATTTCGAACCCCTTTGCGTGGAGGATGTGATGAACGTCATCGAACTGGAACAGCCGGAAGGGGTCATTGCTACCCTCGGTGGGCAGACTGCCATCAATCTGGCGGAATCCCTGCGGACAAGGGGCGTGAAACTCATCGGTACGGACTGCGATGCCATTAAACGGGCAGAAAACAGAGATGCCTTTGAAAAACTCCTTTCTGAATTGGGGATTCCCCAGCCCAAAGGACAGGCAGTCACCAGCATTGAAGCAGGCATCAAAGCGGCGGAAGAGATCGGCTATCCTGTTCTGGTACGCCCCAGCTTTGTTTTGGGCGGCAGAGCCATGCAGATCGTTGCCAAGGAAGAACAGCTGCGCCATTATCTGAAAACAGCAGTGGAAATCGACGAGGATAAGCCCTTATTGGTAGATAAATATATCCGCGGGAAAGAGGTGGAAGTGGATGCCATCTGCGACGGGGATAGAGTGTTCATCCCCGGTATCATGGAGTTGGTAGAACGGACGGGCGTCCATTCCGGCGACTCCATCAGCGTATATCCTTCCTTCAGCATTTCTGAAAAAGTGAAGGAAACCATTATCGATTACACCAAGCGGTTGGGAATGGGCATCGGTATCATCGGTCTGTTCAATATTCAGTTTATTGTAGATAAAGAAGAGAATGTCTATATCATTGAAGTGAACCCCCGTTCTTCCCGTACGGTACCTTTCCTTTCCAAGGCTACGGGCTACAGCCTGGCAGATATGGCTACCTATGTAATTTTGGGCAAGAGCCTGGTGGAACAGGGTGTGTTCCGAGCATATCCGGAGGAGAAGGAACGCTATTATGTGAAGGTGCCTGCATTCTCCTTCTCCAAGCTGCAGGGTATGGATGCTTACCTTTCTCCAGAAATGAAATCTACGGGGGAAGCCATCGGCTATGACAAAAAGCTCCATCGGGCCATGTATAAAGCCATGGTGGCATCGGGGATGCAACTGCATAATTACGGCACGGTGGTGGTTACCCTGGCGGATGAAGATAAAGAAGAGGCATTTCCCCTGATCCACCGCTTCTATGAAATGGGCTTTAATATCGAAGCTACTGTCGGCACGGCAAATTTTCTGAAAGAAAGAGGCATCCGTACCAAAATGCGGGGAAAACTCAGCGACGGCAGTCAGGAGATATTGGAATCCATTCGGGCGGGTTATGTCAGCTATGTGATCAATACCAGAGCCATTTTGTCGGGTATCCACAATGAGGACGGTGTGGCCATTCGCCGCTGTGCTAGCCAAAATGGTGTTACCATGCTGACTTCTCTGGATACGATGAAGGTGCTGCTGGATGTATTGGAAGAAACGACATTGTGTATTTCCACCATCGATCAATAAAATAAAACGAAAAACGGCATAGTGATTTTCTATGCCGTTTTTTTATGGTATGATATCCACAAACAGAGTTTGTGGAGCAGCCGATTACAGCGTCGTACCGCTGTTTTACAGCGGATGATACAATTTGCAAGCAAAGCTCGCTCACACTATGCCTTGGAAAAGTAAATGTAATATCGGCAGAGCTGCCGTTTCCTTTTCCTGCGGACATGGTAAAATTAAGAGGAAAGGAAGAAAGAATATGATGAAAAAATTAGCATTGCTGCTGAGTTTGGTTTTTGCGGTAACAGGCTGCGGCGGCGAAAGGGTGGTCGATGCGGCAGAAACGCCCATGCAACAGGAGATTGCGGGAGATGCAGCATTGCAGGTACATTTTATCGATGTGGGGCAGGCAGACTGTGCGCTGCTGGTCTCCGATGGGCATTACATGGTCATCGATGGGGGCAACAATGATGATGCCGATATCATCGTGTCTTATCTGAAAAATCAGGGCGTGAAAACGCTGGATGCCGTGGTTGGCACCCATCCCCATGAAGATCATATCGGTTCTTTGGATGCGATCATCAACAGCTTTGATGTGGAAGCCGTCTATATGCCGAAGATTATGCATACCAGTCTGACCTTCGAGGATGTGCTGGATGCCATTGCCAATAAAGACCTGAAAATCAAAGCGCCCAATCCCGGAGATATCATCAGCTTCAATGGGCTACCTGTGGAATTTCTTGGACCTCAGCGGGAATATGATGATTTCAACAATAATTCCATTGTACTGAAGGTAACAGCAGGGGAAACAAGCTTTCTCTTCACCGGTGATGCGGAAGAAACGGCAGAAAAGGATATCTTAAATGCAGGCTATGACCTGCAGGCGGATGTGCTGAAGGTTGGCCATCATGGCAGCAGCACCTCCACTTCCGATGCCTTTTTGCAGGCGGTTTCCCCGAAATATGCAGTCATTAGCGTTGGCACAGGAAACAAATATAGGCATCCTGAAAAGGTGACCTTGGATAAACTGAAAACCATCGGTGCGGAAATTTATCGGACAGATCAGGAGGGGACTGTCGTTTGCAGCACAGACGGTCAGAATATTCTGTTCAATGGTGTCAGCACCAAAACAGAACCCACCGATACGCCTGCTGTAGCAGAAACCACAGAAACCTACATCGGAAACAAAAATTCAAAAAGATTCCATACAGAGGAGTGTTCCTCTTTGCCGGCAGAAAATAACCGGGTGTATTTCGAAAACCGAGAGGAAGCCATTTCTCTGGGCTATGCGCCCTGCGGCTCCTGCAAACCATAAGGAGGGAAGACCATGGCACAGATTGTAGACCGATTTGAAGGGGAATATGCCATCCTGCTGGAGGGGGATGCCGTGCTGGAGGTGCGGAAAACCGATTTGGCGGAAGGCATCGCAGAAGGCGATGCTGTTTCCCTTGGAAAGGATGGCATCTGGCAGAAGGATGCGGCAGGAACAAAAGACAGACAGGAACACATTGCAAAAAGAATGAACGCTTTGTGGGAATAAGGAAAGGAAAACGGCATAGCTTGGCTTATGCCGTTTTTCAATTTTTTTTGATTTTGTTGTTTTAGCAACATTCTTTTCGTGTAAAGGATGCTATACTCAGACCATAAAAGAAATCAGTTCTGAGGAGAAAGAGATATGATTAGAAGAATTATTGAGATCAATGAAGAAAAATGCAATGGATGCGGGCTGTGTGCCAAGGCTTGCCATGAAGGTGCTATCGGCATGGTAGATGGAAAAGCAAAGCTTTTGCGGGACGATTACTGCGATGGCCTGGGAGACTGTCTGCCCGTCTGCCCTGTGGATGCTATCAAATTTGTGGAAAGAGAAGCGGCAGCCTATGATGAAGCAGCAGTTTTGGCAAATAAAGAGAAGAAGGAACAGCCCTGCGGCTGTGCCGGTTCCATAGCGAAGGCTATCCAGAGAGAGGAAGCAGCCCCTGCAGAGAGGGCTCCGCAGCAGTCTCAGCTGAGACAGTGGCCTGTGCAGATCAAACTGGTGCCTGTGAAAGCCCCTTATTTTGATGGGGCGAACCTGTTGATCGCAGCGGATTGCACAGCCTATGCTTATGCCAACTTCCATCAGGAATTCATCCGTGGGAAGATCACTGTGGTAGGCTGTCCCAAGCTGGATGCGGGAGATTATTCTGAAAAGCTGACGGAGATCATCCGCAATAACGATATCAAGAGTGTGACAGTGGTACGTATGGAGGTGCCCTGCTGCGGCGGTATCGAGCGGGCAGCGGTAACAGCCCTGCAAAACAGCGGGAAATTCATCCCTTGGCAGGTGGTGACCATTTCCGTAGATGGCCGTATTTTGGCGGGATAAGAAAGAGGCGATGCGAAAAGGCATCGCCTTTTTGTGTATTTTTAAAACATCGTGGACAGATGTATCTGGGAATGTGCAAAAAAAGAACAATGTGCTGAAAAAAATATAAAATGGTGATTTTTTTTAGCCAAAATGCCTTGTTGTATCTACTGTATACAGAAGCAAAAACAAACTGTACTTATTTTTATACATGAGAATGGTTTTTTCTGCTGTTTTTTCTGAATTGACAGAAAAAGACGAATGGGTATAATGGAAAAATCATCACATTTTTACAAAAGATATGAAGTGAGTTACAAAAGAAGGAGGGACCTAAGATGAAAAAGACGGGTGCCCAACTGATACTTGAAATCTTATTAGAGCATGGCGTGGATACGGTTTTCGGTTATCCAGGCGGCGCAGCGCTGAATGTATATGACGCGCTATACGAGTATCAGGATCGCATCAAGCACATCTTAACTGCTCACGAGCAGGGCGCATCCCACGCGGCGGACGGATATGCCAGAGCCACAGGGAAAACGGGCGTTGTTTTCGCGACCAGCGGCCCTGGGGCAACGAATTTGGTGACAGGGATCGCAACAGCATATATGGACAGCATTCCCATGATAGCCATTACAAGTAATGTGACAAATAATCTGATTGGCAGAGATGCTTTTCAGGAAATATATATTACCGGCATTACCATGCCAATTACGAAGCACAACTTCTTTGTGAACCGCATTGAAGATCTGGCGGATGCCCTCAGAAAAGCATTCTGCATCGCCCAGAGCGGTCGAAAGGGGCCTGTGCTGGTAGATGTAACAAAAGATGTGACAGCGGCGCTGACAGAATATGTGCCCAAGGAGCCCCTTCCCTTGAAGGAGATGCCCAAAGCTACCGATGCAGAACTGCATCAGGTGGCGGCAGCCATCGCTCAGGCAAAATGCCCAGTGATCTACTGCGGCGGCGGTGCAGCTTCCCGACAGGCGGAAAAGGAACTCCGTATGCTCATGGAAACAGCGGATATTCCCGCAGCCTACACTATGATGGCAGCAGGCATGGTTCCTTATAATGATGAAAGATGCCTGGGTATGGTGGGGATGCATGGCAGTGTGACAGCCAATCAGGCATTGTATCATGCAGATCTGGTTTTGGCTTTCGGCACCAGATTTAGTGACCGAGTTGCTCTGAATATTGAAAAATTTTCTCCTGGTGCGGTAAAGATTCAGGTGGATATCGACCCTTGTGAAATCAATAAAAACGTACCGGTTGACCAATATATCGTAGGGGATGTGAAGGATTTTCTGGAAAGACTGCTTCCTATGGTAGAAAAGAAGGAACATCCCGAATGGCGCAGCCGCATTGCCGGCTGGCAGAAAGAACAGGAAAAAGTCGCTTATCGCGGCCAAGGGCTCCATCCCGGCAGACTGATTTGTGATGTCTGCGATATGGTAGATAAGGATACGATTTATGTAACTGACGTAGGCCAGCATCAGATGTGGGCAGCCCAGTATGTAAAGCATCAGGAAACCAGGCATTTCCTTTCCAGTGGCGGTCTTGGCACCATGGGCTATGGCTACGGTGCAGCCATCGGCGCACAGGCAGCCTTCCCGGAAAAGAGAGTCGTTCACTTTACCGGTGATGCCTCCTTCCACATGAACCTGAATGAAGCCTGCACGGCGGTCAGCCAGGAAATGCCCATCATCACCATTATTTTTGATAATAAGGTATTGGGCATGGTGTATCAGTGGCAAACAGCCTTTTACGGCAGACGATATGCTTCTACCACTCCGGAAAGAAAAACAGATTTCGTGAAAGTTATCGAAGGCTTTGGCGGCAAGGGCTTTCATGTGGATACAGAAGAGGGCTTAAAGGAAGCCTTTCGGGCGGCGATGCAGGAAAAAGGTCCTGTATGGATTGCCTGTGATATTGCAAGAGAAATCAAGGTATTGCCCATGATTCCCGGCGGCGGCACCGTTGATGATATGATTCTGGAATAAGGAGGTGCAGGGACATGAAAGGGATCACCGTAAAAAAATCGGTAAACAGAACCGTGATCTGCTTAATGGTAGATAACCAGCTCAATGTGCTTGCGCGTATTTCCAGTCTGGTGGGACGCAGAAGCTTTAATATCAGCACCATCACCGCTTCTGAAACAAACATTGCAGGCATCACAAAAATCACCTTGGTGGTCAGTGGGGATGATGAAAATGTATTGTATCAGATCATTGCCCAGATGGAAAAGCTGGAACCAGTTCGGGAGGCTTATGTGCTGGAAAATGCCAACAGCGTCTACAGAGAACTGCTTCTGATTAAGGTGAAGGCGGATAAGCGGGAAAGAACAGAACTCCACGAAATGACAGAGATCTACCGTGGGAAGGTTGTTGGCTTGAATAAAGAAAGCATGATCATCGAATTGACTGGTTCTCCCAAAAAAATCGACGGTTTTATGAGTATGCTGGCGGATTATAATATCATCGAAGTTTCCAGAACCGGTGTAACGGGCATGGCTCGGGATGCAAGTGAGGAAAAACACTTAACAGGAATTTAATCCGACTTGGGTTAAAGATATAAACAAAAGATAAAAAGAAAAAAGGAGAGATTCAAATGATTAAAAAGTATTATGATCAGGATTGTAACTTAGGTATGCTGGATGGCAAAACAGTAGCCATCATCGGTTTTGGCAGTCAGGGCCATGCCCATGCCATGAACCTGAAGGAAAGTGGCGTCGATGTTGTTGTAGGTCTGAGACCAGGCTCCGCACACATCCCCAAGGCAGAAGCAGCAGGCCTGAAAGTTATGGATATCGAAGATGCGGCAGAAGCAGGGAACGTAGTTATGATGCTGGTTCCCGATGAACTGGCACCTGCTATCTATAAAAACCAGATTGCGAAGCACATGAAGGAAGGCGACACACTGATGTTCGCCCATGGCTTCAATATTCACTACAGCCAGATTCAGCCCGCAGACTATCTGGATGTTTCCATGGTGGCACCCAAAGGCCCCGGTCACATCGTAAGAAGCCTGTACACACAGGGCAGCGGTGTTCCCTGCCTGATTGCTGTGGAACAGGATAAATCCGGCAAAGCAAAAGAATTTGCACTGGCCTATGCATCTGCTATCGGCGCAGGCAGAGCTGGTATTCTGGAAACAACATTCAAAGAAGAAACAGAAACAGACCTGTTTGGGGAACAGGCAGTTCTTTGCGGTGGTGTTTGTGAACTGATGACAGCAGGCTTTGAAACACTGGTAGAAGCTGGCTATGAACCCGAAATGGCTTATTTCGAATGTATCCATGAAATGAAGCTGATTGTAGACCTGATTTACGAAGGCGGCTTCGACAAGATGAGATATTCCATCTCCAACACAGCGGAATATGGCGATTATGTAACAGGCAAACGTGTCATAACAAAAGAATCCAGAGAAGGCATGAAACAGGTTCTGGCTGAAATCCAGGATGGTACTTTCGCAAGCACATTCGTTCAGGAAATGAATGCAGGCGGCAAAGCAAAATTCCTGGCATCCCGCAAAAAAGCGGCAAATCATCAGCTGTGCCATGTTGGCAAAGAACTGAGAGAAATGATGAGCTGGCTGAAAAAATAAGAAATGATACATACGGCGAGTCTCGGTGGAGGCTCGCCTTTTTCATACAAAGGAGGAAATAGAATGAAGGAACTGAGAAGCGCACAGGTGACCCAAGGCGTGGAAAAAGCCCCTGCAAGAAGCCTGTTCTATGCCATGGGCTATACAAAAGAAGAACTGGACAGACCTTTGATCGGTGTTGTTTCCGCCCATAGTGAGATCGTTCCCGGTCATTTTAATCTGGATAAGGTAACGGAAGCGGTCAAAGCAGGTGTACGCATGGCAGGGGGAACTCCCATTATGATTCCTGCCATCGGCGTTTGCGATGGTATTGCCATGGGGCATGTGGGTATGAAATACAGCCTTGCCAGCCGCGAACTGATTGCCGACAGCGTAGAGACTATGACAATGGCCCATGCGCTGGATGGTCTGGTGCTGGTACCAAACTGTGATAAAATCGTCCCCGGTATGGTCATGGCAGCAGTGCGTATGAATAGTCCTGCTGTTGTCTGTTCCGGCGGTGCTATGATGCCCGGTCTGGTGGATAGCGAGGCAGTCAGTTTGTCCAAGATGTTTGAAGCCGTAGGCGCAAGAAAAGCCAATTTGATCGACGATGCAAAGCTTTATGAATATGAAACAAATACCTGCCCCGGCTGTGGTTCCTGTGCGGGTATGTATACAGCAAACAGCATGAACTGTCTGTGTGAAGCCATTGGTATCGCTTTACCCGGCAATGGTACGATCCCCAACGTTTCCAATGGTCGTATGCTGCTGGCAAAACACGCAGGTATGGCAATCATGGAACTGGTGGAAAAGGATATCAAGGCAAGAGATATCATCAATACCAGAAGTATTTATAATGCTGTTGCCTGTGATATGGCTCTGGGCTGTTCCTCCAACAGTGTTCTGCATCTCTTGGCAATTGCCAACGAAGCTGGCGTTGACCTGAATATGGAAATTTTCAATGAATTTTCTGCAAAAGTTCCGAACCTGTGCCACCTTGCTCCTGCAGGCTCCACGCATATTGCCGACCTGAACAGAGCCGGCGGTATCCCAGCCGTACAGGCAGAACTGGCGAAAAAAGGTCTCCTTGACCTCGATGTTATGACTGCAACAGGCAAGACATTGGGTGAAAATATCGCCGATGCTAAGGTAAAGGATTATAACCTGATCCGTCCCATCGATGATCCTTATAGTGAAACAGGCGGCATTGCTGTGCTGTGGGGAAATATCGCAGAGGATGGCTGTGTAGTCAAACGCAGTGCCGTTGACCCTGAAATGCTGCGCCATGAAGGCCCTGCCCGTGTATTTGACAGCGAAGAAGAAGCCATTGAAACCATCTATGCCGGCGGCATCCACCCCGGCGATGTTGTTGTAATCAGATACGAAGGTCCCAAAGGCGGCCCCGGTATGCGGGAAATGCTGAATCCTACCAGCGCATTGGCAGGCATGAAGCTGGATAAATGCGTTGCTTTGATTACTGATGGTCGTTTCAGCGGTGCCAGCCGTGGCGCGTCCATCGGCCATGTCAGCCCTGAAGCAGCGGCGGACGGTGCTATTGGTCTGCTGAAAGAAGGGGATATCATTGAAATTGATATTCCGAATAATAAAATCAATGCGAAGGTCAGCGAGAAAGAATTTGCGGCAAGAAGAGAAGCTTATGTTGCACCTGAACCCAAGATCACATCCGGCTGGCTGGCAAGATATGCGAAGCTGGTTTCCTCTGCAAATACAGGGGCAGTAATGAAATAATTTTTCGTCGAAATCAGGATTTTGCCGAGCTGAAATAGATGAAATAAACAGACGGGTTCTATCGGCAAAAGTGCTGAACGCTCTGTGGATTCCATTTAGGAACCTCTTTGGTTCCCAGACCATCGGTGCCAAAGGAAAAAACATGGTATTTTGCAAAGATGCCATAGCCTTTTTTGGGGGCATCGGCAATGTGTTTTTCATAGGCTGCTTGGAAATCCAAAGAAGTTGTTTTCCAATCGGGCAGGAAAGCGGAGATCTCTTCGGGCAGGGATATTTTCGCGTCTTTGGCGGAGAAGGACGCCAACTCCGTGAAAAATTCCAGTTCCTTCTGGGCTGCGCAGAAAATTTGGACAGGACAGGCTTCTCCCTTGGCGGCAGAAAGCAGGAAACGGTTTTCATCATTCAACACCAGTTCCAGCAAGGCATGGGAAAAATCTACATCCCTCTCGAATAATGTGGAGGCAAAGGCACCGTAAGCGGAGATAAGCCCCTCCCGTTCGTCCTTTTCACAGGCGCAAAGCAACAACTGCAGCCGCTGCAGTAAGGGAGCCTCCAACAGACGGCGGAAAAACGTCAGACCGTTTAGTTTGTGATTGTAAAGTTGGTAAGAATTTGTCTGCATCGCATCTCGTCCTTTCTTTTTCTTTTGTATAAATATTAATACAGTATGGCGTGGCGATGTACAAAAATCAATACAAAGTGTGGCTGGATAGAAAAATGGAGAAGGATGCAGATTTTCGTTTCAGCTGAAAAGACAGGAAAAAATGTTTGGCTTTTTATACAAAGTTAAAGGATATGGCTTGCTTTCCCTGTCGAATTAGCAGTATAATTATCATACTATACACTTTGGAACCCATTTTAAAAATTAGATAGAAAGCGTGGAAAAATATGAAATTAACGGAACTTTTTGCAAAAAATACTTTCAATATGTCCTTTGAAGTTTTCCCAAATAAGAAACCTGAAAATCTGGAAAGTGTGAAGGCGAAAGTCTTGCAGATGGCAGAGCTGGAACCTGCTTTTATGAGCGTAACTTATGGTGCAGGCGGCGGCACAAGCCAGTTTACACTGGAAATTGCGAAAAATATCGAGCATAAGGGCAATGTGCCTGTTCTGGCTCATCTGACAGCCGTTTCTTCTACAAAAGAAACCGTAGCTGCCCGCATTGCAGAGCTGAAAGCAGCAGGCATCCAGAATATCATGGCTCTGCGGGGCGACCTGACACAGGAAATGGAAGGACAGGACAGAAGCAAATGGGCATACAGATATGCAGTTGATCTGATCCGCGAATTAAAGGAAAAGGGAGATTTCTGCATCGGCAGCGGCTGCTATCCCGAAAAGCACCCCGAATGTGCCACTATGGCGGAGGATATCAAACACCTGAAAGAAAAGGTGGACGCAGGCTGCGATTTCCTGACCTCTCAGATGTTCTTCGACAATAATATTTTCTATAGCTTCCTGTATAAGGTTAGAGAAGCAGGTATCGAGGTTCCCGTGATTCCCGGTATCATGCCCATTACACAGGCGAATCAGGTGGCCCGCTCCATCGAGCTTTCTGGCTCCTTCATGCCCCAGAAATATAAAACACTGGTGGACAGATTCGGCAACAACGCAGCAGCTATGCAGCAGGCAGGCATTGCTTATGCCACAGACCAGATCGTTGACCTGTATGCCAACGGTATCAAGGCGGTACATGTTTATACCATGAATAAGCCCGACGTTGCGGAAACGATTATGCACAATGTAAAGGATATTCTGGGCTTATGATATGGGGAAAGACCTATCCGGCTCCGCCTGTCAATGAGGGGGAGTGCCTGCGATATGCAGGCTGCCATTTTAGGGAAGCAGCGACAGAGGAACGGCAGCTTTTCGAAGCCTGTTTGTCAGAGATACAGGGGAAGCTTTCCTATAAGATCTGTTGGGGCAGATTCCCTGTGAAAAAAGAGGGGACATGCCTTGATTTTGGCTTTGCCAAGGTGGACTCGGCAGGACTGGCGAAAAATCTGGAGGGCTGCGGGGAGATCATCCTGTTTGCGGCCACCATTGGGTTGGAGATTGACAGGGTCATTCGTAAATATACCAACCTTTCTCCTGCGAAGGCGTTGTTTTTTCAGGCCATCGGTGCGGAGCGCATCGAAAGCCTTTGTGATGCCTTTTGCGAGGAACGAAGGGAGGAATTGCGGGCAGAAGGAAAGTCTTTGAAGCCCCGCTTCAGCCCCGGCTATGGGGATCTGCCATTGGAGATGCAGAGGGATATTTTCCGTGTGCTGGACTGTTCTAGAAAGATCGGCCTGACCCTGAACGAAAGCCTGCTGATGAGTCCTTCCAAATCGGTGACAGCCATCATTGGCATCGGAGGAGAACAGGAAGAACACAATAAAAATAAATGCGGCGCATGTGAAAAACTGGACTGCGCCTTTAGAGGATGAAATTTATGAACGTATTAGACTATTTGAAAAACAATATCGTATATATGGACGGCGGCATGGGGACGCTGCTGCAGGCGGAAGGCCTGCAGCCCGGCGAACACCCGGAACGCTGGAATCTGGAACACCCGGAAGTCATCATCAAACTGCAGAAGATGTATTTTGATGCAGGTACAAATATCATCAACACCAATACCTTTGGGGCAAATAGCCTGAAATTCGACCATGAGGAGCTGGAAGAAATCATCAAAGCGTCTATTGCCAATGCGAAAGCTGCAGCGGCAGGCAGCACAGGCACCCAGGAAAAATTCGTTGCTTTGGATATCGGCCCTTCTGGCAGACTACTGAAGCCCTACGGCGATTTCGATTTTGAAGAAGCGGTGGCAGTATTTGCGGAAACCGTCCGTCTGGGGGTGAAGCATGGGGCAGATATGGTTTTCATCGAGACGATGAACGACAGCTATGAAACAAAGGCAGCTTTGCTGGCGGCAAAGGAAAACTGTGACCTGCCTGTATTCGTTTCCAATGCCTATAGCGAGGATGGCAAGCTGATGACAGGGGCTTCCCCGGCAGCGATGGTGGCTATGCTGGAAGGCATGGGGGCTGATGCCATCGGTGTGAACTGCTCTCTGGGACCTAAAGCGCTGGCACCCATTGTAGAACAGTATCTGGAGAAGGCATCTATCCCTGTTGTGCTGAAGCCCAACGCAGGTCTGCCCAGAGAAGTGGATGGAAAGACGGTATTCGATGTACTGCCTGACGAATTTTCCGATGATGTGGCAGGATTGATCGCCAAAGGCGTACGGATCGCTGGTGGCTGCTGTGGCACCACACCGGAATATATCAAAGCAGTTGTGGAAAAAACAAAGGGCATGAAACTCCTGCCCGTGGAAAAGAAAAATATCACCTGTGTGTCCTCTTATACCCATACGGTGGAATTTGGTGCTTCTCCCATTATCATCGGCGAACGCATCAACCCCACAGGTAAAAAGCGGTTCAAACAGGCCTTAGTGGAAAATGATATCGACTACATTTTGAACGAAGGTCTGACCCAGCAGGAAAAGGGCGTGCAGATATTGGATGTAAATGTGGGTCTGCCTGAGATCGACGAGGTTGAAATGCTGAAAAAAGTCTGTTTCGAATTGCAGGCTATCATCGACCTGCCTTTGCAGATTGATACTTCTGATGTGACAGCCATGGAACAGGCTTTGCGCCGCTATAACGGCAAAGCTATGATCAATTCCGTCAACGGCAAACAGGAAAATATGGATGCCATCTTCCCTCTGGTGAAAAAATACGGCGGTTTGGTGGTGGCGCTGACGCTGGATGAAGGCGGCATCCCCAATACAGCGTCAGGCAGAGTTGCCATTGCGGATAAGATTTTGAAAACAGCGGAAAGCTATGGTATTGATAAAAAAGATATCATTTTTGATACGCTGGCAATGGCCATCAGCGCAGACCCCAATGCGGCAAAAGCCACCGTAGATGCCCTCCATGAGATCAAGCATCGTCTGGGCTGCCATACCTCCATAGGGGTTTCCAATATTTCCTTTGGCCTGCCCAACAGAGATGCCATCAACAGCACATTTTTTGCCATGGCTTTGGAAAATGGGCTGTCTGCGGCGATTATGAATCCCTTTTCCGGAGATATGATGAAAACTTATTTTGCCTATCGTGCCCTCCATGGTCTGGATGAAAACTGCGGGGACTATATCAATTTCGCATCCAAATATGTGCCTGCGGGAGCGGCAACAACAACCGTAACACAACTGACGGCGGCATCTGCTTCTGAGGAATATAAATCCGCTTTGCAAAAAGCCGTTGTAAAAGGGCTGAAAGAGCAGGCGGGGGAACTGACAGCAAAGCTGTTGAAGGAAACAGTCCCTTTGGAGATTGTGCAGAATGAAATCATCCCTGCTCTAGATATTGTGGGCAAGGGCTATGAAGAAAAGACGGTGTATCTACCCCAGCTTTTAATGGCGGCGGAAGCGGCGAAAAGTGCCTTTGAAAAGATCAAGGGAGCGATGTCCACAGAAAAGGGCGAAGCGGCAGCAAAATGCAGTTTTGTTCTGGCAACGGTAAAGGGCGATATCCATGATATCGGTAAAAATATCGTAAAGCTGTTGTTGGAAAACTACGGTTTCGATGTAACAGACTTGGGGCGGGATGTTGCCCCCGAGGTGATCGTGGAAGAGGTGAAAAAACAGCATGCACCCCTGTGTGGCTTGAGTGCGTTGATGACAACCACAGTGCCTGCCATGGAAGAGACCATTAAACAGCTGCGGGCGGAAGCACCCTGGTGCAAGGTAGTTGTTGGCGGTGCAGTTCTGACGCAGGATTACGCTGACCGCATTGGCGCAGATAAATATGCCAAGGATGCCATGGAAAGCGTCCGTTATGCCGATGAAGTCAATGCAGGCTTAAAGGGATAAAAATAGAATAGAAAAAAGAACGCCTTGAGAAGAGCTTCTCAGGGCGTTTGTGTTTTTTGGGAAAAATTTACAATATCAAGTGGGAAAGGCTTTTTGCAGCAGGGCATACAGTGGTTTGAAAAGCACAAGACACAGCACCACATTGCCGATGCAATGGGTCAGGTCGAACCCCAGCCCGGATACCCAGTAGGAGAAAGCCGCTGCAGGGCTCCCTGTGATGAGGTAGGGCAGGGTGCAGAGGGCGCCGAAGGAAAGGCCAAAGAAGCCGGAAACGATGCTCCAGAAAAGGCCAGAGGTGTTGTGCCTGAGGAGCAGGACAACCATCGCCAAAATGCTCCAGATATATAGATACTGGAACCACCATATTCCAAAGCCATAGAGGAATCCCTCCAGAAAAACGAAGCCATATATCATCCAGAAAACCTTTTTGCTGAAAAAGATGGTGTAAAGGATGATGAGCAGGCTGACGATTTCTAGATTGGGCAGAAAGGACATGAAGACTTGTCCCATAAAAAGCAGGGCAGTCAGCACACCCATCCATGCCATGTCGTGGGCTTTGTTTCTTCCCATCAATAGCCCTCCGTCAATGTCAGCTCGAATTGGTCACCATCAGCTATGGGGGCGGTATCGGTGGAGGTATTCACCTGTTTGCCGCCTTTGGTGATGCACCACCATTGTTGTTTGCTGTCATCGGCGGTTTCGCCATCCACAGTAGTGATGAAAAGACCATATTGTCCCATTTCTCCATCCACCAATTCATTTTCCAGCAATACTTCTGCCAGATATTCCCCATCTGACTGATAGGTGAAGGTGTTTTGGCTCTGGTCTGCATGGGTGACGACTATGGAAATTTCCTTTGCGCCAACTGCTGCTTCGGGTTTGCTTTGGATGTAGAAAATGGCTGCAATGATGCAAAGAAAAATGAGGATACCTGCTAAGATTCCGTTTTTCCTGTTCATAAAAAATTCCCTCCAATTTTCTTGAGGGAAATCCCTCAATTCTGTCCGTATTTCGGTTTTCATCATACTGCGGATGTTGGGTTTTGTCAATTTTTCGGGAAATCCAACGAAAAAAGAGCCCCGCTATTGAGCAGGGCTGAAAAAATGATTTTTACTTTTCATATTTTGTGGTAGCAACGATCTTTGTTACATAGTCGTCATCATCCAAAGTGATTTTCACCTGAAGGTATTCGTCATCATCCAGATCATTGAAAACATCGATCAGCTTATCAAAATCCTTTTCTCTGTCATCAATGATAACATCAAGCCAGTTTACGTCATCAATGTCGTAAGTTTTGGTGCCGATTTTCACATAGGCTTCATAGCTTTTGCTGCTGCTTGCATAGTCAACATCTTTCAGTGTACCGCTTTTGGTTGAACTACTAGATTCTGTTGTGACAACGATTTTTGTAACGTCATCACTGGTAATGGTCAGGGTAGCTGTCATTTCCACATCATCTTTAAACAGATCCATCAGTTTATCAAAATCTTTTGTTTTGCCGTCGATTTTTACAGTAACATCATCAATATCTTTGATGGAATAGGATTTTTTATCATCCAGCTCGATGGTACCCTTGGAGCCGCTCTTTTCCTTCACATCAGTGATCTCACCTTTTTTGGTGGAAGTGGAGGACTTTTTGGTTGCAGTAATCTTTGTGATGTAGTTATCCTCATTACTATCTCGATCTAATGTGACGCTCACTGCAAAGTATTCCCCATCTTCCAAATCACCAAAAGCATCCTTCAGGTCGCTGAAATCTTTTGTTTTCCCATCGATGGTTACTTTCAGATCATCAATGTCCTCAATATAATACTTGGTGGAGCCGACTTTGATATAGGCTTCATAATCCTCGCCGCTGACTTTCTTGATTTCTTTCAGTTCGTCTGTTTTGCTGCTGCTACTGCTGGAGGATTTTGTGGTAGCAACGATTTTTGTTACATAATTATCTTTATCCAATGTCAGAGTAGCAGTAATGGTTTTGCCATCATCATATAACTCTTTCAGATCGCTGAATTTTTTGGTGGAACCATCGATTTTTACAGATACGGAACTACTGTCATCTATTCTATAAGTATTAGAGCCGATCTTGATGCTGGATTTGGACAGAGATTTGATTGTGCCTGTCAGATCATCTGTTACTGTTTTTGTATCAGCTGTTGCCACCAGCTTTGTGATGCGGGTATTGCTGTCCAGTGTTAAAGTCGCTTTGATGGTTGTGCCGTTTTTAAACAGTTTTACCAGTTCGGCAGCAGAAGAGGATGCGCCGTTGAGGGTCACTGTGGCACCTGTGGAAGCGAACAGGTAATACGCGTTGCTGTTTTCAAAGTTTACATAGAGGGCATTCATATCCTTCACTGTGCCGCTCTGTGTGGAAGCTGTGGGATTTGTAGGTATGGTTGCAGAAGTTTTATTCAGTACATTGTACAGATTTGTGACCAATACAGCAGTTTCTGTACGGTTCAGTGTACTCTTCGGGTTGAACTTGCCTACATTATCGCCGTTTACAACGCCTACCTGATTCAGCAGGGCAACATAAGGACGTGCCTCGGAAGAAATGCTGGCGTTGTCGTTGAATTTTGTTGTTGTGGCATTAGCGGAATAGGAAGGTACGCCGGTGGTCAGGGCACGGCCTAGGATCGTTACTGCCTGTTCTCTTGTGGCAGGCAGGTTGGAGCCGTTTTTCATGAAGCTGCCCAGATTGGAGATGGAAATGATGCCTTCTTCCAGACAATAAGAAACAGCGGGATAAGCCCATTCCTTGATGCCGTATGTTTTCAGTACAGCAGCCCATTTTTCTGTTACGGAAGCATTGGCAGTTGCTTTGCCTGTCTGCAGCAGCAGCTTATATGCCAGCTGGCAGGATTCTGTCAGAGATACAGAATCTCTGGGACGGAAATATGTTTTGCCATTGACGGTCTCCCCAACGACCAGACCAAGGCTTGCAGCTTTATTGATAGATACTTCCGCACCAGGCCAAGGTGCCTGATTCATATCTGCAAAAGTCGCTGCATAAGCGGAAATAGGCTGGCAAGCCAGCAAGGCAGCTACTACAAATGCCATAGATTGTTTTGTTTTGCTATTTTTCATGGTAAGGACCTCCTTTTTCTCTCTTCATATACTATACAAAGTACCAATATAGCAAACTGGTTATAGTTATATTTTGATTATAATATATATAGGCGAATTTTAATATAGGTTTCATAAATTTAAAAAAGATTTAAGAATTACGCCAAACTCTCGCCAAGACATATCTTTCAAAAAAGAAACATAGAGTGTCAGTAAGATGCTTTTGGGAGGAATGGGAGGATGAAGAAATATGGAAAAGGACTGCTGACAGCCATACTGGCTTTGGTGCTGATGGTCGGTTCACTTTTTCCTGCCTATGGTGCGGAGACAGACCCACTGACATTGGAAAGCAAAAGTGCTGTGCTGATGGATGGGGCAACGGGGACGGTTTTATATGAAAAGAACAGCCATGAAGCCATGCCCCCTGCCAGCGTGACGAAGGTTATGACGATGCTTTTGATCTATGAAGCGGAAGAAGCGGGGCAGTTTAAATGGGAGGACAGCGTGCAGGTCAGCGAACATGCGGCCGGTATGGGTGGTTCTCAGGTCTTTCTGGAGCCAGGTGAGACCCAGACGGCAGCCGCTATGACGAAGTGCATTGCCATTGCTTCGGCCAATGATGCGGCGGTGGCTATGGCAGAATTTGTAGCGGGCAGCGAAGAGGCTTTCGTGGAACGGATGAACAAAAAAGCCGAGGAACTGGGAATGAAAGATACCCATTTTGTCAACGCCTGCGGGCTGGATGTGGATGGGCATGAGACCAGTGCCTATGATATTGCCCTGATGAGCCGGGAACTGATGACCCGTTTTCCTGAAATACAGGAATATACTACCACCTGGCAGGATACCATCATACATAAGACCCGTAAGGGGGAATCGGAATTTGGACTGACGAACACCAATAAACTTATCAAATGGTACGAAGGGGCAACGGGGCTGAAAACAGGCTCTACGGGGAAGGCGTTATATTGCCTTTCCGGTACGGCGGAGCGAAATGGGCTGCATTTGATCGGCGTTGTTATGGCTGCACCGGATTTTAAGGTGCGTTTTCAGGAAACGATGAAGCTGCTGGATTATGGATTTGCCAATTATACTGCCCAAAAAGGTCTGCCTGCGGGGCAGGAAATGGCGGAGATCCCTGTGACCAAAGGAATGGCAGACAGCGTTCCGGTGGTGGTAAAAGAAGAAATTTCCATGCTGCTGAAAAAGGACATGAGCGGCGACTGGGAAACACAGACAGAAGTCCTGCCCAGTATGGATGCACCTGTGGCAGCAGGGGAAAAGGTGGGCGAACTGGTCTATCTTATCAATGGAGAAGAGGTGGGGCGGACAGATCTGGTGACGGCAGAAGCGGTGGAGAAAGCTAATATCAATACTATGCTGCAGCGGATGCTGAAAAATTGGTTTTAAAGGGTGCATATCAGCGCCCTTTTTTATAAAAATTAAATAAAAAATTGCCAGAGGGAAAATTCGCTGAGCCTGTCAAGGCTTGTATGTTTCTGGTGTTTTTGGGCTGAATATTGCCTTTTCTTTGGGGAAAAAGTAAGCTTGGAGCAAAAAAAACGAAAATTTATGCTTCGAATAATGCAGTTGGGAGAGGAGAAGATGCAGCGGATCAAAAGTAAACTATATTTTTCAGTATTTCCGCTGGCGGCGATTTTGATACCGGCCTTGCTATGGATTCCGCAAACGGCACAGGCATCGGAACGGCGGGAATTGGTTCCAGTTGGGCAGACTGTCGGTGTGACAATGGATACGAAGGGACTTTTGGTTTTGGGGACAGGCTTTGTGAGCGGAGAAGACAATGAAACCTATGAGCCCAGCAAAGGTGTCCTGAAAATTGGTGATCTGATTTTAGAAGCCGACGGAAAGCTACTGGAAAACAAGGAGACGCTTCTGGAAGCGGTGGAAAATAGTGACGGCAAGACAATGAAGCTGCTCCTGGAACGGGATGGCAAAGAGAAGGAAGTAAAGATCAAACCGGTATTCAGCACAGCCGACAATGCCTTTAAGATTGGCGCGTGGATCCGGGACAGCATCCAGGGCATCGGCACGGTGACCTATTTTGACCCCAAAAATGAGACCTTTGGGGCACTGGGGCATGGTGTTTATGATGTGGATACCGATAAACTAATGGAGATCAGGGAAGGCTCTCTGGTGGATTCCGATCTGACGGAGATCGTAAAAGGGCAGAAAGGCGCAGCGGGGGAACTGATGGGAAAGGTGAACATGGAGGAAAAACTGGCTCATATCGAAAAAAACACAGAAGTGGGCATTTATGGCGCAGCGGAGGAAGCGGTTTTTGGAGGGGAGGCTTTGCCTATTGCCACAGCCGATGAGGTCAAAAAAGGCGAAGCCGTTTTGCTTTCCGACTTGGAGGGCGGAAAGGTGAAGGAATATTTCCTGGAGATTGAAAGCATCGACCCCTATGGTGGAAAAAGAAATAAGGATATGACGATCCGTATCACCGATAAACGCCTGCTGAACCTGACGGGGGGCATCGTTCAGGGGATGAGCGGGAGCCCGATTATTCAGGAAGGAAAGCTGGTTGGCGCAGTGACCCATGTGATGCTCAATGAGCCTGCAAAAGGCTACGGCACATTTATCGAGACCATGCTGGACGCGGCAGGGTAGAATTTATATTTTTTTGCCGGAGGCAGATTGCCTCTGGCATTTTTATGTTTTTTGATATAATAATCCGCAGATAAACTGGAATTTAGTGAGGTGCTTGAGTATGGCTATGCGGAATCCGTGGAGAGGATGTAAAAAATGCAGTGAGGGTTGTCTTCATTGCTATATTCATAAAGGCGATGTAAAAAGAAATGTCAAAACGAATGACATTGTGAAAACAAAAGACTTCTATAAGCCGATCGAGAAACTGAAAAATGGCAGCTATAAGATGAAAGCTGGAATAGTCTACCTTTGCTTTTCTACGGATTTTTTGATTGCAGAAGCGGATGCGTGGCGTGAGGAATGTTGGCCCATGATACGAGAAAGACAAGACTGCACTTTTTTGTTTCTTACAAAACGAATTGAGCGTTTTATGGACTGTATCCCTGATGATTGGGATGATGGTTACGATAATGTGGTTGTGTGCTGCACCATTGAAAATCAGAAAATGCAGACAAAAAGCTGTCCGTATTTCAAGCATTGCCAATAAAACATAAAGGTATCACTGCACAACCTTTGATTGAGAGGGTGGATATGAAAAAATATCTGGATGATATAGAATTGGTTGTGGTTGGTGGCGAGTCAGATTATTATGCCCGTCCCCTTGATTACGCTTGGGTGTTGGATATTCGAGAGCAATGCATCCAAAAGAATGTCAGCTTTGAGTTCCGGCAATGCGGAACTCATTTTATAAAAGATGGAAAGCAGTATAAGTTACAGACAAAAGACTTGTGCAAACAGGCAAGGTTAGCAAATATTGATTATAAGAAACAGGTATGAAAAAGTCGTGCATCCCATTCAGGTATATGGCTGTTTTGTACCTAAAGAAGTTGCCCCTAATGACAATCACTTGTGAGCGCCAGCCTGATTATTCAGGACTGCAAGCTGGTGGGGGCAGTGACCCATGTGATGCTCAATAAATCTCCAAAAGGCTACGGCACATTTATCGAGACTATGCTGGCGGCGGCATAAGCAGATAGCGGCGGAATATACCGCCGCTATTTCTATGCAGAAATAAATCCTTTTCCATTTTTGTGAAACAAATTTTCTTTACAGGAAAAGCATGAAGTCCATGCAAACCATTGACATAGTATTGAAAGCTATGTAATATTATGATGGATAGCACCAAAAATGGTAACGGAAAGGAAATCATTATGAAACAGATCATTCTTGTTGCAGAAACCGGTTCTGATATAAATGCTCAGTTAGCGCTGAATATGGGATAAAGATTGTCCCCATGCATGTTTCTTTCGATACGGAGACCTTGGACGATGGCATATTCCCTGTGGAAAAGATCGTGGATTACTACCACACCACAGGCAAGTTGCCAAAAACCAGCGGCTGTACCCCGGAAGATTTTGAAAGGGCGTTTGATGCCCTCCATGCGGAATATCCCGATGCCCAATTGCTGTATCTGGCCTATTCCGCAGTGACTACCTGCTCCTGCCAGAGTGCGGTAATCGCTTCTGCGCATAGAGATTATGTGACTATTTTGGATACGAAACAGGTTTCTTTGGGTCAGGGCAATATTGTTATTACCATGGCAGAAATTTTGAAGGAAAATGCTGATATGACCATAAAAGAAGCATCAGAGACGGCGGAAAAGCTGATCTCCCGTGCAAAAATGTGTTTTCTGCCAGACAATCTGGAATTCCTGCGGGCCGGTGGGCGTGTGAACAATGTGGCGGCTTTAGGTGCCCGTATCCTGAGCCTGCATCCCTGTATCGAAATTCTGGATGGAAAACTGATCGCTACCAAAAAATACCGTGGAAAAATGGTCAAAGTAGCGGCGCAGCTGGTGACGGAATATGCGGAAAAATATGATCTGGGCAAAGACTATCTCTGGTTTGTTTATACTATCGGATTGTCCGATGCTGTACGGGAAAGCGCAGAAGTGGCGGCAAAGGAATGTGGCTTCAAAAAGATAAGATGGATTCAGGCAAATGGTGTCATCACTACCCACGGTGGTCCTGCGGCCTTTGGTCTGGCTGGTTTTTCCAAAGAATGAATTTATATATGATTTTTAGGCCCGCAGAAATGTGGGCTCTTTTTTTGTTCGTTTTATTGTGGTATAATCATTTATTATGAAAACGATTTCTGATGAAAAAGAGTATTTATGATAAAAACAAACAAGGAGAGGTTTCATGGATCACTTGCTTATCGTTCCAGAGGCAATATATATTATCCTGTTGCTTTGCAGCTGGGTAGCAGCTATGTTTTCCGGCATCGCTTTTGTTTATGGGATACAGATGAAAAAAGGAAAACGTACGGTGACCGGCTGGGGCGGATTGTTTGCCCTTTGCCTGCTGCTGATTTTTTTCCTGATGAATGGCATGATCGAGTCTGCCGGTTGAGGGATTTGCGATGACAGAGCAGCAATGGGATAAAAAACTGAATATACATACCATTGGGCGATTGGATGCCCATGCGGATCAATACCATTATCCCTACGAGCCTACGCCTTATTCCGTATTGGAACGGCTGGCGGAAAGAGGTTACATCAATAAAGAGAGCATACTCATGGACTATGGCTGCGGTAAGGGCAGAGTAGGCTTTTTCCTGCATTATACCGTTGGCTGTTGTGCCATCGGCTTGGAGTATAACGAGGAGATCTTTCATCAGGCGGAGCAGAACAAAACAACTGCGGCAAAGAAGCAGGATGTGCGTTTTTTTTGTGCCAATGCGGAAGAATTTCCTGTGGAGGAGGCGGATTGCTTCTATTTTTTCAATCCCTTTTCTGTGGAGATATTGAAAAGCGTCATGGGACGTATTTTGGAATCCTATTATGAAAATCCCAGAAGGATGCGGCTGTTTTTCTACTATCCCAATGATGAATATCTGGTGTATCTGATGACGATGCATGCCCTGGCTTTTGTAGAGGAGATTGATTGCAGGGATTTATTTGCGGGCAAGGATGAGCGAGAGCGCATTTTGATATTTGAATTGATATAAGACCGATAAATCGGTCTTTTTTGATCTTGAATTTACAATCTAAGTGCAACAGATAAAAAAAGACTCATAGTCTGGTACA
>CALCGT010000043.1 GCA_937901125.1 uncultured Clostridia bacterium | reverse complement strand
TTTTCCACAGGCGGTCATATTCTTCCCGATTCAGATTCAGCCCCGGGAAGGTCAGAGTATAATTGTAATAGACCCCGATAATTTCCCTCTGCAGGTCGCCGCCCTCCGTTCTGGTGGCGTATTTGTCCAGCACGGCGGATTCCCGTTTTAGTGCTACCAAGGGGATGTTGAATTCCACCCCGTCAATGCTGAATAATGCCATTACAATACACCTCCTGTCTGTAATGTTTTGCCTATGCGCTTCTGTTCTTTGGTGATAACAGGGTGCAAAACTCTGCCTAGCTGTGCCAGACTTCCCGTGAATTCGATATTCACGTTGACCTCTCCACTGCCCATCATGCCAGCCAGTTCTTCCCGCATGATCTGACGGATCAGACCTTCAGGGGCTTCCAAGTTTCTCCCGCTTTTCTGGTCGCCGAGAACAGCAAGGAATTCTTGGTTAGGCGGGATGACAGCGCCTGTGGCAAGGCGGGGAATACTGATTTCTTTGATATCAAATCCGAAACTCTTACCGCCGACACCGGGCACCCAGTCAGGAATAGACCAATGCAGGGTGTTCAGTTTTGCAATGATACCGTTCACAGCTTTTTCCACAATACCGATGATTCCGTTTAAAACAGATTTCGCCCCCTGTTTGATTCCATCGAACTTATTTGTCCAAAATTCTTTCTTGAACTTAGGCTCCACATTTTCTGCAAACCATTTTTTGATATTTCCCCATTTTTCTTCAATGGTTGTTTTGATTTCATCCATCGTTGTGGTGATACTGGTTTTCATAGTCCCGATTTTTTCTGCAAAATCATCCTTCAGTCCAGCCCAAGCCGTTTTCATTTCTTCGATTTTCTCAGGGTAATATTTTTTAATCTCATCCCAGAAATTCGTGAAGCCTTTTTTCATTTCATCGTACTTTTTCAAGACCTCTGTTTTCAGTTCGCCCCAAGCTTTCTTTAATTCCTCGATTTTCTCAGGGTAGTACCTTTTCATCTTATCAAACATCTCAACGAGCCATGCAGCAAGGTCAAATTCCAACGCTTTTTGTATAAATTCATCCCACTTCTGGGTGAAATTCGTACCAAAAACTGCGTCAATCAAGGTCAGCGGAATGCGAACGATGGTATCTATCAAAATCACAAGAGAGTTCTTTGCCGCATTGATAGCCCCTGACCAATCTCCTTTCGAAAGGGCTGTCCAATAATCCAGGCAGTAAGCGAGCGACTTCAACACATTGCCAAAGATATGAAAAAAATTTTCTCCCCACCATTTAAAAAATTTCTCAAATCCCTTTTTAATTATGTCAAAAGCCGGAATATCCAAAAATTCCCGGAAGGACTGCTTTAATTGCTCCCATGAATCCTTTAGATAGTCGATATTCATCTCTGCCAACATATTTTTCAGCTTATCCACCAGAGAAAGTGTATCATCGTCAATTTTCACTTCCTCAAACATATCCCCAACATTGCCGCCATTTGGAGCGGCGGTGGCTGTTGGTGTTGCTGGGGTTGTATCCAGCACTTCAATATCATCAAAGGATGCCAGCACACTTTTCGTTTCCTCTGCCGCTGCTGTCGTTTCATTCAGGCTGGCTGCATAGTCCTCTTGTACTGCCACCGCCTTTAGCACAGTCTTTTTCCCTGTCAGTGCTGCAAAAAAGCTTCCGATGGCTGTCACCGCACTATTGAGCTTGCCGATGATGTAATTCAGTGCAGGCCCCAACGCATTGAGCAAAGGGGCTGCCGCCGCTGCCGCACCGTTTTTTAATTGTGACAAGCCTGAAAGAAGGGCGGAAATTGTTCCGTTGGTTTCCTTGCTGTATAGAGCAACATTCTGCATCCCTTCTTTGATAGCTCTCAGTCCGCCCATGGCAGCCTGCGCCATAGCTACCCCAATGAACACAGTTTTCATTCTCATCATCTGTCCCAGAACAGGAACCGATTTTTTATTTAACCCCGCCATGGAGTTGGTAAGGTCGTTGATGCTTTTTTTCATTCTGGTAAAAGCAGAGGGGTTCGCCGCCGCTGCCGCTTTCCTTGCCGTAGAAATATACTTCTCCTGCCGCACACGCAGAGTATCCAGCTGCGCGGCCAGTTTCCGATATTCCGCCGTAGATTCAACAGGCTCGTTCTCCACAGCTCGTGCCGCTTTCAACTCTTTTCTGTAAGAAACAACTGCATCCTCCGCCTTATCAATCGCATCCAGCAGCTTCACGTACTCTTTATTTTTGAATAAAGATTCCTGTACCGCTGTTTCTTTTTCCGCTGTGGAACGGAATGGCAGACCGCTGTAATTTGCTTCTGTGGAAACTTCCATCGCACGCTTCTTCCCTGTCAGTTCTTCCAGGTTGGATTCCGCTTCCTTCAAGCCGGCCAAGGTCACTTCGATTTTTGCCCCCTGTTTTTCCTTCAGCTTTGCCATTTTCTTTTGCAGGATTTCCATTTCCGCAGTCGTCTTTTTGATGCCTGCGGTGGCTTTTGCAAAGTCCTTCGAGATATGTTTTACGCCCTGATCAACGCCACTCGTGTCTATCTTTGTATTGATACGAATACTGCCGTCATATCCTGCCGCCATGGCTTCACCTCCTTTTTTGCACGAAAAAAGCACCCACATTTGTGAGTGCTAAACGAGCGAATATAAATTATTTTTCTAATTTGTCAATAGCATACTGCGCTTCTTCTTTTGTGAACTGTCCGCCGTATTCGGAAATAAGTTGGTCATAGATTGCGGCAGGAGACATATGCAAATTATCTTGATAGCTTCTGGCCTGTTCAAGCGCATTTTCTTTCCAATTTGCCTCTACGTTATCGATAGCATACTGCGCAGCTTCTTTAGAGAATTTCCCACCATACTCTGAAACAAGCTGATCATAAATTCCCTGTTTGGACATATGCAGATTTTTACTAAAGGATTTTGCCTGGCTCAATGCGGATTCATACTCTTTTGGAACTTTCCCAGATACTGCATTGTTGGAAGGAGTTTCACCCAAATAAACCGTCTTCGTTGCGCCATCCCATGTAACATCTTTACCAACTGCTTCCGCTACCGCTCTGATGGGAAGATAGGTTGTTCCTTCGTAGGTGAAAGGCTCTTTGCTCGTGCTTAACTCTTTCCCGTCTACCACAACCTTAATGTTGTTGTAGGATACAGGAATCGTCATATTCGCCACTTTCGCAAAGGCAACCGTGCCGGAACACAGCACCAAAGAAGCGATCAAAGCACCACATACCATGTCTTTTACTCTCTGAAATTTCATAAAATCTCCTCCTTTAATTAGACATATCCATGTATACTGCTTCCACGCATGGAACTGTAACAGATTTGCCTAAAACAGTCTTATAACTGTATTCTCCGTCTGCAATTCCATAAAAAGTTACAATATCCTCTTGAAGGAATTTGCCTGTTTTGTTATCGGGAATGAGCTCTACAAACACATTGTCATCCCAGAACCCATAATCTCCCTTTGTAACGGATACCAGATACTTAGACATTCCTGTATCAGAATCATAAACAACCTGCATAATGTTTCCGGTAAATTTCACTTTTTCGCCTTCGTGTGCGTCCGGATTTCTTGCCAGCTCCTCATAAGAAACATCCATACATTCAGCCTTGAACTGTTCCGGCGTAAGGCTTTCATCATAATTGCTTTTTTGCGTTGAACCACCTTTCGGCAGGAAAAGCAGTACCAAAATAACTATGATGATCCATTTCGCTTTGCCGCCTTGTTTCTTTCTGCAAGCAGGACATACCTTTGCCTTCTTCGGAATATCTGACTGGCAATGCTTGCACTTTTTCGTCTTGCCTTCAGATGTATTCGTTTTGGTAACAGTTTCTGTCCCCATTGCTGCCCCGCAGTAACAACAAAATTTCCCTTTACTTACCTTCCCGCATTTCAAACATGTTCTTTCCAGTTCTTCCTGTGGATATGTATCCGGTGTGCCGTATGCGCCCATAGTCCTTCCTCCTTGCAGCCCTTTTTCCTCATTATACAACACAAAACGTGATATTTCAAGATTTTCTACCAAGACGCTGCATAAACAGATCCTCTTTCTCCTTTTCCTCCGCTGTCTGCATTTCCTCCAGTTCGAACAGCTCTCGGTTTTTCGCCCAGACTTCCCGCTCTTTCTTTGTGAGTTTTCCCTCGTTTCTTCGGCTGCGGTAATACAGAATCTTACTCATCATACAATCCTCCGGCAGCTCCATAAAGGCAAACACAAACTCCCACCAATGGACATACTCACCACGGGAAAGCCTGCCATTCAGCACCTTATCCACGCCGCTGAAAATATACCGTTCATCCTGTGCAAAGGAATACATCCTGCATCCATTTCCGCTGCCTTCTCCCCGTTTCTCTCCGCAGTCCAGATAGCGGATGCCGGCGGAAACCGCTTTCACAAAATCCTCCGGCTCCTCCTGATATAACTGGTCGACAAGGATGAATGCCTTTTCCGAAAGGGTCAGCTCCGTATCCTCAAAGGCAAGGATGATCCGCAGACCTGTGCGGAAATCCGAGTTGATCTGATACTCTTTCCTGTCAATTTCAATGGCAAGAGGTAAACCACCCAGCAATGCACCCATCAGCGCATCACGTTCTTTCTGCCGGAACCACGATATTTTTCCATCTTATCGGCTCTTGCCCCCTGAATATAGGGCGTGATACCTTCAAAGAACTGGGGGTACATATCCAGCACAAGGCTTTCCCCGAAGAGTACTTCGCTGGTGCCTGTGCCAAACACATCATCAATGATGGCATTGATGCTTTCGGCAAATTCCTTGATGACTTCAATCTGCTTGCCCGCATTGATGGGCATACCGTATGCATCGGTTCTGGCATCTGCTTCCAGCGCCGCAATCTCTTTTTTGCAGGCTTCTTCTTTTTCCAAAAAGGTCTGTCTCGCTTTGTAGAAGCTATCCACAAAGCGCACATCCGATGGATTGAAGGAGATTTCCCCCTTCTCCCCATCTCTGTCCACTTCCAGACGAATCAAACCACTGTTCAGTTTCAAACCATCCATGTCTCATTCCTCCTTATGCCGCTGCTCCTGCCGTAAATTTCTTTGTCTCAGGGTTGAA
>CALCGT010000042.1 GCA_937901125.1 uncultured Clostridia bacterium | reverse complement strand
GTAATTTTATCTTACATCAGTTTGAAGGTTTACACAAACATTGGGATATTGCCGATATAAAAGACTTTTTATTTTCAGATTTATCTCAGCGAATTGAAGAATATGAGCAGAAACAAGCAACCGGTCGAAAAAACAGCCAGGCCTATCGGGATAGAGCGCACAAAATTACTGCGTATCGCGAGCGGAGGGAGAAACTAAAGGATATCAAAAAATTTATTTATAACCCGGATGGATTAAATACAGAAAAGAATTCTTTAGATCATGATGAAGTACTTCGTATATGTGCTGCGTTTTTGACAACTAAACAGACTTTTCAGGATATTGTGGTGGATTGTTTTCCAGTTCTACTGATTGATGAGAGTCAAGATACAAAGAAGGTGTTAATGGACGCTTTCTTGACCTTGGAGGAAAATCACAGGGGCAAGTTTTGCTTAGGACTGTTAGGAGATGTTATGCAGCGCATATATCTTGACGGAAAAGAAAGAATACAGGACTGTATACCGATTGAGTGGGCTAAACCCTGTAAAAAGATGAACCACAGAAGCCGAAAAAGAATTGTAACGCTATGTAATGATATTCGGCGCCCAATTGATGGAATTGAGCAAATTGCTCGCAAAGATAAGCCAGGTGGTATCGTTCGGTTGTTCATTGTAGATCGAAATGCGGAGCGTATGGTGACAGAACATGCTATTCAAGAAAAAATGAGCGCATGTACTGGAGACCATAAATGGCTGGATTCAAGCAATAATAAGTATTTAACGCTTGAACATCATATGGCCGCAAAACGTTTGGGTTTCGATGACTTTTTTGCCCCCTTATACAAAGTGTCTTCGTATAAGCAGGGTATAGGCGATGGATCGCTATCAATTATTTCAGTGCTGTCGAAAATTATAATCCCTTTATCTAAAGCACACCGAGAAAACAATCGCTTTGCAGTTATGCAACTTATTAAGCAGTATTCGCCTTTGTTGCGTGAAAGTGCAAAGCGGCACACCTTTAGCGATGCAAATTTAAAGCAATTACATCAAAGTACAGAAAAACTTCTGGAATTATGGAATGACGAAAATGACCCATCATGCATAGAAATACTGAGAATTGTTAATGAGGAGAAACTGTTTGATTTGTCTAGTGATATTGAGATATTACTCACACGGATAGAGGGTGAGAGAGAGAAGCAGGAGTATCCAGAAGATCAGCTTGAAAAAATTGATGCATTAGAGGAAGCAATGAATGTTCCTTTTTCTCATTTTATAAAATATTATGAATATGTATCAGGAAATGAGGGGTTTGATACTCATCAAGGTGTTAAAGGATTACAATTTGAACGGGTTATGACGATCATTGATGATAATGAATCCCAGGGGACGACATTTAACTATGAGAAGCTATTCGGGATTACAGAAATGTCGAATAGAGATCTTACAAATCAGCAACAGGGCAAAGAAACAATTATTGATCGCACCAGAAGGTTGCTTTATGTAACATGCAGTCGTACAATTGATAGTTTGGCGATGGTTCTTTATGTGGATCAAGTTGATTTGGCTTATGAAAAAGTTCAAGCCTGTGGGTGGTTTAAAGCAGAAGAAATTGAGAAAGTCATTTTAGTCTAGAATACTTAAGACTGGTACGATTTAATTTTATCAAATCACGCAGGAAAAGTTTCTAACTATCTGTCAAATTCATCTCAGGTATGTTACAATACTTTTAAGCCACCCAATCGTCCATTTCAAGCAAAACCTCTGATAGGATTACCTGGATAGATTTTTGATAGCAAAAGTCCGAATAGACCTTAGGATAAGGATAATCTGCATCAAATAAAACCACGTCGAATCCTCTATACAAAAAAGTTTAGAAATGGATTTAACTCGGCGAGTGGGAATAATCTGGAATCAAAAAACAAATTTATAACCAGCATGACCAAAAATGGCATCGCTCACAGGATTGTGGACGATGCCATTTTTTATACAAATATAGTCAAAATATCTTCGGAAAAGGGAAAATAAGATTGACTATTCCTTTCCTTTATATTGTAACAGACCGAACGGTCTATAATGGAAGATAAACATGAAAAAGGAAGAAAAAACAGAATTGACAAAGAAAAAAATACTCCACAGGGCTATGCAGGAATTTGGTTCAAAGGGATATCGTGGGGCATCCCTGAACGCAATTTATGAAGCAGGCATCCCGAAAGGATTGCTCTATCATAATTTTAAAAATAAGGATGCCTTGTATCTTTCTTGTGTCGCAGAATGTCTTCAAGTTTTGACAAACTGCTTAAAGGAAGCAGAGATCAGCAATGATCTGGAAAAATATATGCGAGTGAGAATGGCGTTTTTCAATGAGCATGAAATGGAAGCTCGTATCTTTTTCGATGCGGTTTTGCAACCACCGGAAGCATTATATGATCAAATCTCTGCTTTTTCTTTTCTTAAAGAAAAGAATTTGATGCTTTGAACAAAGCTTTCTATCGGCAGGTTCTGCATTCCATAGATCTGCGTGAAGGGATCACCGAAGAAGAGGCTATGTCCTATTTCACCATGCTGCAAGATATGTTCAACAGCTCATTCAGCAACCGAAACTGCAGAAATATATCATTATCCGATAAAATGGATATCCATGAAAGAGATTTGCTCAAAATTTTAGACTTCATGTTGTATGACATTGCGAGGAGGAAAAACCAATGATTGGACTCATATTACGTTGGATACTTGCGATCGTAATCGCATTCTTTATTGGGAAACTTGTTTCCAAACTGCGACTGCCCGCTATTCTGGGCTGGCTGATCGCCGGCATGCTGCTGGGGCCTTATGCCCTTCAGCTGATGCCCAATGAATGGATCGGCACAGCATATTATCAAACGTGGAATGTGCGGTTGGGTTCATGATCGGTACAGAACTGGTATGGAAACGCCTGAAGGCATACGGGAGAGCACTGATCGTTACCAACATTGGAGACTGTTTCATTTTTTGTGTATGATTTACATAACACCTTTTTGGAGATACAAGATAACAGAGACCCTGTAAAGGCTGGAAATCTTACCTTGACAGAATCTCTGTTATTTTGGGTTTGGTAATCAAGGCGTTGATGCAAAATTATGTAAACACTGTTTACACAAATCTCGAAAGACTCCCCCACATTTGACACAATCCCTTGGGACTTTTGTGCTTGTGTCCGGTTTCTTTTCCATCATTTTCTATTTGTCAGGTGTACCTCTCTATCTGGCATTCCTGTTCAGCGGTATCGTTCTCGCTACTGCACCGGCACCTGCATTATCCATTGTTCAAGAATTCCAGACCAAAGGTGCGGTAACAAAAACATTGATCTCCATGGCAGCACTGGATGATATGGTTGGTGTAGCAGTCTTTTTTGCAACAGTAGCAGTCGTTGCACGACAAATTTCCGGGGATGGGATGCCCTTGTATATGATTCCCGTAATGGTTTTGCTGCCTTTGCTGATCGGCCTTGTAACAAATTTTTACGCAGGGAAACACTGAAAAAAGAGGCACCCAAGGGACAGACGCCGCTTATCCCTATGGGAATGGTTGTTGTGACGGCTTTTGTGGGGTATTTATGAAATACGTATCTGATGCCCTCCCCTCTTCTGAATTTCATGCTGATGGGTATGGCGTTTTCCGCCACTCTTCTCCAACATGGTCTCAGAAGAACGCCTGGAACAGATTATCCGTGATTTCAATCCACTGCTGGGCATTTTCACGATCATTGTCATCCTGAATCTTGGGGCACCTCTTGATTATCATGCAATCCTTGGAGCAGGTTTCTATACCCTTGTTTATATTCTTGTTCGTGCCTGCGGCAAATATTTTGAGGCACGTTTTGGTGCAAAGATAACAGAGATGCAGCCCACTGTGCAGAAATATCTTGGATTTACTCTGCTGCCCCATTCCGGTGTATCCTTGGTATTTACCGGGATCACAGTTTCCATCCTGGCAGGTCCTGCTCCTGAATGTGCCGAGATCATTCAGGGAACCATCGCCGCTACGGCTGTTTTGAATGTAGTCGTTGCAAAAAAGGATTCGAATGGGCCGGAGGATAATCTGGCACAGAAAAATAAAAGGCAGCATCGAAACAGCATCATCTTCGATATTGTTTTTAAACCATTTGCATTCATTGTGCGAAAAAAATACAAACAATCATAACCACGCCTAAAAGACGTGGTTTGCTCCAGCCCTATAAGGGCTTATAA
>CALCGT010000041.1 GCA_937901125.1 uncultured Clostridia bacterium | reverse complement strand
ACTTTATTGTAACGTATAGTTATATTTCGTGTCCACTTTTTTAATATAGATCCAAAACTGCTCATCGTGTACAGAACGGTACAGGGTGAGCAGAGTGAGCAGGGGTTTTTAGAATTCAGTCATAAAACAAAATCAATTTTAGAGGTAAATGCCTATGAGAGATGAATGGAGCGGTTTTGCGGATTTGATGGCAAGTCTGATTGAAAAATATGCCGCAGACTTAGACTTGGATCATCTGCCCGATCCAAAGACTGTGCGGAATCAACAAGATGATGTCAGCATGTCAGAAAAAATAATAAAACCATGTATTGCAGGCAGAAAAGCTGCATGATATAATAATCGTGAAATAAGTGTCCAAACTCAGTTTGAGAAGGAAAACAACCTTCTTGAACTGAGGCACATAAGGTTGATGAGGTGAACGATATGAGCGGTAACGATGCACCAAACAAAAAATCAGATATGATTATCTACACAACAGAAGATGGATTGGCAAAAATTGAGACCACCTTCGACGGCGATACAGTTTGGCTGTCGATTGATCAGATGGCGGAACTATTTCAAAGGGACAAATCAACGATTTCAAGGCATATAAAAAATATTTTTATAGAGGGCGAGCTGAATCGTGATTCAGTTGTTGCAAATTTTGCAACAACTGCGGCGGACGGAAAAACCTATCAGGTTGATTATTACAATCTCGATGTCATTATCTCGGTTGGCTATCGTGTGAAGTCCAAACGAGGCACTCAGTTCCGTATTTGGGCAACCGGAATTTTGAAAGAATACATGAGAAAAGGCTTTGCTCTGGATGATGAACGCTTGAAAAATCTGGGCGGGGGCGGATACTTCAAGGAACTGCTGGAACGGATCAGAGACATCCGTGCATCGGAAAAGGTATTCTACCGGCAGGTTCTGGAGATTTACGCTACGAGCATTGACTATGACCCAAAGGCTGAAATTTCCATTCAATTTTTCAAAAAAGTTCAGAACAAGATTCATTATGCGGTTCATGGTCAAACTGCGGCAGAGGTTATTTACACAAGAGCCGATGCGGAGAAAGACTTTATGGGGCTTACCACCTTTGCGGGAACCCAGCCGACTCTCCGGGAAGCGGTAATTGCTAAGAATTATCTGGATGAAAAGGAACTCCGGGCAATGGGACAGCTTGTATCCGGTTATCTGGATTTTGCAGAACGCCAGGCGGAACGGGAACAGGTTATGACCATGAAAGACTGGGCGGAACATTTGGACCGGATTCTCACCATGAGTGGTGAGCAGCTATTACAAGGGAATGGAAGCGTGAGCCATAGGCAAGCTGTGGAGAAAGCAACCACCGAATACAAGAAGTACAAGACCAGGACGCTTAGTGAAGTGGAAAAAGACTATCTGGATTCCATTAAGATGTTGGAACAGAAAACAGAGAAAAAATGAGAGGCTGTAGTTGCCCCATGGAAAGCAGGCAGATGAAAAAAGAAAAGATAAAAATTTACACATATACTGGAGTCTCCACCGCTATGCAGATAGACGGTTATTCTCTGGATGCGCAAAAGACCAAAATGAAAGCCTATGCAGATTACAATGATTATGAGATCGTCGCTGAATATGAGGATGCAGGAAAGTCCGGCAAATCCATTGAGGGACGGGCACAGTTCAGCCAGATGATGGAGGATATAAAATCCGGGAAAGATGGTGTCTCCTTTGTGCTCGTATTCAAACTGTCCCGCTTCGGCAGAAATGCGACGGACGTGCTTTCTTCCCTTCAGGTTATGCAGGACTTCGGCGTCAATCTGGTGTGCGTGGAGGATGGCATTGATTCTTCCAAAGGCGCAGGCAAATTGATGATTTCTGTCCTGTCTGCTGTGGCGGAGATTGAGCGTGAAAATATTCGTGTCCAAACGATGGAAGGCCGTATCCAGAAAGCAAGAGAGGGCCGCTGGAATGGCGGCTTTGCTCCCTATGGGTATCAGCTTGTGGATGGGAAGCTGATTATCAATGAAGAGGAAGCAGAGGCGATCCGCATTATCTATCACCAATATGTGCATACGGATATTGGCGCAAACGGAATTGCAAAGTATCTGGAAAATCACGGCATCCGTAAAATTCCACGGCAGAATGGAAAGAATCCCCTGTTTGACGCACATTTGATCCGGCTGATTCTGAAAAACCCGGTGTACTGTGGCAAGATTGCCTATGGCCGCCGCAAGATGGAAAAAGTGCGTGGCACAAGAAATGAGTATAAGCTGGTGGAGCAGGACAACTATTTACTTGCGGATGGACAGCATGAAGCGATTGTTTCGGAAGAAGTCTGGCAAACGGCGCAGGTGAAGCTGATGGCACAAGCAAAGAAGTACGAGCGCGTCAACCGCGGGAAGGATGAGCATACGCATTTGCTCTCCGGCATTGTAAAGTGCCCTGCCTGTGGAGCCGGAATGTATGGAAATAAAAGTATCAAGCACAAGAAAGATGGCACCAAATATAAGGATTTTTATTATTACGGCTGCAAGCATCGCTCTATGATTCGTGGGCACAAGTGCGATTACAAAAAGCAGATTCGGGAAGAATTACTGGACGATGCAGTGGCGGAAGTCATTGTAAAGTTGGTGAGCAATCCGAAGTTCGCAGCCATGATGCAGGAAAAAATTAACATGAAAGTGGATACTGTTGCTATTGACCAGGAGATTGCGAACTACGAGAAGCAGCTTCGCCAGTATTATTCTGTCAAGGCAAAGCTGGCAGAGGAAATAGATTCTCTTGATCCAGATGACCGGCATTATGTGCGGCGCAAGGCAGACCTGGATGACCGCCTTTACAAGATGTATGATAAGATCGAAGATACCGAATCGCTGTTGATTGCGGCCAGAGCCAGGAAGCAGGCCATCGAAGCGGAGAAACTAACAGGAGACAATATCTATAAAGTGTTGATTTACTTTGATAAGCTGTATGACGCCATGAATGAACAGGAACAGCGGCAGATTATGGAGGCATTGATTTCTGAAATCCATATATACGAGGAACGTCAACCCAACGGACAGTGGCTGAAGTCCATCAAATTCAAGCTGCCGATTATTGAGGAAGATATGAGCTTGAGTTTGGACAACGATGCACATGTTGAAACGGTTGTTTTGCTTTCCTTGAAAAATAGAGAAAAATAAGAACTTCGGGCGGTGGCTCGGGTAGTTTTACTGCCCGTTTGCCACCGCTTTTTTGATTGAGGATGTCATAAGCGGAATGCTGGATTTCCCTTACGGCATAATTGTTAACATATATTTATATTTGGTTGACTATATGAAAAGGCTGTGGTATCATTCCTTTTTAAGGAGGTGGAGAGAATGGGAACAAAGGAAAAACTTCTCTCTTTGTTTGAGGAGCAGAAAGGAACCTATCTTTCCGGTGAGGAGATCGCCGAGAGACTTTCTGTTTCACGGACGGCTGTATGGAAGGCGGTAAAAAGCCTGCGGAACAAAGGATATGAGATCGACGCTGTCCCAAATAAGGGATATAGCCTTTCGGTTAAAACAGATATCCTTTCTGCCCAGGGAATCCGAAAATATCTGAACCCGTCCTGTGGTGCGCTGGAGCTGCACGTGCTGCCGGAGACAGGGTCGACCAATACACTGCTGAGGGAAAAAGCCAACGGCGGCGCGGCGGAGGGATGCACCATCCTTGCCAATGCCCAGACAGAAGGCAGAGGGCGGCTGGGGCGCAGCTTCTATTCTCCCGTAGATACGGGTATTTATATGAGCCTTTTGCTTCGGCCTGTGAACCTTTCCCCCAGTCAGGCCATGAAGCTTACCACAATGGCTGCCGTGGCTGCCTGTGAAGCCATCGAAGAGGTTTCCGGGAAGCAGGCCCAGATCAAATGGGTCAATGATATTTACATGGACGGGAAAAAAGTCAGTGGGATTCTTACAGAAGCGTCTCTTGGTTTGGAGGATGGCAGCTTGGATTATGTGGTGTTGGGCATTGGGATCAATACCTATCCGCCTGCGGAAGGCTTTCCAAAAGAGATCGACCAGATCGCAGGAGTCGTATTCCAGGAACGGCAGAATGACGGGAAAAACCGCCTGGCGGCTGCATTTCTGAATCACTTTATGAACGATTATACTGCAGGAAAAATAGAAGATCATGTGGAAAAGTATCGGGAAAGAAGTCTGGTGATTGGAAAAGAGATTACCGTCCTCTCTTCCGCCGGCGGGGAAAAGGCCTTAGCACTGGATGTGGATGAGGCGTGTCATTTGTTGGTTCAATATGAGGATGGCAGGATAGAGCGGTTATCTTCCGGTGAGATCAGCATCCGATTTTTATAAGGAGGGGAACGTGATTTGAGTAGTAAGAATACAAAAGATATGATTTTATGCGCCATGTTTGTGGCACTGATCGCAGCGGGCGCCTTTATCAAGATTCCCGTTCCGGTGGTACCCTTTACCCTGCAATATCTGTTTACGATGTTAGCGGGGCTTTTGCTGGGGGGAAGGAAGGGCTGTCTTGCCGTTTGTGTTTATATTCTGCTTGGGCTGGTGGGGCTTCCCATCTTTGCTCAGGGCGGCGGCATCGGTTATATTTTCCAACCCAGTTTTGGGTATATCATCGGCTTTGCCGTAGGTGCTTTTGTGACAGGGATCATTGCCAATAAAAAGCATCAGCCGAGCTATCGGCGGCTTCTTGCAGCTAATTTTGTCGGTCTTGGCATTGTGTATCTTTTTGGGATGGTGTATTACTATCTCATCAGCAATTTTTATCTGGAAAATCCCATTGGGCTGTGGCCACTGTTTTTGTATTGTTTTATTCTGGCTGTCCCTGGGGATATTCTTTTATGCATCATCGGGGCGGTTATTGGGCACCGGATGATCCCTTTGATCCGAGAAGGAAGGTTGTGAGAAAGAATGGATTTGGAAAGTTTAGGAAATGCCGCTCTGCAGGGAAAGCAGATCAGCAAGGAGGAGGCCCTTTGGTTGTATCAGCAGCCTTTGGAAGCCCTTTGCCGCAAGGCAGACGAGATTCGGGCGCATTTTTGTTCCAACGGCTTTGATATTTGTACCATCATCAATGGGAAAAGCGGACGCTGTTCTGAAAACTGTCGCTTCTGTGCCCAGTCTGCCCATAACCATACGGGGGCGGAGGAATATCCGCTGCTGCCCAATGAAGAAATTTTGGCCCAGGCCAAGGTAAATGACGCCCAAGGGGTGCTGCGCTATTCCATCGTAACATCAGGGAAACGCCTGTCCGATGAGGAAGTGGAACGGATGTGTGATGCTGTGCGGCAGATTCGGAAGGAAACCAACATCGCAGTTTGCATCTCCTTCGGTCTTTTAAAGGAAGAACAGTACCGCAAGCTAAAAGAAGCTGGCGTGACACGGGTACATAATAATCTGGAAACCTCTCGTCGGAATTTCCCCAATGTATGCACTACCCATACTTTTGATGACAAGATCAATGCCATTCGGGCGGCGCAGGATGCAGGGCTTTCCGTGTGCAGCGGCGGCATTATGGGGTTGGGAGAAACAGTGGAGGATCGTATCAATATGGCCCTTACCCTGCGGGAACTGGGCATCCGCAGCGTGCCTGTCAATATGCTGAACCCCATTCCGGGCACTCCCCTTGAACATAACGAGAAGCTGACCGCGGAGGATATGTGCCGCATCGTGGCAGTCTATCGTTTTCTACTGCCGGATGCCTCTATCCGCCTTGCGGGGGGGCGGGGATTGCTGCCGGATAAAGGCAAAAGCTGTTTTCGGTCCGGGGCAAATGCGGCGATCTCCGGAGATATGCTGACGACAGCAGGCATCACCGTAGCCACAGATATGGAGCTGCTCAAGGAACTGGGGTACGAGGTGAGATATGGAAATGAGTAAGAAGCTGTTTATCACAGGCACGGGAACGGATGTGGGAAAGACATACGTTTCTGCCCTGATTCTGAAAAAGCTGAAGGAAAGCGGTGTCTCCGCCGCTTATTATAAAGCAGCCATGAGCGGCAATGAGCGCAGAGCAGACGGCAGCCTGATCCCTGGGGATGCCCTCCATGTCAAAAGGGCTTCGGGAATCAGCCAGCCCTTGGAGGAAATGTGCCCCTATGTTTACGAAACTGCCGTTTCCCCCCATCTGGCATCTCGAATGGAAGGAAATCCAATTCAGATGGAAGTTGTCCTTGGCGGCTTTCGGAAGGCTTGCCAAGGCTATGAATATGTGACTATGGAAGGCTCTGGTGGTATCCTTTGCCCCATCTGCTTCGATGAAAAGGAAATATGGCTGCCGGATGTGGTGAAAGCCTGCGGTTTGGGCTGCTTGCTGGTGGCAAATGCGGGGCTGGGCACTATCAATGCTGTGGGGCTGACGGCATTTTATCTGAAAACCCACGATATTCCACTGAAAGGAATCATCTTCAACCATTTTCAGCCGGGAGACCCCATGCAGGAGGATAACCTGAAAATGTGCGAGCATTTGACGGGGGCAAAGGTAGTTGCCTGTGTGCGGGACGGAGATACAGAACTGGAACTTTCGGCGGAGCAGCTGCAATCGTTATATGAATAGGAGGGAACAGAATGATCTGGTATCCGTATGAACAGATGAAGACCATGAAAGCACCTTATAAAATCGTGGACGCGGAGGGCGTCTATTTATATACCAGGGAGCAGAAGCTGATCGATTCTGTGTCCTCATGGTGGAGCGTCATCCATGGCTATAAACACCCGGAATTAAATCAGGCTATCATTTCTCAGGTGGAGAAATTTTCCCATGTGATGCTGGGCGGGCTGACTCATGAACCGGTGCAGAAGCTGTCGGAAAAGCTGCAAAGCTTTCTGCCCGGCGATCTGGACTATTGCTTCTTTTCCGATTCCGGCAGCGTGGCGGTGGAGGTAGCCTTGAAAATGGCACTGCAATACTATATGAACCGGGGAGAGGAACAACGGACCATGATCCTTGCTCTGGAGCATGCCTATCATGGGGATACCTTCAAGACTATGGAAGCCGGGGATGATGAGGACTATCATTTTGTCCTGAAAGCATATGGCCCCAGCAAATATGTGGTGCATATCCCTACGGAAATTGAGGCACTGGAACAGGCCTTTGCCAAATATCACGACCGATTGAACTGCTTCATTGTGGAGCCGCTGCTGCAGGGGGCAGGGGGGATGCGGATGTATGATATCTCCTTCCTGAAACGGGCAAGAGAGCTTTGCGACCAATATGGGGTGCTGCTGATCTTTGATGAGGTGGCGACTGGCTTTGGGCGTACAGGCAATCGATTTGTGGCAGATTTGGTTCTGCCAGATATTCTAGTGCTGGGGAAAGCATTGACGGGGGGATATATTGGTCATGCTGCGACAGTAGCCAACCATAAAGTATTCGAAGGCTTCTATGAGGACGACCCCAATCATGCCCTGATGCATGGGCCCACTTTTATGGGCAACGCCCTGGCGTGCAGCGTGGCACTGAAATCTATTGAACTTTTTGAAGCGGAGGATTACATGGCAAAAATCCGCAGGATTGAGGAAATTACCCGACGGGAGATGGAAGGTTTTTCTGATTCACGTATCCAGGAAATCCGCATCATGGGCGGCTGTGTCTGCGTAGAGGTGAAGGATACCGCCACGCTGAAAGGGTATCAGCAGTTTGCCTATGAACGGGGCGTGTTCAGCAGGCCCTTCCTGAAATACCTTTATGCCATGGTTCCCTATATCATCACGGAAGAAGAACTGGTTGAGGTGCTGGATACCATGAAAGCATGGTTTGCCCGGTGATTTTTTTTGGCAGCCAGGAGGAAACCATGGAAAAGGAGAAAACCTCATGCTATAATACAGACAGAATGATTGAAAAGAGCCGAAAAGAAAAATCTGTATGAATTGAGGAGAAATCTATGAAAATTTCGAAAAAAGACGCCCTGATGTGGTTTTCCTTTTTTGCCCAGTTGGATGAGGAAGAGGAATTGATGCCCAAGCAGATGGAACTGGTCTATGCAACCTTTGCACAGATTGAGGATGCTATTGATGCCAGAAATGAAAAGCTGATGGCGGAGATCAAAGGGCTGAAATCTGTGGATGGCAGAACCTATTTCGTCGGTCCCGAGAAAAAATTTGCCAAAGGCTGCCGTTCCTGCATGACGGGGACAGGCCTGACTGCCATCCGCAAAACGAATAAATGCAATATCCAGTGTAAATTCTGCTATAATTATGGAGAATTGGAAGATTGTATGCCTATCGGTGAAGGCTTGTGGGAGATTGGCGGCACGAAATTCTACGAAAGAGATTTGGACCTGCTGCTTTCCATTCAGGAAAAACCCACAGGCATTTCCTATGTATACTTGGAACCCTTCATGGAAATTGAAAAATACTACGGTATCATCCGGAAATTCCATGAAGCCGGTATCCATCAGCATATGTATACCAATGGCACCCTGGCAACGGAAGAAAATCTGAAAGCCTTGGGGGAAGCGGGTCTGGATGAGCTGCGCTTTAATCTGGGGGCGACCAATGCATCTGATAAGGTTATTGAAGCCATCGCAACGGCGAAAAAATACATCAAATATGTGGGGATCGAAACACCCATGACACCGGAATATTTCGAAGCATTTATGCAGAAAAAAGAGAAAATTCTTGCTACAGGTGTGGATTTCATGAACTGTGCGGAGCTGCACCTGAACAACAACAATATCTGGAATTATGAGGGCGAAAATATGTATGTGTATCGCCATGGCTATGTTTCTCCCATTTGGAGCCGAGAACTGACCTTCAGATTGATGAAAATGGCAGATGAAGAAGGCTGGAATGTGGCGGTTCATGACTGTTCCAACCGTACCAAATTTGCCCGTGGATTGAATATGAAGAGCAAGGAAGGAGGATGGTTCGGAGCCAGTGGCTATGGCTCTGAATTCAGCAGACCTCCCTTTGCAGCCTTCCTGCCGATTTTGCAGGATGAAAGCTTCCAATTCTTAGAGGAAGAAGAATTGCCGGAAGGATATCGCCCCGGTGAATTATTTTTCTAAAATAGAGTAGTAACGAGAAATATGTTGTGGAGGTATTGCAATGATAGATGAACGTAAATTTTTAGATTTATGTAAATCAAAAGGAGTAGAACCTTTTAAGGTTACAACAGAATTGGATGAGACGGACATATTTCTTGATACAGAAGATATCAATGATTTCTTTAGAGTTTGTGAGTGTTATGGCATGAAATGTGTTTTTTATTCATACGTGAAGCAAACAAAAGAAGCATATGAATTAGATAAAGAAAAAAATAATTTGGGATATTAAAGAATTCATTGAAAGCGAGGGAATAATGGATTGTATAAATGGAAAACTGCGACATGCATATGCCCGAGATTTAACAAATGATTATTCAGAGAAATATGATTGCTATATTACAATCAGTGAAGTTGATGTACTTGTAGAAGAAGAATACAGAAAATACAAGAATAATAAAAGATAATTCTTACAGAAAAAGCACTCGAATGAGTGCTTTTTTGTGTTTATGCTTCTGTTTTTGTTTTCCAAAGCAGCATATTATCTGCAACATAGACCTCCATTTTATCCTGATCCACCAGATAGGACAGATAGGAACGGACAGTGCTGCCGATGAGGACATACTGGTTATAGTCCATAGTCAAATCGAACACTTCAAAGACCCGTTTCAGAATCAATTCAAAGTGCATGGGCTCTGCGCAGATTTCCATTAGCTTATCCAGAATTTCCAACATCTTATTGCGGTTTGCCGCCACCAGAGGCTTGATATCTTCCATGGCATCCGCATGGGCAGGGATGAACAGCTTGCCTTCCAGTTTTTCTACGAAATCCAGTGTTTCAAACTGAGCTGCCATATCATAAAAGAAGGACAGGTGATATTTGGAAATGATATTTTCCCCGAAAACGCAGTCTGCCAGGAAATAAACATCATCAGGGGTCTTTACGCCGATCATATCCCAGAAATGACCGGGCAAACGGAAATATTCCATGCCATCGGGCAGCTTTGCTTCGGCAATATTCTGCCCTTTGGAGGGGGTCGCCATCAGGAACTTATTCCGCAGTTTTTTGAAGGGATAGCCGCCATAGAGGAAGGAGGGCTCCAGAATGGGGTTTTCCACTACAGCCACTTCCATTGGGGTGCTGTAAACAGCACAGCCGAGGCGATTTTGTAGCAGGGTATTGCCACCGTCGTGGTCGGCGTTGGAATGGGTATTGATGATGGCGGTCAGCTTCCAGCCCTGGGTATCCAGGATTTTCTGGATCTTTCTGCCTGCGTCCTTATCGTTGCCGCTGTCGATAAGCCAAACATCGTCATCGCTGACGCGGTATACGCCGATTTTGGAAGGGGATTTGATGTAGTATGTATTTTCTGCTACCTGTACCAGTTCGTACATGGGCAAAACCTCCTTTGTAAAAAGACCTTGGGGACGCTGTCCCCAACGCCCCTGACAGGGGAATGATTCCCCTGTACCCTCATTTTCAGCTTGTTCAAGTGGGATTTGCTACGCAAACCTTGCCCTTCGGGCAACCGCCGCATCTGTTGGGCGGCACGTCACATGTATATGTTTCTGCGGTATCGGGTCAAGGGGGTGACCCCCTTGCGGGAGGTTGAGGGTGGAACCCTCAAGGTCTTTAGTCTTTCAAGATTATTCATTCATAGAATCTGTAGAACCGATCACGTTTTTGATCTTGTCCTCTACCAGCTCCTGGATCAGGTTTCTGCCTGCGCCCAGATAGCCGCGAGGGTCGAAAGCAGCGGGGTCATCACCGAAGGATTTGCGGATTGCTGCTGTCAGAGCCAGTCTCAGGTCTGTATCCATGTTGATCTTGCAGACTGCCATAGAGGAAGCCTTTCGCAGCATTTCTGCGGGGATACCTTTTGCACCTGCGATATTGCCACCATATTCGTTGCACATAGCAACACATTTCTGGTCAACGGAGGATGCACCGTGCAGAACAATGGGGAAGTTATGGAAACCTGCTGCTTCCAGCTTTTCTGTAATGGTGGCCAGTCTGTCGAAGTCCAGTTTTGCTTCGCCTTTGAATTTGTATGCACCATGGCTTGTACCGATGGCGATAGCCAGAGAGTCAACGCCTGTGCGTTTTACGAAATCCACCGCCTGATCGGGGTCTGTATAAGTCGCATTGGCAGCGTCAACCTTTACTTCGTCCTCTACGCCTGCCAGTTTGCCCAGCTCTGCTTCTACCACTACACCTCTTTCGTGGGCATACTCTACGATCTTCTTTGTCTGGTCAACGTTTTCTTCATAGTCCAGATGGGAACCGTCGAACATAACGGAAGTGAAACCATATTCGATACAGTCCTTGCAGATTTCGAAATCAGAACCATGATCCAGATGCAGGGCGATATCCAGACCTGTTTCTTCGACAGCAGCATCTACCATTGCTTTCAGATATTTGGGATGGGCATATTTCAGTGCGGATTTGGAAACCTGCAGGATCACAGCGGAATTCTGCACTTTTGCAGCCGCTACGACACCCTGAATGATCTCCATGTTGTTGATGTTGAAAGCACCAATGGCATAGCCGCCTTCAAACGCTTTTTCAAACATTTTTTTTGTTGTAACCAAAGCCATATAAAGACACCTCTCTTGTATTATTTTGGGTTTACTTTTAGCATTTCCGTATATTAGAATTATAATACGGCAACGGATTTGTGACAAGGCATTTGCTGGGAAAAGATTTCGATGGGAGGATGAAAAATGAGAGCGATTGTTACATTTTTTTCTGTTTTAGGATTGGATTTGGGGACGAAGCACTGGGCAGAGAAAAAACTGCCCCTGAACCGCAAAAAAGAAATTGTCAAAAAACGCCTGTATTTCTGGCACATAAAAAACGGCGGTATAGCTTATAATAGATTTGACGGGAGGAGAAAAGGCATCCTGCTTTCTACAGGCGGGCTGTTGGCTGTTTACAGCGGTTTGTTCTTTCGGATCTTAGGCGGGAAGGGCGACTGGCGGATGGCACTGCCCTTGGCAATAACCCTCGGCGGCGGCTATGCCAACTTTTGGGAACGGCTGAAAAAGGGAAAGGTGACAGACTTTTTATATATTCCCATTAAGGGGAAAAATGCCCCTATCTTTAATTTGGCGGATATAGCCATCGTTTTTGGGGCAGCGTGGCTGACAATACTTCCCTGCCTCAAAAGTAAGAAAAAATGATTTTAATGTTGCCTAGTAAGGACAATTGTAGTATAATCGACGTAAAGAATCCTGGAATGTTCGACAACTTGCCATATTTGAACCTACATTACTGACACGGGATTCCTATACACGACAGATATGTCAGGCCCCAAGATAATTCCCTTTGGGCGGGGGAAGGCAGAGTCTGAAGTTGCGGAAACCCACCTGGCTTAGGCTAGGTGTCAAGAGGCAAGACCGGCATTTCGGGATGATTTTTTTACAGAAAATAAGGAAACAGCTTCTTATGGAGGCTGTTTTTTTATGGAAAAAAGGAAGATTGAGATTTATTTGGAAAAAAGAATAGATATCTGACAAAAATAATAAAAAAAACATAATTATTTTGAAGAAAATATAACAAAATTTGGAAGAAATGTGATATAATAAAAAAACCGATGTGAAGTACTATGCCTGCAAGTATTTCAAAGATGAAAAACAAATTGAGCAAGACAAGGGGGTACCCCCTTGTTGGTAGATACATTGTATCTACCAACAAGTAATAGTTCCTTTATCAGCTCAAAAAAAGGATGGAAGGAGAAATGAGTATGAGAAAAAGAAGAATTTTGGCATGGCTCATGGCGATGGTAATGGCCATAGGGCTGATGCCGGCAACAGCGTTGGCGAAGTCGGATGAAGACACGAATTTGACCTACGATGCTGATGAGGTCTATCAGTTAGATGGTGATGAATCTCAAAGCAAGAAAGATGGTCCCCAATATATTTGGGAAAATGATGACACCGTTTATGTTGCTTTTGTTACGCAACAGCAACAGGAGTTTTCTGAGGTTAGAATTGGAGAGTACACCTTAACAGAGTCTGATTTGGAACAATGTGATAAAGGGGATTCTGTAACTGTTGATGACAAATCTCTTGAAGGAAAAAATAATGGTGAGTGTTGGCAAGTTGTTTCTTTTGAGGGTAGTCTTGAAGAATTAGTCGACAAAAATGGGAATATAAATATTGACTGGAGTACAGAGACAGGTGATGGCGGTCATGGCGGTAACGGCGTGGACTTTGTTGTTAAAGATTGGCCTACTACACCAGACCCCGACACATACAAAGTAACATACAAATACACGGATGATGTTCCCGAAGATGCAGATGCTAAATTACCTACAGATGATAATGAATACAAAGCAGGCGATGAAGTCGAAGTAGCAGATGCCCCCGAACTGGACGGCTATACATTTGATGGTTGGTACAAAGGATCTGAAAAGGTGGAGGAATCCTTTATAATGCCTGAAAATGATGTTACCCTGACAGGTTCTTGGACAGAAAATGACCCTGATCCCGCTCCCGCCATCAGCGACTTGGAGAAAAAGGTTGTAGCGGTAAATGGGAACGCTCTGACATACAAATGGGAAAATGGTAAACTGTTGAAACTGGAAGGTTTTGACTGGGTTGAAGCTACTTTAAAAGAAGGCGATGTGGTTACATATCAGATCACACTGAAAAATACAGAAACAGAAGCCGTGACTGTAGAAGTTATGGATAACCTCTTTGGTAGTGTTTTTGTACTGAACCCTAATGAAATAGGTGAAGTGGCTTATAAAACTGCAAATGTTTTGCCTATTGATGCAGGTGAGGCAGAGGTGGTAGAGGGTAAAGTAACTGTAACAGTTCCTGAACAGGTTACAGTAGGAAAGTACTTCCCGAAAACATATGATGGTAAATGTGAAATCGCATACTCCTACAAAGTAGATAAAGATGATTTGACAATTCCTGTGACAGGCGGCGAAAATTATGTACTGCGTAATGATGTTTCTGCCGGCGGAAAAAGAGATTCTGTTGAAATCCCTACAAACATCGTGCCTGATGAAACAACGGAGTATACTGTAACATTCCACTACAACTACAAAGATGCTCCTAAAGAGGGCATTTATAAAACAGTAAAAGTTGAAGAAGGCAAAACAGTAGCAAAACCTTCTGAGCCCACAAGAGATGGTGAATATACATTCCTTGGCTGGACAACAGAGGAAGCAGGCAAAGAGAAATACGATTTTGATACTCCTGTAACAAGCAATCTCGACCTGTATGCACAGTGGAGAGCAGAAGTTCACAGAGTAGAAAAAGCCGCAGTGCCTACAGTTTATACAGATGCTGGTCAGAAGATTCAGTATTTCGTTCTGTTGGAAAACCACAATACAGAGGACATTGAGGTTCTGGTAGAAGATGCGAAGCTGGATGGCGCAGAAAATATCTATTATGTAACAGTAGATAAACTGATCTCCGGCAGACCTGAGAAAGTGTACAGCGATAATGACGGCGCAATCACAGTTCCTGTTCCTGCACAGTATGAATCTACTGTAAAAACAGACATTGCAAAGATTCTGGAAGCGATCTTTGGCAGTATGAGACCCGGTGCAAAAACAATGGGCTTTGATTTCGATGATTTAGATTGGAAGGATATCCTTTCTAAATTCGATAAATTTGAAGGCTGTGATAAACTGCCCGATTTCAATTTGCCTGAATGCAGTGATCAGGAAATCGTGATTCCTGGCTATACAATTCTGACTTACACATATACAACAACAGCAGAAGATAAGGGCAACGATATTGTAAATATTGTAACTGTTGGCAAGCAGCGTGATTCTGCAACTGTAAAATATAAAAACATTACAGTTCCTGATGTGCGTGACACAGAATTCCACACAATGTTTAAACAGGCGATCGTGAATAAAGTAAACGATACTCTGAAGCCTGAAACACCTTATTCAATCAATGACGTAGCTGCTATCAATGTGGTTGCGGGCGCTGAGAAGGCAACAGGCGGCAATAAACTGGGGAATCATTATACAGCTATGCCCGGTCAGGATCATTGGTATACAATGAATGTAGTAAAAATTGTAAATGAAAACAATGTAAGCGGTCTGGAGATCGTTCTGAAAGACGGCAATACTGTAAACGTAGATGCTAAATATATCAGAACAGCGACAGATGTTCCCGATGCCGTATTTGGTGGAGAATATATTACAGAAATTTATCTGAAATTCGATGTAACTTTCGATGACAATGGAACTGATGTCAGTGAACCTGCTTCTCAGATCGTAGAGTACAATGGAAAGGCAGCTACACCTGACAACAATACATGGTATAAGGATAAAGTAGGCGCACAGCCTTGGGATTTTGATACAGATGTAGTAACAAAAGATACTGTTCTGTATGCGAAACCTGTGACACCTCCCGAAGAGGATACATCTGCGATTGTTCGTTTCTATGTATACGATGCAAATATCACGGAAGTGCAGAATGATGTGACAGATGAAGTGGATGGAGTAGACTTGTCTGTAGACGCAGGCTACGCATTCCTGAATGAGTCTGTGAAAGTTGAAGGACTGGAACCTGGCACAAGTAGCGTTTGGAATGAGGTTGCAGCCGGCAATACAGCAAGTGCAGAATGGATGACTGACAATAGTGTTGCTCCTAAAACAGAGGTTACAGCAGCAGAGGTAATTACAGCATTGAATAGCCGTGGTGCTGGTTTGACTGGCGAAGCAAAGGACTATAAGCTGGAACTGAAAAATATTGGTTGGGAACCCACAGATGCAGCTTATCATGTACATTATGTACTGGTGAAAAGAGATGTTCCCGATAAAGAAGCAGACCTCGATATTGAAAAAGAACTGGTTGAAGTAAACGGTAAGGATTATAATGGTAAGAAAGTAAGCAAAGGCGATGAACTGACTTACTATATTACTGTAGATAACTTTGATGGTACGAAAGACGCATCCTTTATCACAGTCATTGACAAAGCGACAAATCTGAAAAATGGCGAATTTATCGGTATTATTGAAGATAGAGAACTGGTAAAATTCAATAAAAATGATGAAATTCAAACAGAAGACGATATCGTAATTACAAAAGTGAATGACGATAAAGTTCTGATCGATGAACTTCCTGAAGGCGCAAGCATTGTTCTGGTATATGAAGGTACTGTTTCTTCCAGCAGCAAAGATGTAACAAACGTAGCAATTGCTGAGGATAGAGACGGGGAAGAGTTGGTTAGAAGTAAAAAAGTCGAAACAGGCGTGAAAGATAGCACCGGCGGTATCCCTTCCAAGAACAGACCTACAAAGAAACCCACAAAAGTTGATGAAGTGCTGAACACAGAGGATCACTTCCAGTATGTTCAGGGCTACCCTGACAACACAGTAGGTCCCGAAAGAAACATCACTCGTGCGGAAGCAACTGTTA
>CALCGT010000040.1 GCA_937901125.1 uncultured Clostridia bacterium | reverse complement strand
AGCAACGACAGTTGTTTATTATACTCGTCTGACGGAAAATGTCAACACCTTTTTTCAGCTTTTTTCGACTTTTTTAAAATCCTTGATTTTATAAGAAAAAACGGTCTTTTCTCAGACCATTCTCCAAGAAAAAACCGTTTCTTTCCTTATAATGCGCCCATAAATAGGAACGCTTTAGTTACATTTGTTTGTTTTGTTGTTTTTGCTATTTTTGTTTGTTTTATCGTTTTTGCCTGTGTCGATGCTGTATTCCTGAGCAAATTCTGTTCTGTTCATGCCCTTCTGATTGTTCTTTTCTGTCTTGTTGTTTGTTTTGTTATTGTTCTTGTCCATCACTATGACCTCCCTGTTTTTTTCCATTGCTTCATTGCGAGTTCCTCCCGCAGTCATAGTATGGCTATTCTTTTTTCTTTTATGCATCCTTTCGTTTCGTCGCCAGATATCTTTTTTTATATTTCATGGCAGCGTAATGCATTACTTTTTGATTTACAACAGGATTGCTCATACCACCTACCGCACCGACCAACGGCAGGCCTTGGATAAATTTTGCCATCAGCATCCCGTTGGAAAGAGCAGCGGATGCCCGCTTTACTTCCTCTTCAAAGGAAAAAGCATCTTCCGCTTCCGCAAGACCAATCCAAGCATCCACCAGACGATCTGCTTTTCGTTTCTCATCATCAGCCGCCAAGCCCGCGGCGATCAACCTCAGAATAAAAATTTGTTCTTCCTTCTGATTATAATCGTAGCCATAGCTGGCTGACATTTCATACAATCCCTTCAAAAGCATACTCAAAAAAACTGGAATGTCAGGGATACCTACACCCAACAGCCCCAAGCCGATGCCCTCCGCCGTCGTCACAGCGGAATTGAGCAACCTGCTTTTCCTTCCTGCTGCGTCGACCTTTTTCAAAGACCGCTTTGTCGGCTTTTTATCCAAGCGGAAATCATTTACCTGAAATTCCAGCCGCAGCTCATCCCTCTTAAAAGTTTTTTCGATCACACCTGTTCCTTTTTCAAAAATTACAAGAAACGCTTTATAAAACGTTGCATCAATTGTTTCCAAAAGCTTTTCCGGAATCTTTTCTTCTATTCTGCCCGTCAATACATTGATTTTTCCATCCAGTTTCGTTTCTTTTTTATTTTCTGCAGAATGAAGCATCCGTTCTTCCTTTTTCAACAGCCGTTTCCATTCCCGTTCCAGAGTCGTTCCCATTTTCATACCTTCTTCCTATCTATAAAAAAAGAGGGTGCCCTTCAGCACCCTCCCCCAGCGATGCATCATCGCTCGTTTTTTAAATTTCTTTTTTTCCTCTGTCTGTTCCATTTTGGAACACATTTGTCAGATCTGTATTGCCCACATTGGTTTTCATCGCTGTGTCAGCCTGCACATTCTGCATGCGGTAATAATCCATTACCCCCAGGTTGCCGCTACGCAGTGCTTCCGCCATAGCACGGGGAACTTCCGCTTCCGCTTCTACAACTTTTGCTTTCATGTGTTCTACATCCGCTTTCATTTCCTGCTCTTTGGCGATCGCCGTTGCACGACGTTCTTCTGCCTTCGCCTGAGCGATCTGTTTGTCCGCCTCTGCCTGCTGGATCTGCAGGTGTGCGCCAATGTTTCTGCCAATATCCACATCGGCGATATCAATGGACAGGATCTCAAATGCTGTGCCATTATCCAAACCCTTTGCCAATACGGTTCTGGAAATCAGATCAGGGTTTTCCAGCACGCTCTTGTGGCTCTGGGAAGAACCAACGGTCGTAACGATACCTTCACCAACTCTGGCAATGATGGTTTCTTCCCCTGCACCGCCGACCAGTCTGCCCAGGTTTGCTCTTACGGTTACCTTTGCAATAACTTTCACTTCGATACCATCAATCGCCACTGCAGAAATCCAGGGTGTTTCGATGATCTTAGGGGTTACACTCATTCTTACCGCTTCGAAAACATTTCTGCCCGCCAGATCGATAGCCGCAGCTCTTTCAAAGGACAGGTCTAAATTTGCCCTGTGGGCGGCAATCAACGCATCGACCACATTGTCTACTCTACCACCGGAAAGCAGATGAGATTCCAGCTGGTTCGCATTGACGTTCATCCCTGCCTTCTGGGCTTTGATCAAGGGACGGATGATCTTATCTGCCCGTACCCTGCGCAGTCTCATACCGACCAGAGAGAAAATGCTTACCTTTACCCCTGCAGAAACTGCAGAGATCCAAAGCCCCAAAGGTACAAAACTCAGAAAAATGCCAACGATGACTAAAATGACAATAACAGGAATGATAAAATTAAAAATACCAAGCATAGCATACGCCTCCTTATGTCTCTTCTTTACCCTTATTCTGTGTAGGCTTTCACGGTCACAGTCTTCCCTGTGATCTGTACCACCTGCACTTTTTCTCCTCTGTCAATGAAATCCCCTTGAGAGCAGACATCGATCATCTTCCCATCAAACTCTGCCACCCCGAAGGGTCGCAGCGTCGACTGCGTGATCCCTACCTGTCCCAAAAGCCCCTGCAGGACGCTTTCATCAAAATCCTTAGCTTCCTGCCTGTCTTTCAAAATGACTTTATTGTACAGCCCGCTTTTCTTTGCAACATAAACCATTGCAAAAAAGATCGCAACCATCGCCGCCAGCATGATCAAAAATGTGACCATCCCATATAACCGATAGGTCAGGATCAGTGAGCCGAAAAGAGAAATCGTACCCAAAATGCCAAATAACCCGAATCCCGGCATCAGGATCTCCGCAAAGAGCATCACCAGACCGAGAATCGCCAAAACAACGATCCATGGGAACATCCCTTTCAACCTCCTTTATGCAGTTTTTTTCCCTGTTCGGGCGAAACATATTCTCTTTCAAAAATATATCTTCCTGCCATTATATTAACATAAAGAAGGGTTCCTTCGCAATGGGTCAGGGAAAACCGTAAGAATTGTTTAAGAATTCCTTATTAAAAAAGGGAGCAGGAAATATTTCCACTCCCTTTGATATACCCTCATTAAACTTAAAACCTTTTTTTGAGGACATACTTGCGACGAAACTAAGAAATCAATAGAATTTAAACTCATGTTTTCTTAAGCCACACCTGTATTCCGTTCTCTTTTTTAAATTTCTGATGTCACAGGCACGATGATACTTTCGCCCGCTCGTACGTTCGCTGTTTTCAGTCCATTCAACTCCAGAATAGCATCCACCATATGTTCGGTTTTTTCATCTTCTGTTTTGTATTCTTCCGCAATATTCCAAATGGTATCGCCCTTATGAATTTCAACAGATTCATAATAGGTCTTTGTTGTTTTTTCTGTCTGCGCCCCCATGGCAAAGGTTCCCAAGCAGAGGATCAAAGCCATTGTCAGCAGCGCAAAGGTATTTTTTCTGATCTTTCTGAATTTTCTTACGACTCTTCTCTGTGTTCTTCTTTCCATGTTTTCTCCCCATTCCTATCGAACATTTTTTCGTTTTCTATTTGCATCATACAAGAACACACATTCCTTGTCAATACTTTTTGAAAAATTTTGCGAACATAGGTTTGATTTTTCGTTTTTCCCATGATATAATAGAGGCGAACAATACAGTTGGGAATAGAAACCATTCCCATAAGCAACTTTGCAAAGCAAATTACCCATCCGGCAGGATATTACTTTTTTCTGCCATTTACTTGATAATTCCGATCCATTTGGATACAATTATAAGGAGTGAGAATATGAGCGAACTGTCCGCAAAACAAAAGCAAATTTTGGAATATATGAAGGCAGAAGTTCGGGAAAAGGGCTATCCCCCTTCCGTTCGAGAGATCTGCGATGCCGTAGGACTGAAATCCACCTCTACCGTCCATGGCCATCTTTCCCGTCTGGAAAAGAAAGGTCTCATCCGCAGAGACCCTACCAAACCCAGAGCTATCGAGATCCTGGATCCCGGTTTTGAGGCTCCTCAACGGGAACTGGTGAATGTCCCCATCGTAGGCAATATCACTGCCGGCGTGCCTATCCTCGCAGTAGAAAATATCGAAGATACTTTCCCTATCCCCGTGGATTATGTCCACAATGACACTGTGTTTATGCTCCGTGTCAAAGGGGAAAGTATGATTGAAGCAGGCATTTTCGATAAGGATCTGATCCTTGTTCGCCAGCAGCAGGATGCGAAAAACGGCGATATCGTTGTTGCTCTCATCGAAGATTATGCTACTGTAAAAACCTTCTATAAGGAAAAGGATTTCGTACGTTTGCAGCCCGAAAATTCTTCTATGTCTCCCATTATCGTAAAAGACGTTGCCATCCTCGGCAAGGTCATTGGTCTGTTCAGAAAATTCTAAGGAGATGAATCTATGTTTGGTTATGTAAAAGTCGGCGCAGCCGTACCCAAGCTGAAAGTTGCCGATTGTGTCTATAATAAAGAAGAAATTTTAAAATTGGCGGAAGCGGCCGCTGCCAAAAAAGTCCGTGTGCTGTCCTTCCCCGAACTGTCTGTCACTGGTTATACCTGTGCAGACCTGTTCTTCCAGGCACCCCTGCTGAAAGCGGCAGAAAAAGCCGTGCAGGAAATCGCAGAAGCCACAAAGGATCTGGATCTGTTCCTGCTGATCGGTGCACCTATCGCAGTAGATAATCAGAATTTCAACTGTGCTGTTGCCATCTATAAAGGCAAACTGCTGGGGATTGTTCCCAAAACCCATATCCCCAACTACAGTGAATTTTATGAAGAACGCTGGTTTGCTTCTGCCGATGATCTGCTGGCAGAGGAAATCTCCTACGCAGGGCAAAATGTACCCATCGGCTTAGACCTGATCTTCGCCGCAGAAGGCATCCCAGAACTGAAGATCGGTGCTGAAATCTGTGAAGACCTGTGGGTGCCCATCCCTCCCAGTTCCTACCTGAGCCTCTATGGCGCAACATTGATCCTGAATCTTTCCGCAAGCAATGAGCTTGCTTCCAAACCCGGCTATCGTCAGCAGCTGGTATCTCAGCAGTCCGCCCGTACCCTGTCTGCTTATGTCTATACTTCCGCAGGCATCGGCGAATCCACACAGGATGCTGTTTTCAGCGGTCACAGCATGATTTATGAAAACGGCGTATTGTTTGCAGAAACAGAATGCTTCTCTAGGGAAAGTCAGCTGGTCTATGCAGATATCGATGTGGAAATGCTGATGGCAGAACGCCGCAAGCATACCACATTCATGTCCCATCTGCAAAAAGCAGAAAACCAGAAATTCTATCGTCAGATCTTCTTCGATATGCAGGAAGACCCTACTTTGGAAAACTGGAACAGACCTCTGTCCAATGCTCCTTTCACACCGAAAGAAAATCTGGACGCTCGCTGCAAAAATATCTTTGGCATTCAGACAACAGGTCTGGCAAGACGTATGGAACATACCCATTCTCAGTCCCTGGTGATCGGTATTTCCGGCGGTCTGGATTCTACATTAGCTCTGCTGGTTTGTGCAAAAGCCTGTGACTATTTGGGCATCGACCGTAGCAATGTCATCGGTGTGACCATGCCCGGCTTTGGTACAACAGACAGAACCTATCAGAACGCTCTGACACTGATGCATTCTTTGGGCATCACCATGAAAGAAATCCCTATCCGTGAAGCAGTTACACAACACTTCAAGGATATTGAACACGATATTAACCTGCATAACGTAACTTACGAAAACGCCCAGGCTCGTGAACGTACACAGATTCTGATGGATCTGGCAAACAAATACAACGGTCTGGTTGTTGGTACAGGCGACTTGTCCGAACTGGCACTGGGCTGGGCAACCTATAACGGCGACCATATGTCCATGTATGGCGTCAATGGCGGCATCCCCAAAACATTGGTACGCGTGCTGGTAAAATGGGTGGCAACTAACGGCGAAGTGGATGCGGAAGCCTCCGCTGCTCTGCTGGATGTTTTAGATACTCCTGTCAGCCCAGAATTACTGCCTCCTGATGAGAACGGAAAGATCAATCAGAAAACGGAAGATCTGGTTGGCCCTTATGAACTCCACGATTTCTTCCTCTACCAGATCATCCGTTTTGGCTATTCCCCTGCAAAGGTTCTGTTCCTAGCGGAAAAATCCTTCAATGGAGAATATGATAGAGAAACCCTGCTGAAATGGCTGAAAAACTTCTACCGCCGTTTCTTCATCCAGCAGTTCAAACGTTCCTGCCTGCCCGATGGTCCCAAGGTGGGTGCCCTGTGCCTGTCTCCCAGAAGCGACTGGCGCATGCCTACCGATGCCCATAGCCGCATCTGGATGGATGAAGCGGAAAAGCTGTAAGAAACATTATAAACAGTATATTGCAAAGCATAAAAAATACCGAGACGAAAATTCGTCTCGGTATTTTGCGTTCTATTTATTTCTATGATTCAGCAGATAGCAGATTCTCCGCAGGCCTTCTGCCAGTGACGCTCTAGGACACGCCAGATTCAAACGGATGAATGTATCAGAATTCTGTACGAACATATCGCCGCCTTCCAGCAATACCGCTGCTTCATTAGCAAACAGCAGAGGCAGGTCTTCGCCGGGTGCAACATAAGCACCAATATCCACCCATCCTAAATATGTAGCTTCAGAAATGCAGAATACTGCCTTGGGCAGATGCTTTGCTAGGTATTCCTTCGGGAACTTGAAGTTATCATCCAGATACAGTTTCAATTCAGACAGCCATTCGCTGCCTTTTTCATAGGCCGCCTGGGCTGCAACGATGGAAAGGGGATTTTCGAAATCATAATGTATGTCTTTCCAAACCGCCATGACTTCCTTATTGGGAATGATAATGTTGGAAAACATCAGCCCCGCCATATTGAATGTTTTACTGGGTGCCATACAGGTAATAATCTGATCGCTTCCGGGATACAGCTTTGCCAAAGGGGGTATGTCTTAAACCTGTACGGATCAAATCACAATGGATCTCATCGGAGATCACCAGTACATCATTCGCCAAACAGATATCTCCAAATCTCTTCAGTTCTTTTTCAGTCCAAATTCTACCGCTGGGGTTATGAGGATTACAGAAGATGCACAGTTTCACCTTAGGGTTCTTTGCCTTCACTTCGATATCCGCATAGTCCATGGTATAGTAACCATTTTCGTTAATCAGATCGGAACATACCAGTTCGATATGGCTATGATCTGCCGCGTGCTTGAAATATGCATAGGAAGGTGTCAAAATCAGTACTTTTTCATCTGACTTACAAATATATTCCACCAATTCAAACAGTGCAGGAATGATACCGGGAGAGGTTACCAAATCTTTCTTCTCACAGCTCCAGCCATAGCGACTGCGACACCAATTGGAAAAGGCTTCGAAATAACCCGGATCAAAAATCTTCGTATATCCAAAGATCCTCTTATCCAGCCGTTCCTTCATGGCATCGATGATACAAGGAGGTGTGGCAAATTCCATATCGGCGATCCACATTCTCACATATTCATCATCGGGGAAAGGAAATTTTCGATCGCGGGGCGCATGGAAAATATATTCCCGCCAGCCATCCGTGTTCATACAGTTCGTATTCTTTCTGTTGATCACTTCATCAAAATTATACTTCATTTGACCGCCTCCTGTTATTTAAAAATTCTTTGTATTTAAAGTAGCATGCAAAAAATCTCTTGTCAATTATTCCTCATCAGAAAGCTTCAGAGAGAAAGCAAATGTTGCGCCCTCCCCTTCTTCGCTTTTTACCGTGATAGTCTCCCCATGGGCCTGCAGAAATTCACGCACGATGGCAAGGCCAATGCCGCTGCCAGTCTTATCCTTATTGCGGGTCGTATCCGTCTTATAAAAACGGTCAAATACATACTTCTGATCTTCCGCACTGATGCCGGGACCTTCATCCTTTACAGAAATCAGTACCTTTTTCTTTTCTTTTAATGTAGTCTCCACTTCTATAATGCCATTTTCCGGCGAGAATTTCGCAGCATTTCCCAGCAGATTCTGCAGCACACGGGAAATTTTATCCATATCCCCGTGGACTATCGTTTTTTCTTCCGCATAAATAGCATGGATATGCACATTTTTCTCTCTCAGTTGTGGTTCCAGCATTTCAATATTCATGCGGATCAGATCGTTGATATCAAAATCAGATTCGTCCAGCAAAATGGCGCTGCTCTGGGCACGGCTCAATTCCACAATACCTTGGGTCATACGAGAAAGACGCTGTGTTTCTTCCAGAACGATCTTTAGGTATTTTTCCTGTTTTTCCGGCGGCACCGTCCCATCCAGCATGGCTGTCAGAAAGCCCTGCATACTGGTCAAAGGGGAACGCAGGTCATGGGAAACATTGGCAATGAAATCTTTCTGTACCTTCTCATGGGCCTGCAGGCTCTCTGCCATGTGATTAAAGCTTTCTGCCAACTCGCCCAATTCATCATTGCTGTTTACCATAACTCTTTCCTCAAAGTTGCCATTGGCAATGACTTTTGCCGCACGGTTCATCTGCATCAGGGGCAATGCCACATATTTTGCTGTCAGGTAGCTGACGATCAGCCCCAGCAAAGAAACGAAGAACAGACTAACCATACTCATCTGATACATTTCCATCAGGGAAGCCTGGATCTGCGGCAGCGGCCGACACATAAACAGCCCGGCAATCTGTCCTTCCGAAAGGGGATAGCCCACCACTAGCATAGGCATATCGGAAAACTGTCCTTTTTTCGTCTGTACTGAAACCACATTGCCTTCCAGAACGCCTTCCAGCAATGTTTCACTGAGCACCTTTTTTTCATAGATCTCCTGATTCAGTTCCGGCGAAGCAATGATGACCTGCCCATCCCGATTGACCATCAGAATACCGGCATCCATATAGGTTTCCAAAACCTGCAGTTCATAGCTTAAATTATTCAAATTTCCCGTGCGATAGCCCTTCGAAAAAGCTGCTGCAATTTTTTCCCCCTGGGTAACCAATTCCTCTCTTTTCTCATTCATATAATGATTCGTATACACCAACGTCAGCGCACCGCCCATCAAAGAGATGCAGACAGCGATGGTCGTCATATATAGCAGCATCTGCTTTCGCACAATGGAATCTTTTTTCATCTTCATTCCTCCAAAATTATCAAAAAAAGCATTACAAAACCATAAAAGAATGGTATACTGTTTTACACAGTTGTTTTTTCTGGAAAAACAAAAAATCACAGAAAGGAGAAAGGCAGTCTCGCCTCGTACTTACTTATGGAAAATAATATGCAAAACAGACCTCCCCAAAGAAAGAAGGTCCCCCCAAAAGATCCGCTTCTCATTGCTCTGACGATCCTTGTCATATTCCGCGTGGACTGGGGCAATATGAATAGTTTTCATTATCTGATTCTGTTCCTTCTGTTCCTGTGCTTCATGCTGCGCTGGTCCAATATGCGTAAAGATGCACAGCGCAAAGAGATGATGGAACGATATAAAGCGGCTCAAGAAGCCGCAAACGCAGCAAAGAACCCTGCCCGTCTGACAGGGGAAACTGCCGTTCCCGCAGGAGACGCTTCCAGCGATAACGAAGCCGCTCCTACGGAAGAACCTGCCGCAGAAGCGCCTGCTGAAGCAGAACCTTCTGCAGAAAAAACAGAAGAATAATTTCAGACTTACATAAAAGGGACGCCTGTATCAGCGCCCCTTTTTTATTTACTTATTTTTGACCGAACTTATATCCAACGCTCCAAACGGTGCGGATGCCCCATTCATCCTCACTATTGAGCTTTTCACGGATACGCTTTACATGCACATCCACCGTTCTGGTATCCCCCACATATTCATATCCCCAGATCTGATCCAGCAGCTGTTCTCTGGTAAATACCCGATTGGGATGCTGTGCCAGGAAACTGAGCAATTCAAATTCCTTAGGAGGAAAATCCAAGCTTTTTCCCTGATACACCACAGAATAGTTGGAAAGATTGATTTCCAAGTCGCCGAACCTCAGCACATTTTTATCTTCCTCGTCCTGCTTGGGTTCATATCTACGGAGCACCGCTTTCACCCTTGCCACCAGTTCCTTGGGGTCAAAAGGCTTCACGATATAATCATCTGCCCCCAATTCCAGCCCCAGCACCTTATCAAAGGTCTCGCCTTTGGCTGTCAGCATGATAATAGGCACACGGCTGGTCTTTCGGACCTCTGTGCAGACCTGATACCCATCCATACCGGGCAGCATCAAGTCCAGCAGGATCAGGTCAGGGGCAAAGCTTTCCGCCGCCTTTGCCGCTTCCTTGCCATCATATACTTCCTGGGTCTCAAACCCCTCCTTCATCATATAAAGAGAGATCAGTTCCGCAATATGCATATCGTCATCGACGATCAGAATTCTTTGTTTCCCCATCTTCTTCACCTCGTTTTTCACAAACCAATGTTATTTCAATTCCACAACGGTAACACCTGCTTCCCCTTCCCCAAAGGTACCGGGACGGAAACTTTTCACATGGGAATTCATTTTCAGGTACTGCTGCACGCCTGCCCGTAGGGCACCGGTACCCTTCCCGTGGATAATAACGACCTGTTTCAATCCAGACAGATACGCATCATCGATATATTTGTCGATATTAGCAACAGCCTCATCCACCAACTGCCCACGGCAATCGATCTCCGCAGAGATAAACTGGCTCTTGGAGAGCTTCGCTTTGGCAGGCTGCTGTCTTTTCTGTTTTTCCTTAGGCTGTGGGGTATCGTCCAGCATCAATTCTGCCAAAGGCACTTTCATTTTCATCATACCCATCTGCACCATGATTTCTTTATTTTTATCCGGCGCGGAGATCACTTCGCCATTCTGGTCGAAGGAGATAACATAGACCCTGTCGCCAGGCTTCAGGTTTTCGGGCGCTTTGTGGTTTGGCTTCACCTTTTTGGATTTCAGGAAATCCTGCTGCATAGAAGAAAGCTTTTCGTTCAGCTTTTGGCGCTGTTCCAAAACCTTGTTGCGGTTGTTGGCTTCCTTCGCCTGTTTGTTCATTTCTTTTACGATGCTGTCGGCTTCTTCCTTTGCCTGGGCATAAATTTGCTTGGCTTCTTCTCTGGCTTTAGCAAGGATTTTTTCCTTCTGCTCCTTGGTCTTTTCTTTCTGCCGTTCCACTTCTTTTTTCAATTCTTCCGCTTCCCGGCGATACTGTTCTGCTCTTTCCTGTTCAAATTTTACAGATTTCTTGCTGATCTCCAAATCGGTGATAACATCCTCGAATCGGGCTTCATCCTGGCTGATAAATTCTTTCGCACTATCCAGAATGTAATCCTGCAGACCCAACCGCTTGGAAATGGCAAAGGCATTACTTTTTCCTGGAATACCGATGAGCAGTTTATAGGTAGGTCTTAAGGTTTCCACGCTGAATTCACAGCAGGCATTTTCTACCCCTTCTGTGGACAAAGCAAATACCTTCAATTCACTGTAGTGGGTGGTCACGGCTGTGCGAATCTTTCTCTCCAACAAAGCCTGGATGATGGCAACCGCCAATGCCGCACCCTCTGTAGGGTCCGTACCTGCGCCCAATTCATCGAACAGCACCAGAGAATCATCTGTTACCTCATCCATGATGCGGACGATATTTGTCATATGAGCAGAGAAGGTAGACAAGCTCTGCTCGATACTCTGTTCATCACCGATATCTGCAAATACATGATCAAATACTGCCAGCTGAGAATTATCAAAGGCAGGGATGTGCAAACCTGCCTGCCCCATCAGGGAAAACAAACCCAATGTTTTCAGGGCTACCGTCTTACCGCCGGTATTGGGACCGGTAATAAGCAGTGTAGTGAAATCCTTGCCCAGATAAATATCCGTAGGCACCACTTTTTTCTGGTCCAGCAGCGGGTGTCTGCCCTTGTGGATATTGATATAGCCCTTTGTATTGAACATGGGCTGTGTACCATCCATAGAAAGGGACAGTGCCGCTTTCGCAAAGATAAAGTCCAGCTGTGTCAACAGCTCCAGATTCCCTTCGATGGCAATGGCATGGGCTGTCACCAAATCGGACAGCATCAGCAAAATCTTTTCGATCTCCTCTTTTTCCTTGGCCTGCAGTTCCTTGATCTTGTTGTTCAGCTGAATGACGCTCAAAGGCTCCATGAACAATGTAGAACCCGTATTGGACTGATCGTGGATCATGCCGGGGAAGGAACTTCTGTATTCTGCCTTGACAGGCACGCAATATCTGTCATTTCTGATAGTGATGACAAAATCCTGCAGCATATTTCTATAGGCAGAGGAAGAAATGATACCATTCAGATGATCTTTCACACGTTCGTTGGAAATTTTGATTTCCTTACGGACGCTGCGCAGACCGGAGCTGGCATCATCAGCAATTTCCGTTTCAGAAAGGATGCAGCGGCTGATCTCATTTTCTAATTTATCCAGAGGGATGATGAGGTCGAAGTATTCATCCAGTCTCTCATAGATCTCCATTTTGTTTTCTTTTCTGGCGTAGTTTTTCACCTTGCGGCAAACATAGGCAAATTCACCAATGGCCATCAATTCTGCAATGGAAAGAACCCCCGCCATAGAAGCACGCTTCAATTGGGGACGGATTTCCCGGAACCCACCAAAGGAAGGTGTGCCTTTTTTCAAGGTCATGGTGGTCGCTTCTGTGGTCTCCTGCTGCCAGATGATAATATCGCTCATGGCAGAAGAAGGACACAGGGCCGCCGCCCGTTCCTTCGCCATAGGGGAAACCGCAAAGCCCACTAGCTTTTGTATGATCTTGTCATATTCTAAAGTATGCAATGCTTTTTCATTCATATTATTTGCTCCATTTATCTCAAATTTGGTTTCAACACTTATCTTATATTATCATAATAGTATACCACAACCGCCGAATCCTCACAACGCCCCACAAAAAAAAGAGCCTGATTTAAGGCTCCTTTTCTTTCTGCAAATCTTATTTCATCCATTTGCCGTCCATGATATCTTTCGCATCTCTGGTCAGAGGGAAGATATCATTTTTCTCTATGTATTTCAAGTCAAATTTACGATTCAGTGCAGCAAAATGCTTCAGACCAAAGGCAATCCTGTTCAGGTAGGAATAAACACCTACTGCCCCTGTGCTAAATGTATTTGCTTCTTCGCCATAAATATTGCGCAGCTCTCTCAGGTCAGGGAATAACTCATCCTTTGTGGAACCAAAACGTTGCAGTTCCACGGGCAGCTTACCTGCTTCCAACAGCTCGCCCACCTTTTTCCCGCTTATAGCCGCTGCCATGGATGCACGACAGATACCAACTGCACTGATATAAGGTGCGCCCAATGCCAGTGCCTTATAAACCTGATCTTCCATGGAGAAACCGCCTGTGACCGCAATATGGGGCAGGGTCACGCCTTCTTTTTCCAGTCTTGCCATAATATCATTCAGGTAGCTCTGCATTACAACTGTAGGCAGACACCATTCGTTCATCATCTTACAAGGGCTGTAACCGGAACCACCGCCGGCACCATCGAAAGTGACCATATCAACCTGGGCTGCTGCCGCGATCCGCAATACGTGCTCCAGGTCAGCATAATCATACCCAGCCATTTTGAAGTATACATTTTTCAGACCCATTTCCCGCAGTTGGTTGATACGGGGCACCAAATAATGCTCATCCCACATGGGCAGCCTTGCATACGAACGGAAGTTTTCGCCAAAGCCTGCGTTATATCTTTCCTGCACCTGAGGATCAGAAGGATCGGGCAAAACCAGCAACCCTTGTTCTTGGGCTTTCAACGCCGCTTCCAGGGTTGCCAGTCTGTTGACAGGCTGTGTCCCCTTTGCGGACTGGCCAAATTTGAATTCGATGGCCTCGCAGCCACATTCCCTGATGGCATATTCCGGCACACCAATACGGTCGTCATCCACATTCACCTGCAGGATGATCTGACCATAGCCACGGTAATATTTACGGAAGGCATCCAAAAATTCTCCCAGTTTAGGACAATGTACGACTTTGCCATTTTCCAGTCTTAATGTAGGGTCTTTTGTCACAGAACCCTCGCCGATGACAGTCAATACCCCTGCCATTGCCGCCCCACCAAAATAATCCTGCCAATTTAGCTTGATCAGAGCAGGCAAAACAATGGGCAGTTTCAATTTGACAGGATGAAGGGTGCCAATTTCTGTTTCTAGGTTCACATCACGGATCGTTGCTTTGTCAGAATCCGCTTCTGCCCCCACTGCACCAAATACACGACCATTGATGTTGAAATGGGAATAATCAATGGGATATACTTTCTCCGATGCCACCTGGTTATCCCCTGTTGTAGTGGGATATACTGCATCTGCGCCGCGTACGGCGGAAATACCGATTTCACAAGTACCTACGCAATCTGCCGTACACATAGAACACATACCGGAAAAGCTACTCACATGGGCAGGATCCCGTAGTTTTGTTCTATTGAAGGAAGAACCTAATAAGGGACTATAAGACATAAACAAGACCTCCTTTATAATTGCAATTCATTCGCATTTAACATATCATATTTTTTGAACTTTGTCAATTTATTCCAAAGATATATCTGATCTTCACCTATTTTTTATTCATATTGAATAAATATGTTTTCTAAAAATACAAAAAAGAAAACCCCTCTAACGAGGGGCCTTTTATGTATTCGATCACTGCTGTTCTTTGATGATACCATTCTGGTATACATACAACAGTTTTTCCAGTTCATCGATGCTTTCCTGCAGCTTCTTGCCGATATCGGTATCTCTTACACGGATACGATCCTGTGTATACTGTAATGCAACGGTAGAGGACAGGATATCCTTTTCTTCTGCAATGGCAATATCTGTGGATACGAAAGGTTCATGGGATACCAGCACCATACCGTGAGAATTATAAATCAGGGTATAGCCTGCGATACCTGTTACCTTCTGGTATGCCTTGGAGAAACCGCCGTCGATCACGAACAGTCTGCCATTGGCCTTGATGGGACTTTCGCCTTTTGATACCTTAACAGGGACATGACCATTCACGATATGGGACATATCGGGGTCCAGACCAAAGGCTTCCAGCACACGCTTACATACTGCCTCTTCATTTCGCAGGGAATAGTAAGGGTTGCTAACTTCTTTATGGGTAGCCTTATCGTCGATAAAGTAGCGTTCGAATGTTGTCATCTTCTTTTTGCCAAACAAAGGAGAATCCTCGCCGCACCACATATACCAGATGATATCCATACATTCGCGCTTTGCATTGGTATGGGCCTTATTGAAATAGCCCTCACGCATGGTTCTTTCCACTGCATCCAGATATTCCTTGCCGCTGTACTGCTTGCCACGGAAGATAACAGTTTTCAGCGTACCATCCTCATTCATGGGGATGCCGCCGTGGAACAGCAGGTTAGAGTTGAAGATGGTATACATACTGCCTTTATGATACAGCACACGGATATGCTGCTGCAGCTTTTCACTGTTGACGAAGGAAGATTTTACTTTATCCATAACTTCCTGTTCTTCCGGTGTCAGGGCATAAGGGTCTTTGGGGTCGATGGTAGGGAAATTCATATCATTCATAGGATATTCCACACCTTCGATCAAAATCGTGCCTTTTTCGAAATCGATCTTGTCCAGCAGCAGTCTGTTTTCCATGTGGAATTCAGGATGACGCTTGATGATCTGGGCTTCCATCTTCCACTGCATGATGGAAATCGCCTTATGCATTTTCGCAATCAATTTGAAGTCTTTATCGCTCAGCACCTCATCTGCCTTGGGTTTGAACTGTTCACAGGGGTCATCCGCATATTTTTCCATCGCAAAGGTGGCCAAAGGCAGCAGATTGATGCCATAATCTTCTTCGATAGTATCCAGGTTAGCATATCTTGTCTGGATACGCAGAACGTTGCAGATCAATGCCTGACAACCGGCAGCCGCACCCATCCATGCAATATCGTGGTTGCCCCATTGGATATCTACAGAATGATAATTTGCCAGAATATCCATGATACGAGCGGCATGAGGGCCTCTATCGTAGATATCGCCAATGACATGGAGCTGATCGATGGCCAGTCTCTGAATCAGATTGCACATGGCAATAATGAAACGATCCGCCTGCCCCAGATCGATGATTGTATGTATGATTTCTGTGTAGTACATATCTTTATCGACACTGGCACTGTTTTCGTGCAGCAGTTCTTCGATGATATACGCAAATTCCTTGGGCAGTGCTTTTCTCACTTTGGAGCGGGTATATTTGGAAGAAACCACTTTACATATCTTGACTAGTCTGTGCAGAGTGATCTTATACCATTCTTCCAGTTCCTCTTCCGTTTCCGCCATCTGCTCCAGTTTCTTTTCGGGATAATAGATCAGTGTCGCCAGAGATTTCTTTTCACTGCTACGCAGGCTTTCCCCAAAAATTGCACTGATCTGATTTTTGATAACACCGGAAGCATTCCGCAGTACATGGCTGAAGGAATCCGCTTCCCCATGGATATCGGAAACAAAGTGTTCCGTCCCTTTGGGCAGGTTCAAGATTGCCTTTAGATTGATGATCTCCGTTGCTGCACTATTGATATTTTTATACTGATTCGACAGCAGTTTCAAATATTTCATTTCTTCTGCCGAAAAATGACCATTTCCAGAATACATAAACCGCACCTCTATTCCTACTATATTTGTGCCTACCATTTTAGTATATCAAAAAAACAAAAACTTTCCTAGTTCTTTTTCGCAAAAACGGGACAAAAAACGCCCCAATGTTGTACGACATTGGAGCGTTTTCCATTCTTCATCATTCGTCTTTCTTTTCTTCTTTCTGTTCCACAGATTCCCTTTCTACAGTGCCTTCCAGCGATTCCACAGATCCTTCTTCCCCGGTCATTTCTACCATAGGGCGCACCCCAAAGGTAATGGCTTCTCGGTTGATGAACAGCAGCGTTTTCCCCACAGCCACAAAAGCCAAAGAGAAATAGCACAGGAACTGATACAGGATATCACTGGCAATGCCGGTCGGCGCAAAGACATAGATTAACTGAAATACAGAATTCCACAGCATCGCAACAATGCTCAAAAGCCACAGGTAAGCAAAGGTTCTCCACCATTTGCCTTTGACAAGCTCTTTACTGTATTTCAGAGCATTCCATCCCTTTTTCCCGTTCAGACCGATGCAGAACAGATAAAATCCCCATGCAATATTGAAGTATATGCCGGGCACAATTACCATATAGCCCAAAATCATCAAAATACCATAAATGATACCCGTTACAATAATCGTTGGCATCAGCGAAAAAGCATCTGCCAAAGCCTCCTTCACAGAAATATCCCTTGCGCCAATATACTGTCTTACCACCTTTGCAATGGCGATGATACCCACCGGCTGCAAAAACAACACAATGGCATAATATAGAAGTTCATTGGTCAGCGTTTGCATCAAGGCCTGCTCCAGTGTACTAAAATCCACATGAAGCATATATTTCGTTCCCTCTCCAGCTGTCATCAGATTGGAATAGCCGGAAGTAAGCTCATTCCCCGTCTGCAAAAGCTGAGAAAGCAACTGTGTATCTGCTGTCATTCGGCTTAATACCACACTTTGCAAAATGCTGATGGGCAGAAAAATGATCGCCATCACCTTGATGACAGAGCAGATATTTGCAGAAAACACATGGAACGCCGCAGAAAGCTGTTCCATCCATCTCCACTCCCTATTGTAGATTTCATTTCTCATCTGATTCATCCTTTCCAAATACATACCCTTTGTAATGAGCCATTATAACACAACATTCCCCAAAAGCCAACGGGAATTCCCACCTTGTAAATTCTTAAAAATTCCTTTAGAATGATACTCAGCAATAAAATAGGAAAAGGCTGTGAAAATTATGGATTTTAACAAAAAAACAGTATTGGTCACCGGCTCTTCCCGGGGCATCGGCAAAGCGATTGCTTTGGCCTTTGGCCGTGCCGGGTGCAACGTGGTACTGAATGCCTCCAAAAGCATCGCTCAGCTAAAAGAGACCAAAACCTTATTAGAAAAGGAAAACATCCCCGTCCTTGCTCTTTTGGCAGACGTTTCCGATTATGAAACATGCAGAGAGTTTTTCTTGGAGATCGAAAAAAAATTCGGCTCTGTAGATATTTTGGTCAACAACGCAGGTATCTCTCACATCGGTCTTTTCACCGATATGACCCCGGCAGAATGGCAGCGCGTCCTTTCTGTCAATCTGGAATCTGCCCTCAACTGCACCCATCTTGCCGTGCCTGCTATGGTACACAAAAAAGATGGCGTTATCATCAATATTTCCTCCATGTGGGGAGAGGTAGGGGCTTCCTGTGAAGCGGTCTATTCCGCCTCCAAGGGTGCCATCAATGCCTTTACCAAAGCCATGGCAAAGGAACTGGGTCCTTCCAATATCCGGGTCAATGCCATTTCCTGCGGCGTGATCGATACGGAAATGAACGCCTGCTTCTCCGAAGAAGAACGACTGGCACTGGCAGAAGAAATTCCTCTCTTGCGTTTCGGCAAGCCCGAAGAAGTGGGCGATCTGGCTGTTTTTCTTGCCAGCCAAAGGGCAAAATTCCTGACCGGCAAGATCATCACATTGGACGGAGGTATGATTTAAATGAAAAAGAAATTTTTATTGTTTGATGCGGACGGTACTCTCCTGGATTTTTCCGCATCTGAAAAAAAGGCACTGGCAAAGACCTTCACAGAATATCGTCTGCCCTTTACCGATGCTGTTTATCAGTGGCATCTGGTGAATAACGCAAAGCTGTGGCAGGATTATGAAAAGGGCATCATCGACCGAAAAACCGTCCTTTATACCCGCTTCGTTCGTCTCTTTACACATTTCGGCTATGCAGGGGACGGTGCCGCCTTTGAGGACAGCTATCGCCACAATCTGGATCATGCCTGTGAGGTACTCCCGGAAGCCCCCGAAGTGGTGCAGACCCTCAGCAAGACCCATAATCTCTATATCGTTACCAATGGCGTTGCCAGCACCCAGGAGACCCGTATTGGGGATTCCGGTCTAAAGCCTTATTTTAAGGATATCTTTATTTCCGAATACCTTGGTTCCCAAAAGCCTCAGAAGGCATTTTTCGATCAGTGCTTCGCCCGTATCCCTGATTTTGACCCCACACTGGCACTCATCATCGGTGATTCCCTGACCTCTGATATCAAGGGCGGCAACAACGCCGGCATCGAAACCTGCTGGTTCAATCCCAATGGAGAAGAAAACCATACCAATGCAAAAGCCGATCTTGAGATCCGTTCTCTGAAAGAGCTTTATGACCTTCTGGCGGATTAAAATTTTTTTAAAACTTTTTCTTACATAAATTCTTTTTTCTGCTAAAGTAACTTTTGGCGGAAAAATCTAAATCAGATACAACGTGCAGAGAAAGCATAAGTCCAGTTGTTTTTCAAGGGCTGCACCAAAAAAGAAGGATGCCCCCTTCTTCTGTACGCTGGTCATCTCCGGCTGTACCGTCCTTATCCTGTGTCCTACCATGAGTACCGTTGCCGCTTTCCTGTTCAATATCATTCTGGGCGGTGTACCTATTAGCCAATTCCCTGCCATCTGTATCGGTGCTGTGATGAAGAAATTTCCCATGGCTCTGCTGTGGAATCTGTTTGCTGTAGGCCCTATCACTCGTTTTATATTCAAAAAATTGTTTGCAGAAAGAAAATCTTCTGCTGTTGGAGATACGGCATAAAAAAGAGAGGCAAAAGCCTCTCTTTTTTTACCTCGTTCCCGCTTACAGTTTCTTTTCCAAGCAGATCAGGTTTTCCCAGATCACCTGCTGGAAATGGAACAAAGTCTTCCCAGCCAGCCTGTATCCCAAAGACTGATACAGATTTGCCGCAGGGGCGTTCCCTTCATATGTATCGATTCGGACGACCATGCAGCCTTTTTTCCTTGCCAATTCTTCTGCAAAGGCAACAAATTCCCTTCCACGTCCCTGCCCCGCACAATCGGGACGGATACACAGCATATGGATTACAAAGACCTCTTCCCCTTCCGCTTCGTAGATCCATGGAATTTTCACATATTCATCCAGTTGGATGTGGTTCAGATTGGCACAGCCAAACAGCCGACCGTTTTCATCCTCCCCCACATAAAGGGTACCCTGGTTTAACGCTAGCTCCGCATGAGCCTTTGTAGGATATTTTCCCTTTATCCAGTTGCTGTAACTCACAGTGGCCGCCTCTTTATCCAAAATCTCATGGAAAATACATTCCACTTCATTCAAATCCTGTTTCGTTGCCAAACGGATCAAAAGAAACCCTCCTCATTTTTTCTTATGCTGAGCAGTATAGGTCGCCGCCCGCATGGCAGTGATCTGACGCACCTGTTCGTTGAGTTTTTCATGGATTTCATGGAGTTTCACCAGATCTGCCTTTTTTGCCACCAAAAGTGCCTCCGCATTGGGAACGTACATATCCTCTTCCAGCTTTTCAATTTCCGCGATCAATGCAACACCCTCGCGTCTTGTTTTTGACAGATCATCCTCCAAATGGTGGGCCAAATGCCGCGCCATTTTCATGGGATCCTCTGCAAATTCAATCATGCCACAAACATTCATAGACATAATGCTCTCATATCTGCTCAAAATACTTGCCATAAGCCGTTCCTCCTTTGCATCCACATCTTTTTATCTCTGACCTAGTCTCAGGCTGGGGTTGGCATTCAGCTCCAATCCATCTCGCACCCCTGCGATATATTCATAATACGCCGCACAGCCGATCATTGCCGCATTATCCGTACACAAAATGGGGGAAGGTACACTCAGATAGAAGCCCTCTTTTTCGCATGCCTCCTGCATCTTGCTACGAAGGGCGCTGTTGGAAGCAACCCCCCCTGCCAATGCGATCTTTTTCACACCATGGGCTTTTGCTGCCTTGATGGTCTTGCCCACCAAAACCTCCACCACAGACTGCTGGAAGCTTGCAGCAATATCTTCAGGGACGATTTCCTCGCCCATCATTTTCTGTTTGTTCACATAGTTCAGCACCGCAGACTTAAGGCCACTGAAGCTGAAATCATAGCTGTCCTCCTCCAAAAAGACTCTGGGGAATTTAACAGCATCGGGATTGCCCAGCTTCGCCGCCGCATCAATCTTCGGACCGCCAGGATAGCCCATACCGATGGCACGGGCAACCTTATCATAAGCTTCGCCGGCCGCATCATCTCTGGTATGCCCCATAATCTCATATTTGCCATAATCAGAAACATAGACCAGATGGGAATGGCCGCCGGAAACCACCAACGCCATATAAGGAGGTTCAAAATCCTTATTCTGGATATAGTTGGCACAGATATGTCCTTCGATGTGATGAACGCCGATAAGGGGTTTCTCCACCGCATAGGCCAATGCCTTTGCTTCCGCCAGACCCACCAACAGGGCACCTACCAAACCGGGGCCATAAGTCACGCCGATGGCATCCATTTCTTCCAGCTTCATGCCGGCTTCTAGCAGGGCTGTTTTGATGACCCCATCGATATTTTCCACATGCTTTCTGGATGCGATCTCCGGCACAACCCCGCCATACAGCGTATGCAGGGCAATCTGGGAAGAAATCACATTGGAAAGCACTTCTCTGCCGTTTTTCACCACTGCCGCCGCTGTTTCGTCACAGGAGCTTTCGATGGCCAATATATAAATATCTTTCTTTTCCTCCATATCCTACCTCCGTTCAGTTTTCCTTGGGAAATTCAATGGTGATGCACTTGCGTTCCTCTCCCAGATCTGCCGCAGGGAAGATCGCCTGTGCCACAGGCAGAAATTCCTCAGGTTCATTCAAAGAAGGGCTGAAGTGGGTCAGCCACAGCCGTTCCACCCTAGCATTTTTCGCCATTTGCGCTGCCTCGGAAAACAGCATATGCTTATTCTCTCTCGCCTTCTGTTTTTTCTCATCCTCGCCGTACATGCCTTCGCAAATAAAAAGCTGTACGCCTTCCACAAATTTCATCACTCTGTCCACAGGACGGCTATCCGTGCAATAGGCAACAGAAATGCCTCTTCTACTTTCCCCCAGCACCATATCCGCCGTGTAAGTTTTGCCTTCATACTCCACTGTGCCTTCCTTCTGCAGTCTGCCCCAAAGGGGTTTGGGCAGGTTCAGCTGTTCTGCTTTTTTTACATCAAATTTGCCTTTGCGGCACAGGTCGATGCGGTAAGCGAAGCATTTCACCATGTGGTCCGCAAGGCAATGGTGGATCTCAAATAAGCCGACCTGTACAGGGTTCGGCGCATCCTTATCCAGTTCAATATATTCTATGGGGAAAGGCAGTTCCGGGGCGATCATCATCAGCCCTTCCACAATCCGCTGCAGCCCCACAGGACCCACCAGCGTCAAGGGCTCTGTCCGTCCTGCGTTGCCGATGGTCAAGAGTAGACCGGGCAGACCGGAAATATGGTCGGCATGGAAATGGGTGAAGCAAATCACATCAATGGCCTTAAAGCCCCATCCCAGCATTTTCATGGTGACCTGGGTGCCTTCGCCGCAGTCGATAAGTGCCAGCCTGCCATTTAGCCTTGCCAGCATCGATGTCAGAAAGCGGCTGGGCATGGGCATCATGCCTCCTGTCCCCAGTAAACAAATATCTAACATTTGATTTCTCCTTTGTATATCAAATTTATTTCATAAATAGAATAACCCTAATTTGTCTTTTTTATCATACCGCAAAAGTGGGTAAAATACAATGTTTTCTGCAATGGAAAAAGGGGGCTTTCGCTCAATGTCATTAAGTTAAGATGGCGAATCAAGATCTTAGTATTAGTAATAATACTGGGGTCTTTTTATTTTGTAATAAATACTTGACATTGAGGCGAAAATGTGCGGCCGCTTTCGCTGGTGAATGAATATGACAGCGAAAGCGGCCCTTGTAATTAAGACATCTTAATTGCAGGGAGGCACCATAAATGAGCGAGTATATAAACAAAGTGACTAAATCTTTAACAGACCTTATTTCTGAAATATCTGAAAACCCCAGTCTTTTTGTCAAAAATCCCGGGACTGATTTCACCAGGAACAGAAAAATCGATTTTAAAAAGTTTATAGGGATAACAATGAATTCAGGTGGTGGAACGATGAGCAAGGAATTGCTAGATTTTTTTGATTTTGATGTTAATACCCCATCCGTTTCTGCCTACATACAACAGCGTTCAAAAGTGTTACCCGAAACTTTTGACTTCCTTTTTCATTCATTTACACAGGAAAACATGACTTCTACTAATGATTATAAAGGTTACAGACTTGTTGCATGTGATGGAAGTAATCTGTCTATCGCAACAGATCCAAGTGATCCGGAAACTGCTTATAAGTCCAACCAGTTCGGATTGATTACAAACCATCTTCACTTAAATGCTTTTTATGATGTGTTGAATAGATTATATCTCGATGCAGTATTGCAAACGGCATCCGAATATCAGGAAATCCGTGCCTGTATAAACATGATGGAAAGAAGTTTTTTAGACAAAGTTATCCTGATTGCAGACCGTGGATATGAGAATTATAACCTTATGGCTCATGCCATAAACAAGGGATGGAAGTTTGTCATACGCATAAAAGATAAAAACAGCAACGGAATTGCTTCTGGATTAAATCTTCCAAAGACAGATGTATATGACACTGATGTTTCAATGATATTTACACGTCAAAATACAAAGGCAACTAAACTGGCAGATTATAAATTTATGCCAACTATTCAAACATTTGATTACCTCCCACTTAAGAGCAAAGATACTTATGCTATAAAATTTAGGATTGTAAGGCTTCTTATTGCAGATGATTCCTATGAAATGATAGTAACTAATCTGGATCGATTTGAGTTTTCAATGGATGATCTAAAGGAAATATACCGTTTGCGTTGGGGAATAGAAACTTCTTTCAGGGAATTGAAATATGCCATCGGTTTGACTAGTTTTCATGCACGAAAGGCGGAATATATAAAACAGGAAGTTTTTGCTAGATTACTATTGTATAACTATTGTGAGCTGATAACGACTGTAGTGGTCAAGCCTTTTTGTAACACTACCGCCTAATTATTCCAATGCAAACCG
>CALCGT010000039.1 GCA_937901125.1 uncultured Clostridia bacterium | reverse complement strand
CATTTCATTATCTTATATCAGTTTTTTCATTTTACACAAACTTTGAAACAGTCTCCCATAACAATACAGAGGTAGTACCATTTGCCGGCAGCCTTAATGTAAGTGAAATCACTGACCCAGACAAGATTAGGTGCTTTCTGCCGGAACTCCTGTCGAAGGTGGCTGGTGCACTCGCCGTTGTCGGAATGTTAATGTCCGCGGGCAGGTTTTTCAGTAGACATCCGAGGTAGATTAAGGGTTTTCATTAGGCGGTACACTCTGCCGACACTAATGTGAATGCCATAATCACGCTGGAGAACATATGTGATCTTGTAAGCACCAAGCCTTTTGTTGTAATCCGCATAAATCTGAAGAATCATTCTGCAGATTTCCTGATTCGCTTTGGTGCGGTCCGCTGGTTCTGAACAGAAGTGTTTGTAATAGGTGCTGCGGTTTACGCCCAGAACGCAGCACAGGGTTTTAAGATCATGCTGAAGTCGAAGCTTATGAACCGCATTTAATCGTTGCTCGAGTGTGGCGTGAAGATGGCAATCGCTTTTTTTAAGATAAGATTCTCCTCTTCAAGCTGTGCCAGTCGGCGCTGCAGTTCCTTGACCTGCTTAGCTGTAAGAACATCACCGTTGTCAGTTTCAACGGTTGAATATTGTTTGATCCAACGAGATAGTGCCGTTTCAGAAACGCCGTATTCTTTGCAAAGGGATGCCTGTGATTTGCCGCCGGACTGATAAAGGTTGACCAGGGTACGTTTGAAATCTTCATCGTATCTGGTTCCGCGTTTGTCTGTGGACATGTGGATACCTCCTTTTGGTGTCTACTTTATTGTATTACACAATTACTTTTCGTGTCCACTTTTATAATATAGATCCAATTGTTGTGACTGGGATACAGGGGTTTGCTATGGTAGGAAGAACTCAAATTAGGTAACAGATATTGGATGGATTGTAGCAAGAATAGCAAATGTAGTTTTTTGATGTATGATGTTTAAACTGTTATAATTATTATAGTCAAAGAAATTATTAACATGAATTTATGGATAGGAAAAGAACCACCGAAGAATATTATATTCTCCGGTGGTTCAGTCAAGGAAATATCCTAAACCATTAAAAATATAGATCAGTTGCTGTTCGTCTAGAATAATAATTTTTTTGTACTCTAATTGAACAATTTTTTCTTGTGCAAAAGAATTTAAGATTCGATTTACAGATATACGGTTTACACCAGTAATTGCAGCAATCTGCTCATTTGTTAAAGAAATAATAGGTCCGTGAATTCTTGCAGATGAATGAAGGAAATAAGCAACCCTTTGTTTTGCATTTACGAAATGAGAGCAGCAGATATAATCAGACAACAAGGAAATACGTTTTAGATAATGGGCAAGCAATTCCTGAATTGGGTAATTATGTTCCTGCCAGATTTCCAGAAATTGTTTGGCAGGAAGCATATATATTTCACAGGGAGTAATCGTTTCAACATTTACAACGACTACCGGATCTGGAACTAAGGAATCGGAGCCAAAGATATTTCCGATGCCAAGATAAAATAATGTGGTTTCATCGCCGTCAGGGTTTGTAACGACTGCACGTACCTGCCCGGATTTGATAAAAGCAATCTTATCTGCGACATCACCTTTTACGACAATGGTTTTGTTTGCGGGATATGACTTTAATGTTCCATATTGCAAAAAAATTCGTTCAATAATTCGAATAGGTGGTTTTGCCATATGTAGTCCCTCCTTTTCTATTATATCTCTATTTTACTATATTATTTTGCTTATTTCTATTAAAAACATGGTTTGGGTTATTTTAAAATAAAAAAATTTTGTCGAATGTATAAAATGATACAAAAAATCGTCGTAATTGTATAAAAAATCAAACATTGAATTTCGGGATTAGGATATAATCACTACAACGGCTTGATTAAAAAACAAAGGTTGTGATAAATCTGCACATAGCAGATGAGTTATCCAAAGGAGATTTGCAGTGTAAGTATCTGAAGCGAAAAATAGTTATCAGAAAAAACACAAAATGCAATTTCTTTATAACAAAACATTACAAACTAAGGAGGGTTATGTATGAAGAAAAAATGGTTAGCAGGTATTTTAAGTGCAGTTATGGTATTTTCCGCAGTCGGTTGCGGTGGTGGTGACAGCGAAGCTATAGACGGCGGCAGTGCTGATTCTGTTGAACTGAAAATGAGCTACACAACATCTGAAACATCCGTATGGCGTGTTGCTTGTGAAGAATTGGCAAAAGCAGTTGAAGAAGGTACAGATGGCAGATACACAGTATCTATTTATGCAAATGAACAGCTGGCGGGCGGTGCAATGGACCAGGGTTGTCAGATGATCCTGGATGGCACAGTTGACCTGGATCTGCGTTCCATCACAAATTACACACTGTATGATCCTGCACTGTTCGCAGTTGTAATGCCTTTTATGTTCTCCAGTAATGATGATGTTGATGCAAAACTGCTGAATGGTCCCGCTGGTGATCTGGTAAAAGAAAGAGTTGAAGCTCTGGGTGTTAAAGTTCTGGGTCTGGCTGAAAATGGCTTCCGTTCCGTAACAAACAGAAGCAAAGAAATCAAAACTCCCGCAGACCTGTCTGGTATGAAATTCCGTGTGCCTGCAACAGCTTGCTGGGTAGACACATTCAAACAGTTTGGCGCTGACCCTACAGTAATGACATTCTCTGAAGTATTCACAGCTCTGCAGCAGGGTGCTATCGATGGTCAGGAAAATCCTACAGACCCTATCGTATCCGCTAAACTGTATGAAGTACAGAAATACCTGACAAAATGGAACTACGCTTATGACTGTCTGGTTATGACATGCTCTCAGAAACTGTGGGATAGTCTGAGCGAAGAAGATCAGGCTGTATTCGCAGAAGCAGGCGCAGCAGCTTGTGCAGCAGAAGTAGCAGCATCTAGAGAAGCAGACGCAGGTAACTTCCAGCTGATGGTAGACAATGGTATGACAATCACAGAACTGACAGACGCTGAAATGGCAGCATTCAAAGATGCAGCAGCGCCTATCTATGATACTTATAGAGAACAGATCGGTGATGAAGTATTCAAAGTATTCGGTTACACATTCGAATGATTGCAAAAATTAAGAAATTGCAAAGGGTTTGCAAAATGATTGAGTAATGCGCAGGCGGAGGATGTGAATTCTCCGCCTGTTTTAAAAAGGCTTATACGGTAACAAAAAAATAATATTACAATCATAAATTTTGAAAACGACAAGAATTGTTTTGATAATGAACAACTGTTGTTTATATAAATTCTGTTACTGGAAAGATTATGTATTTGGAAATGAGGTGTAAATATGAAACTACTTTCTAGCTTTTGGACAAGACTGGAAGAATGTATTCTCGTTTTATTATTCGCCTTTATGGCAGTTATGAACTTCCTGAACGTAGTATGCAGATACTGCTTCTCCAACTCCTTCTCTTTTACAGAAGAAGTAACGATTACTGCGTTTGTATGGGTTTCTATGATTGGTATTGCAGTTGGTTACAAAAGAATTGCACATCTGGGCATGAGTTTTTTTGTAGATAATATGCCGAAAAAACTTCAGCCTATTATGGCACTGCTTTCCATGGTATGCTCTGTTGTTCTGCTAGTATTGCTGATGAAATACGGTATGGATATGGTTTCCAATCAGATTAGATTGAGTTCTAAAACTCCTGCATTGGGCATGCCTATGTGGATTCAGGGGTTGTCTATTCCTGTTGGTTCGGTATTTTGTATTATTCGTGCCATTGAATCCGGCATCAAAGAATTTATAAGACTGAGAAAAGTGGCGAAAGGAGTTGAGGAAGCATGACATTGATCTTATTTGGTGTATTTTTCCTGTTTGTATTCCTGAATATTCCCATCGCAGTTGCACTGGGCCTGACTGCAATGGTTGGTTTGTATGTGGGTGGATTCCCCTTCTCTATGTTCCCCAATGTAATGTATGCTTCCATCGGTAAGTTTGCGTTGCTGGCGATCCCTTTCTTCGTATTGGCTGGCTCCATTATGGAATATGCTGGTATTTCTCAGAGATTGGTAAACTTCGCCCGTACTTGTGTAGGCCATAGAAAGAGCGGTATGTTCGCCGTTACAGTTATTGTATGCTGTTTCTTTGCAGCGATTTCTGGTTCTGGTCCTGCAACTGTTGCAGCACTGGGCACGATCCTGATTCCTGCTATGGTGCATCAGGGCTATGACAGAGGTACATCCACAGCACTGCTGAGTGCTTCTGGTGCTATCGGTATTATCATTCCTCCTTCCATCGCATTCGTAGTATATGCATCCTGTACAGATACTTCTGTTGGCGCATTGTTTAGTGCAGGTATTATCCCTGGTATTTTGGTGGGTGTTTCCTATCTTGTGGCAGCGATGATTGCATCCAAGAATACAGAAGTTGTGATGTTGCCTAGAGCAACAGCAGCAGAAAGATGGGCTGCTTTTAAAGATGCCTTCTGGGCGCTCTTGATGCCTGTTATTATCCTGGGCGGCATTTATGGCGGTATCTTCACACCTACAGAAGCAGCTGGTGTTTCCGTAATCTATGGTCTGTTTGTTGGTGTGTTCATTTACAAAGAAATCCATGCAAAGGAACTGGTAAAAGTATTCGTAGACGCTGCAGTTTCCTCTGCGACTATTATGTTTATCATTGCCTGTGCGGCAGTGTACGCATGGATTATGACAACAAGCGGCGTTGCAGCTGATCTGTCCGCAGCGATCCTGTCCATCTCTGAAAACAAGATTATCATCTTGTGTATTATCAATGTTATCTTCCTGATCGCGGGTTGCTTCCTGGATGCCAACTCTGCATTCTACATTCTGTTGCCCATTATTATACCCGTACTGGCGAGCCTGGGCGTAAACCTGGTTCATGCCGGTGTATTCCTGACAGTAAATATGGCGATTGGTCTGATAACACCCCCCGTAGGTATCAATCTGTATGTAGGCTGTAAGGCCGGCGATGTTTCCGTAGCAGAAATCTGCCGCAAGATCATTCCTTTCCTGATCGCAGGTATCGTTTCTCTGTTGCTGATTACTTATATTGAACCTATCTCTATGTTCCTGCCCAGACTGTTTGGCCAGGTGTAATCCATAAGGTAAATATGCTTTCCGTCCGTAAATAAAAAGGAGGAATAAAAAATGGAAGTGATGAAATGTGTTGTAAAAGAACAGAAAGGTGACGGCTTTGTTGTTCTGACTGAAAAGCCTGTTCCTGAAGTTGGTGATAACGATGTTCTGATCCGTGTGAAAGCTGTTACAATCTGCGGTACAGACGTACATATCAAGCGCTGGGACGATTATGCACAGAAAAGAATGAACCCTCCTACCATCATAGGGCATGAATATGCTGGTGTCGTTGCGAAGGTAGGTAAAAATGTAAAATCCGTACAGGTTGGCGATGTTGTAAACTCTGACTCTCATCTGGTTTGCGGAACCTGTGATCTGTGTAGAAATGGTCATGCGGATGTTTGCTATAACACAGTCGTGATCGGTGTTCATCGTGACGGTGCTATGGCGGAATATATTTGCATCCCTGAAAGCGATGTAAATAAATGCGACCCCAATATGCCTGTAGAACAGTTGGCACTGATGGAACCTCTGGGTGTTGCGGTCCATGCGGCAATGGAATTCCCTATCGCCACAAAGAAGGTTACCATTATCGGCTGCGGCCCCATCGGCTGTATGGGTGTTGCAGTAGCAAAAACATTGGGTGCTGCTCAGATCATTGGTATCGAGCTGAATGAACAGCGCGGACAGATGGCTCTGGATATGGGCGCAGATGCGGTGGTAAATCCCCTGAAAGAAGATACAGCAGCAAGAGTGAAGGAACTGAGCGGCGGCCTAGGTGTGGATTTCGTTCTGGATTTCTCCGGCAATGCAGGTGCAGTTACTGGCTGCTTCGATTATCTGAAGCCTGACGGCACAGTAGTGATTGCAGGCCTTGGCCCCAAACCCATGACACTGGAATGGGAAAAATTCGTTACCAGCGGTTATTGCGTAAAAGGTGTTTCCGGCAGAGAAATTCCCAGAACATGGGAAAGTATGAAAGGTCTGTTTGAAGCAGGGCTGGATATCAGCAAGGTTATCACACATGTGCTTCCTCTGGAAGAGTTTGAAACAGGTCTGGAACTGATGGAAAAAGGTCAGTGCGGTAAAGTTGTTCTGAAACCTTAATAAATAAAAATATTTTTAAATAAAGGATTTTGAAGAAAAGGGTGATTTCATTGAGTAAGAAAAAATATTCAAAAGAAATGCTTTTGGGCATGTACGAAATGATGCTGAAAATCAAAGGTTTTGAATCTACAGCAGCGGATTGCTTCACAAAAGGTATGATGCACGGAAATATCCACCTGTGTCTGGGGCAGGAAGCAGTGCCTACAGGTGCTTGTTTTGCACTGGAACCTGATGACTATATGGCATCCACACACAGAGGTCATGGTCATTGTGTAGCGAAAGGCGGCGATCTGAACCTGATGATGGCAGAACTGTTCGGCAAGAAAACTGGTTACTGCAAGGGTAAAGGCGGTTCCATGCATATTGCTGATATCGAAGGTCTGCACTCTTTGGGTGCAAATGGTATTGTAGGTGCGGGTATCCCTATTGCAACTGGTGCAGCTTTTGCATCTAAAATCTGGGGTGACAAACATGTTACTCTGTGCTTCTTTGGTGATTCCGCGTCTAACCAGGGTACATTCCATGAATCCATCAATATGGCAGCGGCGTGGAAGCTGCCTGTAGTATATCTTTGCGAAAACAATCGCTATGGTGTGTCTACAGAAATCCATGGCGTAACAAATACTGAAACAATCGCAGTACGTGCAAAAGCGTATGATATTCCTGGCAAAACTGTTGATGGCAATGACCCTATCACTGTTTATGAAGCAGTAAAAGAAGCAGTCGATTATGCAAGAGCAGGTAATGGTCCTTCTATCGTGGAATGCACAACATTCCGTCATCAGGGTCACTACTGCGGCGATCCTGCTGTATATCGTTCTGCGTCCTATATGGAAGAAGCACATGAGAAAGAAGCAATCCCTAATTTCCGCGCAAAACTGCTGAAGGATAAAGTGGCAACAGAAGAAGAAATCGTTGCTATTGAAAAAGCAGTAGATGAAGCGATCGAAGCAGCTTACAAATTCGCAATCGAATCCGAATACCCCGATCCTTCTGAAGCAACTACAGAGGTATATTCTTCAGACAATGAAAGGAGTGTAGTAAGATGAGCAAAAAAATCAGTGTAAGTAAAGCGATCGGTGAAGCAATCCATGAAGAAATGGAAAGAGACGTCAATGTAATCGTTCTCGGTGAAGATATGGGTAAAATGGGTAACGTATTTGGTATTACTGTAGGTTTCCAGGAAGAATTCGGTGCTCATAGAGTATGGGATACACCCATTTCTGAATCTGGTTTCTGCGGTATGGCGGTTGGTGCAGCTATGAGAGGTATGCGCCCTGTTGTAGAACTGATGTACAATGACTTCATTACAGTGGCAGCTGACCCTATTATTAACCAGGCTGCGAAAATGAGATATATGACAGGCGGTCAGGCATCTGTGCCCATGGTACTGAGATGTCCTATGGGTTCTGGCAGAAGAAATGCAGGTCAGCATTCTCAGAGTTTGGAAGCACTGTTCTGTCATACACCCGGTCTGAAGGTCATTGCTCCTTCTTCAGCAGAAGATGCAAAAGGTCTGCTGAAGAGTGCAATCAGAGATGATGACCCTGTTGTATCTATGGAACACAAACTGCTGTATGCAAAAAAAGAAGAAATTCCTGAAGGTGAATATACAATTCCTCTGGGCAAGGCTGCAGTAAAACGTGAAGGTACAGATTTGACAATTATTACATGGAGCCGTCAGGTAAACTTCTCTCTGGAAGCTGCAAAAGAGCTGGAAAAAGAAGGCATCAATGTAGAAGTTCTGGATCTGAGAACTCTGGTTCCTCTGGATTGGGATGCAATTGTAGCATCTGTATCCAAAACACATAATGTACTGATCGTATCCGAAGAAGTAAAACGCGGCAGCTACGCTGGTGAACTGTCTGCACAGATTGCAGAAGAATTGTTCGATGAATTAGATGCACCTGTTGCACGTGCCTGTGGTCTGAATATCGTTTCTCCTTTTAGCCCTACGCTGGAAGATGAAAACTTCCCTTATCCCGCAGATATCGTGAAAGCAGTGAAAAAAGTACTGAATAAGTAAGGAGGGAAAAGCATGGCTTTTGAAGTAAAAATGCCTCAGCTTGGCCTGACCATGGAAGAAGGCACAGTAACAAAATGGGTGAAACAGGAAGGCGACGCAGTGAAAGCGGGCGAAGTTATTCTGGAAATCACAACAGATAAGCTGACCAGTGAAGTGGAAAGCGAATTTGACGGCGTATTACTGAAGATCGTGGCACAGGAAGGTGAAGATATTCCTGTAAAAGGTCTTCTGGCATATATTGGTGAACCTGGTGAACAGGTTGGCGAAGCGACACCCGCAGCACCTACATCCGTAGAAACAGCAGCGCCTGTGGCAGCAACTCCCGTAGCAGTTGTTCCTACAGTACCTACAGGTACAAGAAATAGAATTTCTCCTCTGGCTAAGAAAACTGCGGCAAAACTGGGTGTGGATTATAGCACAGTGAAAGGCACAGGCCCTATGGGGCGTATTGTTCAGAAGGATATTTTGGCAGTAGCGGAAGCAGCAAAAGCCGCACCCGCAGTGGAAGTAATTCCTACAGTTGCTCCTGCTATCATGACTCCAGTAGCAAATCTGGAACTGATGGACGGCGATGAAGTAGTGAAACTGGCAGGTATGAGAAAAGTTATTGCAGAAAGAATGACAAAATCTGCTCAGGAAATTCCTACTGTTACTCAGAATGTAAAAATCGATGTAACAGATCTGATGACATTCCGTAAGAAAGTAAATGAAAATCTGGGCGTAAAATATTCTCTGAACGACTACATTCTGAAAGCAACAGCAAAAGCTCTGAAAAATAACAAGCATATTTTGGTAAGTATCGATGGCGACAAGATTATCAAACGTGTACATGTAAATATTGGTATGGCGGTTGCACTGGATGAAGGTCTGATTGTTCCTGTAATTAAAGACGCTGACAAGATGAGTTTGAGTGAAATCTCTGCTGCAGCAAAAGACCTGGCAGAACGTGCGAAAACAAACAAACTGGAAATGGATGAATATAAAGGATCTACATTCTCTATCTCCAACCTGGGTATGTTTGGCGTAGAAACATTTGATCCTATTATTAATCAGCCTGATTCTGGCATTCTGGGCGTTTGTGCGGTACAGGATGAACTGGTGATGGATGATGAAGGTAACATTACAAAGAGACAGTTCATGCGTATTTCCTTCACATTTGACCACAGACTGATTGATGGTGCAACAGCAGCAAAATTCGAATTGGCAATTAAGGAATTGATGGAAAATCCTATGCAGATTCTGCTGTAATCTGAGTTTTTGAGAACGATAGCTAAAGCTTTCATTTTACACATCCCAAATCATTTCATTGGATGAAGAGCGGCTTTATTATTGTATGAAAGATTTTATACGGTAGTAAGGCCACTCTGGTATCCTTTTTCGATTTTTTATTTTGATTTTTATTCGCTGACTGAAAAAGGATACATTTAAACCACGAAAATAACCTGAACAGACAGGAGGAATATAACATGGCAGTAGAGGTAAAAATGCCTCAGCTTGGTCTTACCATGGAAGAAGGCACAATTTCTAAATGGATCAAACAGGAAGGCGACATTGTAAAAGTGGGCGATGTCCTGTTGGAAATCACAACAGATAAGCTGACCAGCGAAGTTACTGCAGAAGCAGAAGGCACGCTGATCAAGATCGTAGCGAAAGAAGACGACGATGTACCTGTAAAGGGCATTCTGGCATATATTGGCGCAGCAGGCGAACAGGTTGGTAATGCAACTCCTGCAGCAGCACCTGCTTCCGCAACAACACCTGCCTCTGCCGCAAAGAAACCTGCAGGCGAAACAACAGTTGCAGTTATTGGCGGCGGGCCTGGTGGCTATGTGGCAGCGATCAGAGCAGCACAGCTGGGCGGCAAAGTGACATTGATTGAAAAAAATAAATTAGGTGGTACATGTCTGAATGTTGGCTGTATTCCTACTAAAGCAATCCTGCATGCAGCAGACGCAATTACGGAAGCGAAAGAAGCAGTAGCGTTCGGCATCAATGTAGAAGTTAAGAGTATCGATTGGGGCAAGGTTCAGGCGAAGAAATCCGCAATCACAAACCAACTGGTAAGTGGTGTAACAGGGCTGATGAAAGCGAATAAGATTAAAGTTGTAGAAGGCACAGCTTCTTTTGCTTCTAAAGATACACTGGCTGTAACAAAGAAAGATGGTACAAAGGAAAACATGACTTTTGATAAAATCATCATCGCAGCAGGCTCTGTACCCGCGATCCCTCCCATCCCCGGTGTAAAGGAAAATGCACACTGTGTAGATTCTACAGGGGCACTGTCTTTTGAAAAACTGCCGAAGAGCCTGCTGGTGATTGGTGGTGGCGTTATCGGTATTGAACTGGCAACAGCATACAATAAATTTGGTGTAGAAGTAACTGTTGTAGAAGCAGCATCCAAATTGCTGCCTATGATGGACGGCGAATTGACAGCACAGATGCGTAAAATGATGGAAGCAAATGGTGTGAAAATCATGACAGAAGCAAAGGTACAGTCTGTAGAAGCGGCTACAGCGGGTGCAAAGGTCAACGTGGAAGTTGGCGGCAAAATCCAGTCCTTTGAAGCAGAAAAAGTTCTGGTGGCTGTTGGTAGAAGAACAGATACAGAAGCCCTGAATCTGGACGCAGTTGGCATCGCTAATGATAGAGGCCGTATCACAGTAAACGACAAGATGGAAACTAATGTAGCAAATGTATATGCTATCGGCGATTGCCTGGGTAAAGTGATGCTGGCACATGTGGCATCTGCACAGGGTGAAGTGGCTGCTGAAAATGCACTAGGCGAAGAAGCGGTTTATGATGGTGCAACAAATCCTTCCTGCGTATATACAGATCCTGAATTCGCAGGCGTAGGTATGACAGAAGAAAAAGCCAAGGAAATGGGTATTGAATACATCGTTGGTAAATTCCCTCTGATGGCAAATGGTAAATCCTTGATCATGAATGGCGGCGTAGGCAGCATTAAGTTCATTTTGGGTAAGGAATATAAAGAAGTACTGGGTGTACATATCTTAGGTCCCAGAGCGACGGATCTGATCGGTGAATGCGCACTGGCAATCGGTTTGGAAGCAACTGTAGAAGATATTAATGCTACAATCCATGCACATCCTACAGTAACAGAAGCGGTTAGAGAAGCAGCTCTGGCGGCGGAAAAGAGAGCTATTCATATTCCCAATAAATAAGGGGGGGGATTTAATGAAAAAAGTCGGTTTTATGGGCATGGGTATCATGGGTTTACCTATGGCAACCAATTTGATGAAAAAAGGTGGTTGTGATGTCACAGGTTTTGACGTAGTGGAGGCGGCAAGAGAGCGCTTTATCGCGCAAGGTGGCAAAGCTACTGGAAGTGCAGACGAGATTTATGCAGATAGTGATATTATTTTTCTCTGCTTGCCTAAAAATGAACTGGTAGACAGCACGGTCAGAGAAATCATTGTAAAAGCTAAGCCGGGCACAATTATTGTGGATTTAAGTTCTACTGCACCCGGAGTTATCAGAACACTTTGCCCGCTGGTAAAAGAAGCAGGCATGGAACTGCTGGATTCTCCTGTCAGCGGTGGTGAAACTGGTGCCATTGCCGGCACACTGGTAGTGATGAGTGGAGGCGAGAAGGAAACTTTCGATAAAGTGAAAGACTTACTACATTGCGTGGGTTCCACTGTTACATACATGGGTAGCACAGGCTGCGGCTGTGTGGCAAAACTGTCAAATAATATGATCGTTGGCTGCAATCTGGTTTCTGTTGGGGAAGCGTATGCATTTGCGGCAAAAGCAGGGCTGGATCCTGAAGTTCTTTACAATGCGATCAAAGGCGGCTTTGCTCAGAGTGCGGTTATGGATCTCAAGGTTCCCAAGATCATTTCCAGAGATTTTACAGCCAGTGCCAGAATTGCTGTTCATCAGAAAGATATGAAGAATGCGATGCAGCTGGCAAATGAAATGGGTGTAGAGATCCCCCTGTCTGCCATTGTTCTGAATCATATGAATCAGATGGAAGAATGGGGACTGATCAATGAAGATCAGTGTGCATTGGTAAAAGTGTTTGAAAAGGCAATGGATATTGAAGTTAGATAAATTACGTTAGCAATATTTTTTTCATATTATTCTGGCGGAGTGACCTACGATTGCTCCGCCCCCTCCCTTTTTTCGATCTTGAATTTACAATCTAAGTGCAACAGATAAAAAAAGACTCATAG
>CALCGT010000038.1 GCA_937901125.1 uncultured Clostridia bacterium | reverse complement strand
GTAGCTCGTCGGGCTCATAACCCGGAGGTCGTCGGTTCAAATCCGGCCTCCGCAATGACTAATATGTACGCCTATGTTTACGGTACAGAAACCGTCAGCATGGGCGTATATTTTTACCAGCTCTTTTAGCTGCTGCAGGATCGGTTTCCAATTCTTCGGCAGTTTTTTTCATGTAGGCAATCAGTTTATCCCTACCCACTTTTCCTGTTTTTGATTCTACATTGGAAATGATGTCCTCCAACTCAGACTTACGCACACGAAGGCGGTCGATCTCCTCCTGCAGTTCTGGCATGACCAGACCATTCAGGACGGCTTTCACGCCATTATTTATTTTGATAGTGATTTCCCTTAACTCTTTCTTTTCAGCTGCTATATCAGGCGATACGCTGCTCAGCTGGGCAATAATGGCATATGCTTCCCGCTCGAAGTCCATATGGCGGATGTATTACTTTACATGATTCACCACAAATTCTTCCAACTGTAGACCATTGAGGTTTTTTGTGTTGCAGGTATGGTTGCGGTATTTTGTGCCACATATGTAATAAACCGTTTCGTAGCCTTTCTTATTTGTGCTGGTATGACCTACATAGGCGCCACCACAGCAGTCGCAGGTGATAAGACCGGTCAGCAAATATTCTCTTTTGGCTTTGTTCGCAGCTCTTCTCTTTTTATCGCTCATTCTTTTCTGCACCCTTTCCCATACGTCCATATCTACCAGAGGAGGAATGATCCCTTCGATTTTTACAATATTGGGATTAGGCTTGCCGCCCGCCCACTTGTTCATGATCTTATATTGCTTTTTGTTCCAAGTATATGTACCGATATAACGTTCGTTTTGCAGTATTCGATAAAGTTGCGTTTTACCGATGACGGCGCCTCGTTTTCCTTTCAGCCCTCCCAGGGCATTGATGATCTCGTTATAGCTTTTTCCGGCGGCATACATTTTGAAGATCATGCGGACATACTTTGCCTGGCTTTCCTCAATGATGTACTGTCCGTTCTCGATACGGTAGCCAAGAGGGGCGAAGCCACCCAGGAATACACCTTCTTTTGCTTTGGTGGTTGTACCGGCAATGGATTTTTGACGGGTCTGTAGGACATGATGCTGACCGATACCGGCGTTGATCAGTTCAATGAGGTAACTGTCTGGGTCTAAAGCGTCCCCGAGGTTCTGGGTAACGGAAATGACCTGCACATCCAGTGTACGCATGATTTTGCGAAATTCCATCCAGTCCACAACATCACGGGAGGCACGGGTGATATCATAGATCAGGACAGCATCGAACAGCTTCATTTTTGCGGCAGCGCACATCTCCTGAAAGGCGGGGCGGTCTGTATTGGTGCCGCTGAATCCCTCGTCAGAATAGAAACGAAGCAGATTGATGTTGTTCTTCCGGGTATATTCGGTAATGGCTTCTTTTTGAAATTTTGTAGAGTTCTCCGTCTGGCGATCGGTGGAGAACCTTGTATATCCTACTGCATTGAGCATAAAAATAAGACCTCCTTTATTTTTTGGTATGGAAATAAAGCAGTCTATATGGTATAATTGGCTTGTTTAGGGCGTGTTTATACCATAAGGTGTGACCGCATAATCCTCTTTCTCGTTGGTAGCGGGAAGGGGGATTTTTTTATTTTATTTATTTTCAAGTTTCTTTTGTTCTCGTTCGATTTGTTTGATGCTCTTTTCTGGAGTTGGAAGGTCTTCTGGAGCAATGCCGCCGAGTTCCAACATGGTTTCGCGTACTTTTGCACCGACATAAAAATGCGTTTGGTTAGCGTTTTCTTTTCCTTTGATTTTATCGTTTCGAAGGCGTTCTTCCGTCTGCGTAGCACGGAACAGATTGGCTGCCAGTTCTGTACTATCCATGTGGTCCAGAATGTTCTGATTCTTTTTTAATCCTTTGTGTGCATGGATTTCTTTTTGCCCCATGCCACCATACAATCCCTGATAACCTTTGTTTTGAAAGATAGCATAGTCTCTTGATTCAGTTACACCTGCATCGTGTGCGGCATCTGCAAGGGCTTTATTATGGGTTTTCAGTTCATTACGGATGGAAAGGCCAATCATTTTTGCTCTTTCCAGAACCTTTTCTGGGGTGTTCCAATCCTTTTCAATCTGGATGAAATACTGTCTAGCCTGTTTCCCTCTTTCGGTACGCTGGAGCATGCAGATTTCCTTTGCCATGTCGATGGTCATCTGATGGTCTTGTGCTGGTCTGCCTCCGGTAGGTTTTACTGCTTTTTCAGTAAAACTTATAAAATCAACATTTTCAACGAATCCGTACTCAACCATTCTACGGAACCAGTCGTTGTATCTTTCTTTTACCTCAAGGAGTTTATGTAAGTCCCTGCCAAGGACGGTTGGTCTATCACTATCGTAATTTACTTTAATCAATTCCTCCATTAAAATCTCCTTTCATAATTTATTTTAATGATGTTAGGAAATACCTCTATCTATCCACCTATGGTATGGCGGTACCGCAGGGGGATTTTTTTATGCTTGAATTGTCAAGTCAAGTGCAACGATACAGAAAAATAAACTTCATAAGGG
>CALCGT010000037.1 GCA_937901125.1 uncultured Clostridia bacterium | reverse complement strand
CGGCTCGATCACCACTTTTTCTACATTCCCTATCCAGCTGATGGTATTCTCTCCAGCTTCCAACCGAGGGAAAGCATCTCCGCCGTATTTACTGTTCTGGCTGATACCTCCCTTGTAGACCTCCATCATTTCACTGTCTATGGTAATGCTGCCGTTCACGCCATACAGTGGGAAATCCGTGCCGTTGATTGTTAGTGTAATATCCCCTGTGCCGTATACGGTAATGACTGGCTCTGCATAAACCGTACCACGATTCACCACCATTGTCGGTGCGGTCAGGTCAATGGTTTCACTGGCGGCATTGATGCTGTATTTGAATGGCTGCACATCAAACTGGATAATAAAATCATTGATGTTTTTCAGAATATTTTCAAATGAAATCAGGTTTTTTATGTATGCCCGATAAACCTTGTCCGGCTCGCTGGAAAACACCACTTCCCCGAATCCAGTCAGCCAACTGCAGACCGCATCAATCTGGCTTCTGTCCATCACATGGCATTCAGCTTCTTTTGTGTAATTCCCGTAGGTCTTGTCATCCTCATGTAGAACACCGTTTCTGCCGGAAACCTTTATTTCGCTTACACGCCGCTGTGGAATAGATATGGATGGGGCTTTCAGCATAACAACCCCCATATCCGTAGATTTGATACCATTCCAGATAAAATACTGATACATTATGCTGCACCCCCTGTCGCAGACGCTTTTTTACGTCTGTAAAATTCCATTTCGCTCATCAGGTCTTTTGTCGTTCTTCCGTCTTTATTCTCAACAGTTCCAATGTATACATTGAAATTTTCTGTTTTGTTTTCAGTTATATTTTTTCTATATCTGTCCGCCTCTGGCTGTGTCAGAACCATTTCACCCTTGTGCAGGATCGCCCTGTAACCATCAAACGGAACAGTGTTCAGTCCAGTTCTGTGACTACCATCAGAACCACCGCTCATTCCGGCTTCTTCCCTTGCGGCTCGGATTGCCGCCCTGATTGCCCGTGTAATGGAATTAACAATACTGCTTTTTCCATCGTCTATACCTTGCGCAACTCCGTCCGTAATCGAATTTCCGACATCAACGAAATCATCTACATAGCTGGATGCCTTTTCCAGCGCAGTTTTTTCCAGCTCATCCATTTCATTGGAATAAAACTGTCTTGCCGCTTCGTTTGCAACGCGCTGTTTTTCTTCGTATTTCTGGACATATTCTTCAAACCTCTCGGGTGATAATTCATCCAGTTTTTTTGTGAATTCCAGAGCATCATCAATATCCATGTCTGCGATTTCAGACAGAAGACCACCGGATATACCTTTTTCTTTCAACTGTTCGATTTGTTCATTGTATTTCTGGATTTTTTTAATGCTTTCGTCCAAATCTTCCAGCTTCAAAAATTCCTTGTCGCTGTCCTCTTTTTTCACCCACGTAAACAGACTGCCATAATCTGCTAATTTGTCACTGAGAGAGGATTGCTTGGATTCGATGGCCGACAGTTCGGATTCATATTCCTGCTTGAACTTCTGCAACGCAGATAATCTTTCCTGCAGTTTGTTTTGCTCCGCCGTTCTCGCTGCTTCAATCTGCTTCTTGTTCCAGTCTTTTTCAATTTTCGCAATTTCGTCCAGAATGGCTTGTCGGTTCTTAGGCTCTGCCTTTTTCAGCTCCGCTTGCTTCTTTGCCAGATTGTCTTTGTACTGCGCCAGTTCTTCTGCCGCTCTTTCTTCCTCAGATTCTTTCTGGATTCTCAGGATTTCAGCATTGGTCGCATCCAACTCCTTCTGGATTGCATCGCCGATTTTTTCTGCGGCTTTTTCTGCGGCCTTTATGGCTGTGGTATCGTTTTTCATACCGACACCCAACCCCTGCATAACGAATCCACCGATTTTTTCAGACCACTTGGAGGGGGAATGTGTATCAAACCCATCCTTGCTTGTGAACCAGCTTTTGATTTTGTCTACAACGCCTTTGACTTTTCCTTTCAGCCATTCAACCTTATCGCTGATACCATTCCATATCCCTTCGATAACATTTTTGCCGACATTTACGAATTCCTTAACCTTGGAAATTGCTGCAGAAAGCGCGCCCGTTACTGCATCGCGAACATTCGCAAATGCACCGTTCACTTTGTCACGAAATTCTTCGGACGTATTGTAGGCGTGAACAAATTTCAGAACCAGTGCCGTAATAGCTGCAATTATGATAGTGACAGGACCGCCGATTGCCGCAAATGCGGCCTTAACCGCCCCAAGGGCAGAAACCAGTGTAGGCGCAAAAGTCAGTATAGTGCCGACAGCAGTTATCAGTTGACCTATGACAATCAGCACAGGCCCCAGTGCAGCAGTCAGCATAGCAACAACAACGATGGTTTTTTTTGTGCCGTCATCCATTCCGTTTAATTTTTCGATAAACCCGCGCAGATGTTCAACGATATCCCGTACGATTGGCATTAAAATTTCGCCAATTGAAATTGCTAAACCTTCCAGCTGACTTTTCAATTCCGTCAACTGCCCGTTCAGATTATCGTTCATAGTATTCGCCATTTCTTCCGCGACACCAGAACTGCTATTGATGGAACTATTCAGCTTTTCAATGTCTGCGGGTGCGGCATTGATAACGGACAGCATCCCTGCCGTTGCCTCTTTCCCGAAAATAGTTGCAACTGCAGCCGTCTGCTCTGCCTCCGACAGGTTGCCAAGGCTCTCCCTCAGATTCGATACAACCTCGTTCCACGATTTCATACTTCCATCGGATTTTGTGATAGAAATATTATAGGCATCCATAGCCGCCGCCATTGCATCTGTTGGTTTAGCCATGTTAATCATGGCGTTTTTCAGTGTAGTACCTGCTTGCGAACCCTTTACGCCTGCATTCGCCATCAGCCCTAATGATTCTGTAACATCTTCCAGAGAGTACCCCATTGCCCCTGCTGTACTAGCACAGTATTTATAGGATTCTCCCAAAATGGTTACGTTAGTATTCGCATTACTGGATGCTGCTGCCATTACATCCGCCATTCTGCTGGATTCCTGCGCAGACAGCCCAAACGCCGTAAGACCATCTGTTAAAATGTCAGATGTGGTTGCCAAATCCTCACCGGACGCCGCCGCCAACTGCATCACGCCTTCGATGCCATTAAGCATATCTTCTGTTTTCCAGCCAGCCATAGCCATATAGGACATAGCATCTGCTGATTCACTGGCGCTGAATTTTGTCTGCGAACCCATTTCCTTTGCTTTGTCCCGCAGGGCTTCCAGTTCTGCGCCTGTCGCACCTGAAATCGCCGCCACGTTGCTCATGGATGTATCAAAATCAGCCGCAGTTTTTACGGCAGCCGCCGCAATGCCCGTAACTGCTCCGGTAACAGGCAGCATTTTCTTTCCCGCATCCTCAATCTTTCCGCCAACCTCCTGCATCTTGCCGCCTACTGCTGCAATCTGCTGGGTAGATACACTACCGAATTTCTTCATTTCTTCGGTCAGATTTTTCAAACTGTTTTCAGTTGTTGAAATCTCTCTAACCAGTCTGCGGTATTCTTCCTGGTTTACTTGTGTGCCGCTTGCCATATCCCTGTCAGCGCGTTCTTTCGCGGCTTTCAGCGCTTCCAGTTCGGTCTTTGTTCCTTCTATGGATTTTGTCAGCAATTCTTGTTTCTGCCGCAGTAATTCAGTATTTTTTGGGTCATGCTTCAGCGCCTTATTTACTGCACTTAATTCCTTCTGTAAATCTCTGGATGATTTATTCAATTCCGATAAACCGTTCTTAAATTTCTTGGTATCGGAACCAATTTCAATGGTGATGCCCTTAATATTTGACACTGCCTCATTCCCCCTTTCCGAATTTTTCTCTTAATTTATTTCTGTCCGGTTTCGTCTGGCTCATAATCCAGCACTGTTCCAGATATTCCCTGCCTGCTTCGGTCTGCTGCAGATTGTAAATATACGCATCCCGCTGAATACCGAAATACACATCTATCGGCAGTCTGTCAATCTCAAACAGATTCAGCCTGGCATAATCCATAACCAGTTTTTCTGATAGCGAAACCACCTTGAAATGCGTTTCATCTTCGCCATCATCATAGGGCAGTGATGGCGGTTTCAGTTTGGGTCAGATACTACACCAGTCACGAAATTCAGATAATCCTTTAGCAGTTTCACTGCGTCATCCAAATCAAACATGGCTTCGATTTTTTCTCTGGAATACTTTTTCTTTTGGTTCTGGTTGATAACGGTTCTCAGCAGTTCATACATTTCGTCTGCATCAGTCATATCCTGATAGGAAATCATTTTGTCAAAAACACCCTTATCTGGAACTGGAAGAATTGCAACAAAACCATCATGCAGTTTTACCATGTACTTTTTCTTTTTCTTTTTTGTAAAATCCAGCATTATCTATCTCTCCTTACAAAAATGAGGGGCACGAAGCCCCTCCGATTACAGTTTACGCCGCTTTTTTTGTCTCTTTATACAGAATCAGGGTGCCGTCTTTGTCGTGTGGCTGTGCCTTAAATTCTGCATTGATTACAGTCTCCTTGTCTTTTGCGAAGGACAGTTCAAAACCTGCCTCATTGCTGCCGACAATAGTAATGCGGATATCGCCATCCACTTTGTCGACATGGACAAAATGCAGGACATATTTTTTGCCATCGTTATTGCCAACACCACCGATTTTTACGGTTCTGTTTGTTTCATCCTCTGTAACCCTGGCTGTTGGGGTCAGTTTTTTCAGTGTATCACCGTTCCATGTCATGATACCGGATTTCAGTACCGCTTCTTCCTGCGTGATAACCTTTTTGCTGACAATCCCAAGATCGTCCTTTGCTTCATAGAATGTTGGTGTGTAACTCAGCGTCGCTCCGCCCTGAATGTACCCCATCAGATTTTCTTCCGCTTCAATCACGGAATCTTCGGGGATTTCGCCTGTAAACTCTGCGACATACATTTTGCCGCTTCCCAGTACAATTCTTTCCATTATCTCTCCACCTTTCTTGTTATGTCGAATGTGAATGCAACCATATACATCTTTTCTTCTTCGATGTTGGTTTCATTCACGCTGTAATTGATTCCAGCCTTATCCAGTGCCGTTTCAATTTTCTTCTGGTTTTCGAAATCTTTCCTTGCAGAATAAAACTCCACGATGTAGCTGTCTTTTCGCAGGAAATTTTCTTCATCTGCGCCCCATGCCGCCGCAGAATCTGTGAAATAAACGATATAGGGCAACGATGTATTCTTATCTGCTTCGTAGTAATACGCCCTTAGTCCAGTACCGGACAGCAGATCATATATTTCACTTTGAAGCATCCTCTATCGCCTCCCTCACTTTTTCTTCGTATGCGCGGATCACCTGCTGTTCTACCGGTTCAATGTGCTTAATTCCCTTGACACGCTTGCCATTTCTTGAAACATGTCCATTTTCCAGCAGATGCGTCCTACGGTAATGCTTTTTGTTGTGTATGATGTATTTCGCATTTTCGCAGAATGTACCATCCACTTTTGTCACGCCCCAACCTTTTGCATACTCTCCCGTGCGCTTCGGACTGGTCTGGCGAAGCTGCTTTGCGCCTTCCTTTGCCACAGCACGTCCGCTTGCATCCAGATTGTTTTTGATTTCCGTTTCATAGGCAGACATCATATTTGCGATTTCTGCCGCAATGCTGTCAACCTGTATGCTCACGCAGACCACTCCTTGCTTCGCAGTACAATTCAGTGTGATGGCTGTCATTACGGTAACGATAAACGCTATACAGTACGCCTTTAAACCGCACCACTTCTTCCCTGTCATATTCTCCGTATGGAATCCGCAGACATAGTTCAGGTCTGATTCCCGTTTCTCTGCATTTGAAAAATTCGCTTTGATTGATTGGCAGTTCCTCCGCAAACACTTCCCTTTCTGCATAGGTTGTCTGCAGCATGCCAACATTGTCTCTGGCTGTTTGCTCTTTCAGCAAAACAGCGATTTCATTATACATTGTAATCACCACACAAACTCAAACCATTCCTCATGTCCTTGTACGCCTTTTCGTATCTTTCGCCCTCTGCCATAAAATCGTACTGCCATTTCAAATACAATTCGATTGCTTTATGGATGACTGGGTCAGAATCATCCGTATAGATAATTCCAACCCTGTTCATATCCCCTTTGCAGGATTCGATATTGTACTGAATGTCGCTATCCAATTTATCATGGCTGATTCGCAGGGCTGTTTTATATTCCGCCAGTCCCATCATTTACGCCTCGCTTTCTACGATTTCAACGGTAAACGCAACAGTACCGGTATTTGTTACGGCAGTAAATGTCTCGATGCCAACGGGGAATTCAGCCAGATACGCCTTTTTCAGCACAACAGACGTTCCTCCGGAAACAGACCAATTCGCACCACTTTCTTTTGGAACATCTACACCGTTCCACAGCAGGGATGTAATTGTTTCACCTTCCCCTGCCACAGGAACAGTGATATCTTTGTATCCTTCGCTCTGGCTGTTTTTATCAAACGTGCCGCCACTCAAATCGTTACTTTTTTTTTAATAATCAGTACGCCGTTAGCATCGGCCAGTTTACCGTCACAAATCATTGTAACTTTTACTTTTTCCTGGTTGTTGTCATTGTCACGCCATCTGTCTACACGCATCTGCATGTTTGTGTTGATGATGTAATCTCTAGGATTCATGAATACGGCAAACACTTCTCCGTTGGATGCAGCTGTGTAGCTTTCCAGTACATCTTCTTCCACAGTCATTACTTCTTTTCCGCCGAAACGATAGGTTTCGCCGTCTGTAATGCCGTAGTTTACTCTGCCGATGGGCTGACCTGTACTGTCAACCATACCGTCAATGTTCGCATCGAATGTACCCTGCGCCATGATGAATGTGCCGTTTCTGTATTTCTTCTTCATCTTGGCAAATACTTTTTCCTTCCATGCCTTCCAGCTGCCGATTTCTTTCTCTGTCATTTCAATGACATTTTCCGCAGGAACTCTGGTGTCCTTTGTGACGCCTGTCATCTGACTGCTACCTGTGCCGGCAATGATGCCCTTGTCCAGCGCAAACAGGATCGCTTCAACGGCCAGAGGGACGAACATCTCTGTGAATTCTGCAAAATCAACAACATTCGCCAGCAGTGTCTGTGCAATTTTGCATTCCAGACCAAAATAGCTGAATGTGATTTTTGTATTTGCCTGAACCTTCTGGTCTGTGGATGCGCTATCCTCCGTGATCCAGCTTGCAGTAGGTGCCAGACTCAGGATAGGAATTTCCATACCACCCTGCACATTTGTTTTTCTCACTCTGTTGTACAGTTCGCCCCTGTCCTTCATCTCTCTGATGATTTCCTTCATGACTGTTGTGGGGATCACTGCGGTAGTATCGGAAACGGATGTTGCCGCATTCATCAGCTTGCCTTTGATGGCATCGTTGAATTTATCAGGCATTTTTTCACCTCGGCAGGCAAAATTCATAAATGCTTCCTTGTATTCTTCGCTGTCCAGCATATCAATTTCTTTTGCGGCAGCACCCAAGGAGCCTACAATGATACCGTTTGCACCAGGAACGCCCATGCCGCCCAAAGCAACTGTACTCGCGCGGCCAGCCGCCGCTTTCAGATTCGCATGAGCTGTGGCGTATGCTTCATAGTCAGCATCCATTGTAGAAATTTCATCCATCTTTGCATTTGCTTCCTCCACCTTGCCTTCGTTCAGCAGGGCTTCCGCTTCATTGTACAGTGTTTCTCTCTGTGCCTTATAATCTTCGTAATTTTTGAAATTAAATTTCATTTTGCATCTCTCCTTTCACTTTCAACAGTTTAAGTTTTGTTTTTGCCGTTAAAAAATCCGCTTCTGCCTGCGGATTTCCAATGGTCTTTTTCATCTTTTTGATAGTATCGGCGGATAAAACACCAATGCCATTTGTCAAAACAGGGGATTCCTCGAACATGACTTCGTCAACGAAACCATACTCCACCGCTTTCCTTGCATCCATCCATGTTTCGTGGTCCATGATAGATTGCAATTCATCAATGGTTTTCCCTGTTTTTTCCATATACGCGCTTGCGATGGATCGGTTTGCTGTTTCCAGCACTTCCGCCTTGTGCGCCATATCCCAATAATCGCCATAGGCACTACCGGAAACATTATGCACCATAAACAGTGCTGTTGGACTGATTTTGGATTTACCGGCTTGAGCAATCACGCTGGCAGCGCTGGCAGCCAGACCAACAATTTGCACTTCAACATCTCCCGGGTATCCCTTTAACGCCGTGTAGATTTCGCTACCGGCGAAAATATCACCGCCACCAGAGTTGATTTCCACTACGATCGGTTCACCTCTGGCTTCTTCGATAGCGTCACTGATATCCTTCGGGCAGGTTGCATCAATGCCAAACCATTCATAATACCGTTTGTCTGCATTTCCTACGATTGCTCCTTTTACGTTAATCTTTTTCATTCGTCCTCACCCCCTTCCATGAATCCCGTATCTTTACGCCGCAGGAGTTTGTCCCCACCATCCACAGGTGCCATGTTTAAAACACGGCGCACCTCGTTTGGCGTCATGATGCCCCTGTCAACATACTGAACCAACTCCAGCTTTGTTTTCATGCTGGCAAAGGTCAGGTTGGAGCATTCGAAAACGATTTTATTTCCGAAGGCACGCTCCCGTCTGGTAAATAGTCGATTGGTATAAACCGCGCTCATCTGCATGATATCCGGCTCGATGGCATTTTCGTAATAGGCAATCCATTCGTCCTCTGTGTATGAAGAATTCACAATCTTCTCGTTTGTGTTGAAGAAATTATAAATCCTCTGGATGATGCGGTCATTCTGTGCCGCATTTGGCACATAGTCCTTTGGCTCAATCCTCTGCACATCTGCCTTACTGTCCACGCCGGCGGCACCGAATGTCTCACTTTCCACAGACAGATAGGTGTCTCTGAATTCCTTTACATTTTTCTGTACGTCATCTGGCCGCATGGCATTTGTAAATTTCAGCAGCCATCGAATTACACCACTGTTTTTAATGGCTCGCACGAAACCCTGATCCATGATGGTGACGCACTCCATCATCTGAACCAATGCTTCCGCAGGGCTTTCACCGAAAATATCGTTTTCGTTGTAGTCATTCCGCAGATGGATAATATCCGTATAGGGGAATGTGCTTTCCTTCCCGTTTCTGAATCTGAACCGCAGAAATAGTTCATTGTTTTGAAACAGCGCATCCACGCCATAGCATGGGATGGGGAATAACTCCACAGGCTTTTCAAATTCATCACGAATAATCAGGATGAACGCATTGTTGTTTAGCGCAAGCTGATTCGCTACTTTCTCCTGCAGCATTTGTCCAGTCATCAAGGCATTTGGTTCTTCCAAAAGAAAACGGATATAGGCATCCGGATTAACTTCAACCTTCTGCCCATCCGATGTTATGGTTTCCCTGATCTGCTTTGCCACTGCCTTGCCAATGGCTTTCGTCTTAGGCCGGATGCAGGCGCGAACCACATCAGAGCGATATAATCTACCATTCCAGGAATAGAAACCATTCCCCTGTTCCTGTATCATCCTGAAACTCTGCCTGTTCATCCTTTGAATAATTCTGTTCCATAATCCCATTTTTTCACCCCCTCCCACTAAATCAGACTTTCGAACTCATCTTTTTTGTCCGTATAGACAACATAGGCATCCAGTAACGCCGCAGTTCCGTCAATCCTTCGTGTGCGCTCGTCGCTTTTAACAGGCTGCACATTTCCGTTGACGTCCTTTTTTTCCTCTGTGTTTATCAGACACCATTTGTCTATCGGATGATTGTTGTATACGATTTTCTTTTCCTGAAAATCTGCTTTCAGGTCCTTCATTGGCTGGGATAATGTCAAAACCCCCTGCCGCACAGGAATCATCACATTCCTACCAAACTCCTGCTCAAACGCCCGAAGTAGTTCATCAGAAATGTGCCATGGGTCATACCCGATATATAGCGGGTAAATATCCTCTTTGTCCCGCAGCTCGCAGAACCAGTCCAAAAATACCCGCTTGTCCACCTTCTTACCCGGGCAGGTTCGCATCAGTCCTTGCGATACCCAAAGGCTATATGGAACACTGTCCCGTTCTCTGCGGTCTCCTCGCTCTTCCTGCTGATCCAGAAGAGATTGCGGAATCCAGTACATCTGTTTGATATACAGTTTGTCATCCCCAATATTTCTGCAAATTGCTTTTGCTGCATTCAGGTCTATACTGTCAGCTGCGTCGAAGCCGCCGATGAAATAACGGAATTTTGCACCATCAGGAATCATTTCCTCGTTGTTCAAATCTTCGTATGTCATCCATGCGGACTGTGATGTCTGCGGAATATTGAAATCCTTTACCAATACCGTTGGCTTGAAAGACGGGTCATCCTTCGCCTTCTGCACCATTTCTTCCAGATATTCCTTTTTCTTGATGGTACCCAACCCCGGATTTGCTTTAATCCACATCTCCGGCTTGTCCCATTCCGATGCATCGTCCAGTTCGTAGATTAGCGGCAGAAATCTCGGCGACTTTACTCTGCCTTCCAAAACGTTTTTTGCATACTCATACTGTGCATCAAAAATGCCATTTCGTACAAAACCATTTGTTGTAATACAAAAAAGCAATGGTTGTTCTCTTGCGCCCATTGCCTGTTTTATCAAATCGTATATGTCTCTATTTTTGATTGCTGCTAATTCATCAATGATTGCCCCGTGAACGTTCAACCCGTCCAGACTGTTTGTGTTGCTGGCCAACGCCTTGATAAATCCCATATTCATCGGAGCATACAAATCCGCCGCCCGCTTCCTGATATATTTTCTAAGTGTAGGACTTTGACGTATCATCTTGTGGCACGCATTGAACCCCAGCTTCGCCTGATCTAACATTGTCGCAACGTTATAGATTTCAGGTGCGCCTTCTCCATCATTCAACAGCAGGTCGGTTTCTACAGCTGCGCACTCGGTTGTTTTTCCGTTTTTACGCCCTTCTACAATCATCACTTCGTTGAACTGGCGCAAATTATTGTCATCTACAAAACCGAAAATTACCTGCAATCTCGCCTTTTGGAATAATTCCAGATTTAACGGCTGTCCTAATTTCCCTGTTGGCTGCTTGCAAAATCGTTCAATGAATTCGATGTGCCACCTCGCAATTTCGTAGTCAAAATGAAACTCACCCGGACTTGAAAAATTGTTTAGGAGCATCTCACTTACCCGCTTCATTTTTTCACATGCAATGATGGAACCATCGTAAATGCTTGTAAAATATAATTCAAATTCCGTCATTTTAGACCACGCTCCCGCATGAAACTGGTAAATTCATCCTCTTTATTTCCATCAGTTTCAGGCATCAGATCCAAAAGTTGTTTGATGACACTGGAATAATTTTTAATGGTCGCAGTGTATATCTCTACCTCCGGCGCCTTTTTTGTACCCCACTGATTTTCGCCATTTTGATACTCAGAAACATAGCCTTTTTCCTGAATGTCTCTTTGTAACAATTCCAGCTGTTCCGCCATAAACGCCGCATTGTCCATCAGCTTTTCTACGACCTTCTTTTTATTTTCCGGAATTTCTTTAAAGATGCGCTTCAATTTCCGAAGCTCTGCATTTTTGACCTTACCTTTCTCCATTTTACACCTTCTTTCTCAGATGCCTTATACCACACCCCCCTCGTGCATGCGCGCCCGTTGAAATGGTAGTCCTGTCCTCGGTCTCCATTTGGAAAAACCAAAAATAAAAATAGGGGGGATACTGTCATTCCAAATTCCTTTTGTCTATCGGCTGTCCGTCCGCATCGAACGAACAATAACCCTTCTTCCTCTGTACGAAATGTCCTTCTTCCTCATCGTGACAAGGCTTACAGACATACTCCAGGTTATCATGTGATAATGATATTTCAGGATCTCCGATGTTCTCAGGTGTCAACGCTATTTTGTGGTGAACGATGTACCCTACCCGCTTCCCGCATATTTCACAGATACCACCGTCTATCATTCTTCTTTTGCTGATGTATGATGCTCTGCACTTCTGCCATGCTTTTGATTTATAAAACTTCTTGGCAAATTCTTTCAACTTTTCTTCCTTTCTCTCCAAATAAAAAATCCTGACAAACGTTGAATTTATCAGGAATTTTCGCAATTTATTTTCTGTTTTCGCTTGACTACCACGTTATAACGTGGTACAATTAAACCATAGAAAGGAGGTGAACAAGATGTGGGAAGACATAAAAGAAGCTATCTACTTAATCGCAGCCGTAAGCACCATTACAGCAAGCATCATCCAGATAGTAGATAGCTTCAAAAAGAAAAAGTAAGGTTTGGGGCGAAAGCCCCTCTCCTTCCTTCGAATTATACCACATCGAAGAAATATGAAAAAGTATCTTTCCGAAATTTCTTTTATTGCTCTTACCATCATGTATCTGCTTTCAGTGGATTTTGGAAACCTCTCTCCGTTGAACATTGCAGCATTTATCCTGATTTTTGTTTGGATCATCGTTACTATTATTAAAATCCGGAGGTTAAAATGAAATTACGAACCATTAGACTTGAAAAAGGACTTTCTGTCCCTGCTCTCAGTCGATTAAGCAATGTTCCTGTTCGCACCATTGAAGATATTGAAAAGCGTGGAGACTGCAAGGTTTCCACTGCTAAACTGCTCTCTGATGCCCTAGAAGTTTCCCTCGATGAACTATGTGCAGATGATACAGAAGAAGGCCGCTGATGCGGTCTTTTTCTTTACTAGAAAAAAGCATTGGTCAAGCCAATGCCTTTCCTAAAGGAGTTTTTGTCTATCTACTTTCCTCTCCCTTGGAGTTCGATGATACCATAATATCACATTTTTTGGTTTTACTACTGCAGACTTTTTTGTATTCTTTTTTTGTTACCCTCAATCCGCGCTCTTTTGCAAAGATTCTTCTTGCTCTTGCAAGCCATTCGTAAATACTTCGTTCACTTGCTGGAATTTCTATTTCTGCCCTATGCACCCTGTTAGAAATATCTCCCCCCTGAATCGGTTTATCTGCATCAGTAAAATATACAATCTCCACCGCTTTCCGCTCCGGCTCCCGAATCCTCATCAATGTTTTTTCCACTGCAATGATGTCTCTAAATTCCGCTTCCATATCGTGCAACGCACCTTCTGCCGCCATAACCGCATAAGCTGTTGCATCAGTTGGCATTCCGCTTCCACCGCGATAAAACTCTTTCTTCGATGCCGTATAGATCTCATCGTATACCTTCTGCTTCAGTTGCTCTGATGTCAACTTCCCGCAGGCAGCATAAAAGCGGAAAGCCTCTGTTGCATAATCCCGAATATTATCTTTTTTCAACTTATCATCCCTCCTTCTGCACCTGACCACATTTCAGCGGCATATTCATACATCTTGCTTCACAATCCATCTCCCTACAGTCAGCACAGCAAATATGCACCCATTTTCTTTTCCTGCATTTAAACAGGCCGCACCACCGGACACCTATCCTTTCTTCTTTTGTTGAACCCTTCGGTCTGCCCGGCTTACCCATTTTCCGCACCCGCTTCCAGCCCATCCAAGAAATACAGGACATTCCCTTTTTCTTTGATTCGGTATCTCTCCAGTTCGCACCGCTTCATGTACTTTCTTCCGTAGAGCATTGGCATATCATTCCATTCTGTCCACGGGATACGGTAGAAATCGCAAAAGCTGAATGAGACAAGAATAAAACATTCCGCCCCCATCTCATGGTATGCTTCCATGGCATCCATCTGGGCTTCTGTCAAACGGTTATATGTAATGGTTTCTTTGTCCGTATGCTTCGCTTCGAAGATCAACGTGCGCCCGCCCTGCAGTGTTCCTTTATAGTCCGGCTGTGCTGCTTTCGTGAAGCAGGCTTTGAACTGTCCACGCTTGTCCATCTTGGAGAGAGGTTTCATCGGCTCCGGTGTTTTTTCGATTACAGCAATACCCGCTTCTCTGTAATATCTGCAGGAAGCACTAATCATCTGCTCAAATAATGCACCCACCATTTTCGACCGCTTCCCCTGCAGCTTCTTTTCTACTTCGTATGCCGTCAGATCTGTGTATCCTTCATTATTTTTTCTTGGATTGTACTGTTCCATCCAAATTCACCTCCTGCACATTCACGATTTTATAAAAATCATTCATCCTCGAATCCCCCAAGCAGCATAGTCATAACCGTAATTGCTGTGTCGAAATGTTTTCCCAGTTCTTCACTGTCAATTAACCCCTGTTTTTTGTTATTTCCGTTTGCAAGAATTACAACCCGCTGCAAAAAAGGTTTTAACTGCGAAAGACCGCTGATGCTGTCCTCCAAATCCTCTTTTTTCACGCCGATAACTACAAATCTGTTTTCTTTGTTTTCTCTCATTACTGTTTTCCTCCATCATAAAATTCTAACGAAAAAGCAACATATCCCTTTGCAATCCCGATGAATCTGTCATCAATGATATATTTAATTACCCCTCTCAACTCTCTGCCGGAATACTTGATGTTGTCCCATTCTTTCAGGATAACAATATCCCCGACCTGAAAATTTCTATCATTCAGGCGAATTTCAAAAGGCTTGTTTCCATCAATACTTTGTTTGAAATAATGCGGATATGTTTTTAATTCATGCACGTTCATTTCTCTCCGCCTCCCATCTTTTCCAGTGCCGCTTCGGCTTCCTCTTTGGTGAAATACAAATATTTATAACCAAACGCCACCCAATTCCCTGCATACTTCACCGCTTTCGCCGATATGTCCTGCACTTTGTACGACTTGATGTAGAAATAATGCTCAGGCACACTTTCTTCGATGATTTCATAGACTGTATCCCCTACTTTGCGCGTCAAAACCAACAACCGCCCTTCTGCATCGGCCTGAATCAGCTCCCTCACCTGCTCATAAAATGCGATTTCCTCGCCCCATGCTTTATTTGCACATACAAAATTGTCACAAGCAATGCAAATATTTTTTTCTGTATCACATTTGATACATCTTTCTTTTCTTTCTGCAATTTCCAGCATTTTTTCTTTTGACAGTTCCATCCTTTTCTCTCCTTTTTTTAGTTCTCAATCCCGAACGTCACATATACTAATTTGCATTTTCTTTTTGCCACATCGATGTTGATTTCTGCAAAATCAGCCAAGCAGAAATCAAATTGAAAATCATATCCTTTCATTGCTTCTTCGTATTCGTATCCTTTCCCCTCGAAGCTGTATTCCTCATCTATTTCAGAACGGTCACTGTAAGAAAAGACATAATCCAGAGTGACATCGAAATCTTTCACACTATTCATAAAGTCCATAATATTCATGTTCAACATATCCGCTTCCCTCCAAATCCTCAAAACGGCAGATCATCATCTTCGATACTCTCATCGATGGGATAGAATCCATCCGGTGCAGATCCGCTCTTTTTTCCCGCTCCGCTTCTGCCTTCCGCTGCGGCCTTGCTTTCTGCAAAATAGTGTTCTTCTACGACTACCGTAGTATCCCATCGCTTTTTCCCTTCGTTATCATCCCAGCTGCTAATTTGCAGATGGCCTACGACAGAAAACATCCCGCCTTTTTTCATAAATTTCTCTGCGAACTCTGCCGCACTTCCCCATGCGATACATGGAATAAAATCAGTATCCGGCTGTCCCTGTTTTTTGAAACGTCTGTTTACGGCCAGAGTATATTTTGCATATTTCTTGGAATCTGCCGACCGTGTCCAGCTGATTTCAGGATCACGCACCAGCCGTCCCATCAAAATCACTTTATTCGTAGGTCATTCCTCCTTTTTGGTTTCATCGTGTTCATATTCTCCGTAGTCCATGCCGCCCTCCCGGATGGCTTTCATGTATCTCACCCATCCGATTTCCTCGAAGTAGTCCTCTGCAGAGAAAACCACCTGATATCCCTTTGGAGGTCGCAGCGGAACTTTTTTCTTTGTTTCCTTTACCCGTTCGATCTTGATTTCAGGTTTTTTGAGATTGCGGCTGGTACTCCATCGCTTGGCACCTTTTTTGATATTCTCTTTGGAAATGTAACTGGCAAGGCGGTTGTCCTTTTGGTTTTTGTAGAGGTGCTTGACTAGAACGGTACCATGGCTCCATTTTTCCAGAAGGATCTCCAACCCCTCTTTCATGCTCAGACCGTCAAATGCGTTCATCACGACATGATGGTGTACTCTTTCGTTCTTCCCCTGGGTCTCTGTGACCGCTACATATTTCAGATCAGAAAATCCATTCTTTCTCCGGTACCGCTTCAGCCGAAGAAAGAAATTCGCTAACAGCCTTCTTGCTTCTTCTACTGTCACTTCCGCTGCATATGTCAGCAGAACGAAATAATCCTTTCCGGAGAAATTGGCATTGATAGTTCTGGTCAGGTTCTTTCTTGCAATCTGCAGGTTTCGCTTCGCCTGCTCTTCTGATGTCAGATTTTCCCGTCTGCCTCTCTCATATTTTTTTCCGATGGTCCGTGGGCAGTAAAATTCTTCTACCTCGTAAACGTCCCCGGCTTTTATTTTCTTTCTGTACTTTGGCATCCTTGCCCCTCCTCCATTCTGTATTCCTTCTATATAAACAGGAGAGTGTCCATTAAGTTAATTGCTTTATGGACAGTCGAAAGAGGCAATCGCCTCCTTAAAAATAGGTCTCAGGAAATGCCGTTCAAAATAGCGAAAACCGTTGATTTTTCAATGTTTCTCTGCTATACTGTTAATAGATATGTACGGTCTCCCGAGACCCGTTCCCGTCTGTTCCAGCAGGCGGGATTTTTTATTTCTTATTCTGTTTCTTCCTTATATATGGTCTGCGGCTCAGCAGGCTCCGCTTCACAGTCACACTGTTCCCCATGGTCCAGATGCGCACCGCATTCCTGACATACTTCATATTTCCCTTCGTTTTTTCTTGCTGTCATGTTGTCGCCCCTCACAAATTATCCTGTACGCTTTGGCAGAGTGCTTTCAATGCTGTTCTCAGCTTCTCCGCTTCCTCCGCCTCTTCTGCTTCTTCTACCTGACTGATGCATTCCAGCATCTGATTGATATTGCCCTGGACGGCTTCAAAATGAACCTTGAACACCGTGATACCGGAAGAGCCGGCGGCTTTCAGCTTTTTTTCCGTGTCAGCCTTTACCTTCTCCAATTCTTCCTTCGCCTGCAGGGCAGCTTCCTCCGCTTCCTTCTGGGCGGCTTCATGGGCTTCAATGGCCGCCTGTGCTTCTGCGGCTTCCTTTCTAGCTTTCTCCGCATCCTTCTTCGCCTTATCCAGCTTCTTCAGCATGGCCGCTTCTGCCTTCTGCCGGGCAGCTTCCTCCGCTTCCTTTCTGACCCTTTCCAGCTCGGATTCATCCGGAATGGTGGTTTGGTCTGCCTGCATCCGCAGTTCATCCATCTCAGTCTCCATGGCTGCGACCTTTTCTTCTGCCACTTTCTGCGCCTGCTCTGCCGCTTCCTTCTTGGCTACTAATGTTTCCATCTTGTCCTCTGTATCCTTGTAGGCAGCATCCACCGCCGCATCTACCGCAGCTTCCTTGGCTTTTTCCGCTTCATCCTGGAATAAATCCAGCTGAGACTGCAGTTTTTCCTTTTCTGCCCGCTCCGCTTCCAATTCCTTCAGCAGCTGTTCCATTTCTTTTGTGGTCATTTCCGCTACGGTCTTGGCTTCCCCGTCAATCTCATGAGCTTCTCCCACAAATTCTTCCCTCTCATCCGCCGGCAGGGAGAGCAGGAGCAGAGCCTTTGTAGCAGAGTTTCCCATATCCGCAATCAACTGCGGATTCTGATATTCTCTGGCAATCTTCATAAAATTCTGGGCGGTACGTTCGGAAAACTCCACTTCGTTCTGCAGCCATTCTCCCCAAGCTCCATGGGGCAGGCACTGTTTTGCCTCGCACAGCCGCTTGCCAATCTCGATAATGGCCTGTCCTGCCTGAAATTTATAAAAATTGATTTCTTGCGTAATTACCTCGATGGGTCTTGTCATTTCATTCATTCCCTTCACTCTCCGTTTCTGTTAAATACTTTTCCCATGTCCTTCTCATGGGTGGTTCTCCTGTCCATCCCCATGTTCTTTCATGTTTTTCTGTCATTTTTTGTGCCAGTATTGCAGCATCTTTCGGGTTATCAAAAACTTTCTTGCCCAAATCTTGCAGTCTATAGTAGTACGGTGTAGGAAACCCTCGCGGGTTTTTCCCGACCAATCGCATCTCTGTGTATTTTCCTGTTAAAAACGTTTTTACTTTTCCGCCGCAGACGCAATACTCCGTTACCGGCCCAGCATGATTCGGTATATAATACAGATGCTCACACACAAAATACAGCTTTTCACCTATTTCCGGTCTTCTCATGCCGCATCCTCCTTCGATTTTTTCTTGATACCGCCCTTGGAAACTACTTTTTCAATCCACATGTCCACAAACGCTTTTACACCTTGGTCTAATTCATAGGATTTGTTGTTTGAAGTACGGCACTGGATAACCTTTTTCTTTTTTAGTTCCAATGTGTAGAATGGCTTGTCCGGATCCGATGCCATTCTAATGAAGAAAATGGCTGTTTCACCTTTGGCCATCCGCTGGATATAACCGCCAACACAATGATGCAAAGCTGTTCCCTCGTACTGCAGTTCTTCCTGGGCTTTTGCTGGACGAATAATGAAATTTCCATTCTTCCATGCAAATTTTTCTAAACCTTCCACTGCCTTCTTAAATTTTTCCTGATCTGCTTTGTTCTGTTCAAATTTGATCTGTTCCATAGTACGATTATGGGCGGCTCTCAGATCCTTCGGGAAAAGGATCTCTTTATTGCTTAGATCCAGCTGCAGCTTTTCACATTCCTGCAGGTAATCCCGGTATACCATGGCTTCTGCCCTAACAAGGCATGATTCTACCGCTTGTTTTTCTATGTAGTTCAGAATCTTTATTGCCCCTGCATGAGGCAATGCCCGCCGGATCATCTTTACATCAATGCCACTTTGGAAGATGGCAATGACTTCCTTCTCTGTCAAGCCGTTTCCTCTTTCGGCCCAAATGTTGTTCAGTGTCTCTATATCATCCATGGACCAATCTTCCGGATTCTTCAGTTTTAGCAGCCGAAGTGGAAACTTAAAGCAGTCCTTTAGGTTTTCCCTCTGCCAGCGGATAGCGTTCCTGTTTTCTTTTGTCATGCCACAAATACGCTCATGGGCAAGCCGCCTATAGCCTGCTTTCCAAAGGAATTCCATGACTGGATATTTCGCGTGGTATTCCAGAAAATAAATGGTGTTTTTTCCTCTGCGAAAATGATCTTCCAGATATCCTTCTAGATCGGCATACTGCATGACTGTTCCCTGAAGAGCTTCCTCTGCTCCTCCGGTATAGAAGAAATGGGATCCGTCATAGATGCGGTTATCCCCCCAGCGTGTCCACTCCTTCAAGTTGTATCGTTCAGAGTGCATAAAATAATGATCTTTTCCTTCTTTCTGCCACTTGGCAGTCTTTTTTCCTCGGATGGCATAGCGAACTGTTTCATGTAGGAAGTCTTCTATCCGTTCCCATTGGGCAGTTGGATCTCTGTGCAGCAGCCATTGCCGGAAAAATACTGTTTTTCCATCTGAACCCTTCTGCACAGCTACAATGTTTTCTACATAATCTGCTTGAAATATACTACTTCCCTCTAAGGTACAGAATACCTCCGCACCACAGTCTGGACAGTTAACCCTCATCCCTTGAAGAAAACGTTTGCTGCTGGCTCTGACCTGCCTGCCACATTGGAAACAAGTACCTCTGACATTTCCTTTTTTATAGATCAGTGTGTTATCTGTCGGAAGCACCTCTCGGCGAATGTAGTCGATCAATCCATCGGGTAAGGCTTCGGGGCAAAGCCGATAGTCTTCATCCATCAGTTCGCCCCGTTTCTGCCGTTCCCGTTTTTTCATTTCTTTCTTTGTCTGGAACACCCATCCGGCCAGGTTGCCAATCTGGTGATTTCCCGTTTCCTTCCCATCCTTCCCCATGAAACGATCCAGAGCCTTTTCCTCCCGCTCTGAGATCAAGACATAATCTCCGCTGTATCCATATAAGAATTGCAATACCCCATCGGATACCTTCCCTTCATGGGTAATGCCTTTTACCTCTCCGCTTTTCTTACCGCAGACGATACGGAAGGATGGTGTATCTCTTTTGTATGCAGTGCAACTTTCGTTCTCCAGGAAATCCACCACCAAAAGGCGTTCTCCGTCCACTACAGGCTCTTTTACGGTGACTTTCCAGCGTACCCGGCTTTCTTCCTTGAATGCTGCAAATGGCATGGCTTTGATTTTTTTGAGATTCATACCATCGCCCCCTTAGAAGAAATCTTCCAACTTGACGCAAACACCCTTTTTCAGTGCTTCCGCATGCGTCTGCGGATTTGCCGCTTCCGTCAGGCCGAAATACTCTCTGGCCCATCCGTATACGACCGCATCTTCAATAACAGCATGATTTCCTGTTGTTTGCTTGCGTGCTCTATTTTCAATTCCGGTCAAAGATCTGGCAAGCGTCTTTTCTTCTTTCAGCACCTTTTCCGCTGCTGCTTCTGTTGTAATCTGGTCAATGATATGCTCTCCGACCAGTGCCAGATATCTGTTATTCGGCTGCTTTTGAATTTCCGTGTTTATCTTCTTGATTGCTTCTTCAATTTTTCCCATTGTCAAAACCTCCATGTTTTGAAACCATGTAAATGACTAATTTACCCAATCCCCCGAGGTACTCCAATACCAAAGCGGATTCTTTTATTTCTCTACTCTTTCAAAAAGAATGTCTGATTTCATGTGCGTTACATTCGCAATCGCACGCACAGTTTCATACCTCGGGTCACTTTTCCCTTTTAAAATGTTGTACATTGCGGCCGGCGATACAGCCACAAGCCAAGCAAATTCCGAAACGGATTCGCAGTTTTCGTATATCCACTTTTCCAAGTTCGGGTACACACTCCATCCCGGCTTTTTCATTGTTTCCCTACTCCTTTCGTTTTGTGATAGAATGAAACTGTATGGCTCCTCGAAGCAGCATCCCCGGTCAAAGGAGGTGATTGCTTTCTTCTTTTTCTTTTTTACATTTGCAGGACAACTGAAATCAGCTATGGAAAATCAAGGTATTGATTCCATTGCACTTGCTGAAATGGTAGGTGTTTCTGTAGTTACTGTTAAACGATGGTTAAATGGAACTTATAAACCGCGCTACATGAATCTGCCAAAAATCGTTCGCGCGCTCCAAGTTCCAGCTGATTTTCTTTGCATAGAAGAATGCTAATCTTCTACGCCACACTTTTATTTCATTATCCAGGGGATGCTGCTTCGAGAAGCCATGATTTCATATTGCAAAAATCCGTGATTTCTGCTACTATGTAAGTGACTAATTTATCCAATCCCCCGAGATGTGCCACCGTCAAAGGGGATCTTTATTTTTCTATCTCTTTGAAACATTTTTCGTATGTCATTCCCGTTTCCTTCAAAATCAGGTCAATGACATATTTTGTGCATCCTCCTTCTCCTCTCATGAATCTGCTTAACGTTGCATGACTTACGCCTATCTTCGTTGCAAAGTCTAAAACCGATTTGCAGTTAATATAGATCCATGTTTCCAGATTAGGATAGATGCTCCATCCCGGTTCTTTCATCTACCCGTACTCCCCTCATACATCTCATTGCGGAAAAACAGGTATTCCAAAATCACATTTATCAGCAGGCTTGTCCCAACGCCGGACAGCAGGTATCCGTTTCCGAACCAGTACAAGAACGTGCTGATCGTTGCTAAATCCACCGCCGCTGCAATGACCACATATGTAATAATTTTCAGAGCGATACGGATTGGTTTCCGCAGTCGTCTGCGTTTTTTCTGTTTCATAATCTCACCTCCCGTTTTTTCCATTTTCCGTTTCCATCAACAGCCGCTTCCAGATGTATCAGTTGAATTTCTCCCGCTTCCAGAATCTTCAGTATTTCATCCTTTGTCACTTCTTCGATGAAAGCCTCGCCGTCTGACTCCCTTCGGTATGTCAGCCAGTAGAGCGGATCAGATCTCAGCAGAACACCTTTCTGCAGCTTTTCGATTTTCGGCAGGCTGATTCTTGGATAGCCTGTCCGGTTTAATGCGTTTCTCATGTTTTCTCTTCTTTCATAAGCATAAATTTTCTCTAAATGTTATGTATACTTATATCAGCTGACCGCTTTTTCGCTCCGTTCTGCAGCCTCCAACGCCGTTTGAGCCTGCTGTGCAATTCTTTTCAGCCTAGCTTCGTCAATTTCCGCCTGATTATCTGCACTGCAAAAATCAGTACGGAATTCAATTTTTGTATTTCCAATGGTCATTTTCATTTACTTCCCTCCTTTAACTTGCGTCCTTTTTCGACTTTCTTTTTTCTGCATTTTGTGATATATTCAAAACCAAGGGAGGTTGAAAATATGCGTGATCGCTTTTGGGCTATGTACTCTGAAACACAATTTACATATTTCTATTACTGGCAATATAGAGATTTATCTCAAAAAATAGATTTTTGGCTTCGCATAATCTCTACATTCACAACCGGAAGTAGTGTTGTAGCAATTTTGCTTAAAAAAGCAACACCCATAATCTGGACAGTCCTTATCACAATTTCTCAAGCATACCAATCTCTTCAACATCTTCTTCCTTTTCAAGAAAGAATGACTCGAGTTGATTACTTTCTCCCGCCCCTCCAAAAGCTTCTTAATGAAATAAGGAGAAAATGGGAATATATCGATACCCTTAGTGATGAAGAAATAGCAGAGTTAATTTATAAATTTCGCAATGAATTCATTTCATTGGAACAAGAATATATCGGTTCATATCCATTCCCTCACAGAAAGTGTTGTAAGAATAAAGCCGATAAATCGTTAAAAGAGCATTTCGATTATCACTACAATTTTGAAGGAGGTGAATAATATGCCTGAAAACAAATCCAATAGCTCTAGCCAGCAGACTAACAAAGCTCCATCTACTAACTTTCGAAATGATAATGCCCCTACTCCCGGTTATCGTCCACCCACTCCTCCAGCAAAAACATCTAAGAAAAACTGAGAACGATTATTCGTTCTCTTTTTTCTTTTTCGGTGGACACGGAGGAATATATTTTGGCAAAAGTTCAGCCCTCTGACTTCCCTGTTGGCATACAAAAGATATCGCCATTATTAAAACCTGTACTATTGTTACTATAAAAATCAGCGCTGCTGCACATTCCTGCTCGCTCATTGGAGGCACCTCCTTTCTTTAACTTACGTCCTTTTCTGTTTCTGCTTGACATTTTTCTTTATCTCTCCTATTCTGAAATCACAGGCTGTTGCAGCAGCCGAGTTTTCGAAGAAAGGAGGAATTCGATGAATAGAGCTAAAATCACTTTTGCAAATGGGTACACTCTTTTTCTCAGCGATTCCAGCGAAGTAGCTCCAATTATTCACATGAAGGATGAAAAAGGTTCTTTCGCTTCTCTTGGTGAATACAAGCCTCTTTATCCCCATATCCATGATGGTCTGATTCCTTCCATTTTGGATGTTCTGTGCTTCTGCGATTTCTTCGCAGTCAGAGAAAAACCTAATACCATCTTCTGCGCTAAATCTATCGTCTCTATTGAATCTATCTAGGATTTATCCGAAGGCTTACTTTTTTAACGGTAAGCCTTTTTCTTCGTTTTCCAAAATCGATTTCATCTTCGTCCGAAGATAATCTCCTTCTTGGCTATATGGCCATGTTAGGTATCTATTGACACTAATAATTTTTTCTTCGAGTTCTCCATAAGTATCTGAACCCTGATGAAGATAACCGTAGAGTTCTTCTGCGGCTTCTTTGATTTTTTCAACTGCACTATCACATTTTTCTTGCATCTTTTTCTCCATTGGGTGCACCTCCTTTAGCTTGCGTCCTTAGCTTCTGCAATGCCGTAAAGGTCATTTGGCGTTACTCCCAACGCTTCAGCGATTACCACAACATCACATAATTTAATTAGTCTTCTTCCATTCAGCATGTCGTTAAATACCTGTGCTTCAAATCCGGCTTTTTTTGCTACTGCCCGCTGCTTTAAACCTAATTCAGAAATGATTTTTACTACATTATCCGCAACAGGCTGATTATTGCTTTTGATACTCAAACTTCTCACCTCCAAAAACTCAAGTTTCTCAATGTTTTACTATAATATACTCAAGTTTCTTGAGTTTGTCAATATATATTATTATAAAATTTCGAGTTTTCCGAGTTTTTTATATTGATTTTTTGATATTTACTGTTATAATGGGCTTATAAACCAATAAGAGAGGTGACTTCTCATGGCATTTAACGATAGACTTAAAGAAGCCCGTATCGCAAACGGACTAACACAGAAACAATTAGCTGAAAAATTAGGTATTGCTGGAACTACAGTAACTGGATACGAAAAAGGGAATAGCGAACCTAATGTAAATACAATAGGCAAAATTATGGAGGTTCTTCGTGTTGATGCCAATTTCTTATGGCAAGATGAAATTCAAGAACTAAACACCGATGATTTTTCTATTCCTGAAATCAAAATGATAAAAAAATACCGTAAGCTAGACACTCACGGCAAAAAAATTGTCGATATGGTTTTGGATGAGGAACACTCCCGCTGCAGCTCTGTAGCTCCTATTCACCTGATGCCTGTTGCAGCTCATAATAATAACCTTGACGATGAACAGCAACAGCTGATGCAAAATGACCTTGACAGGCTGAATAAGCTTTGATTCAAAAGGGAGGTCTGTTATATGTGTAGTTATGAAAAACTTCTAAACGATGCAAATATGATGGGTCTCAAGGTCTTTGAATTGGATTTTGAATCTGACGCAAAAGGTCTTTGCAGCGGAAAAAGGATTGGCATAAAAAAGGACATGCCTTCCAGTGAAAAAGCCTGCGTTCTGGCTGAGGAAATCGGCCACTACTGCACAACGGTCGGTAATATCCTCAACCAGAGTAGCTCTGATAATAGAAAAAAAGAAAAAATGGCCAGAAAATGGGCTGTCGATAAAATGCTAACTATTGATGATTTATTCTTGGCTTCCGAAAATTCCTGTTGCACACTATATTCTGTTGCGGAATTTCTGGAAGTCACAGAGGAATTTCTGAGTGAAGCTATCGAAATATTCCGCCAGCGTTACGGCATCAGCTACGTTCGTGGAGACAAAACACTGATTTTCAATGACAAGGGATTTTATGTGATTCAGCAAGGAGATGATTCTTGTGAAACTTGAAATTGGGAAAAAATATAACCTATCTGTCACTAATGGCTTTCAGCAAGTCACCTTGATTCGCATTGGCGGTGGATTGTATACCGTGAAGTTCGATAACGGCGGTGCTATCCGTGTTCATGGTTCCAGATTGTCTGAAATAAATTCCGCCACGGAACCCAAAAAGACTGAATCATATTATCGTAGCCCATGGGCTATATAAAAAATTCCCCTGCAGTACCGCCATACTGCAAGGGGAAAATCAGAAGATTATCGTCGAACAACCCTCCAAAATTTACAATATCACAATATTACTATAATTTCAACTTTATGGGAGGGGAAAACATGAAGAAGCATTTATCAATCGTTTTATGTTCCATACTACTCTTTTCTTTTACTGCCTGCGGTAGCACATCCACTGAATCTTCGTCTGAACCAACTTCCGAAGAACAAACAGTTCTCACAGAAGAGGAAAGCATTAAACAGTTCATACAAGATACAGTTTCTGAGAATTACTACGACACAGACATAGAGGATATTACATTGAACGATAACCTTGGAACTGATGTGGATGGAGATTTTGTTGTTCTGGTAAATCTAACATGGAATGTTAAAAACTCTGCTGATACAACTAAGGAAATGCTTGAAATGTATAGTAGCGATTTAGCAGCTAGAACAAATCAGCAATTTGAATCTGTATCTGAAATCGCAATATTCTGGAATGTCCCTTATCATGGCAGTGATGGGAAAGTATCTTACGAAAAAGTAGAAGATGGAATGAAGCTTTCTGACAAAATTTTTAATTTCTAAAATAAAAATCCCCACCCTGCGCCAACAGGATGAGGATAAGAAGATGGTCGCATGATGCAACGCACCCTAAGCAAGTTCATTGTATCATAAGACCGTCTATTTTGCTATACATTTTTATAGGCAAAAGGAGGTCTTTTTTCATGAAAAAATACTGTATGTATCTCCGCAAAAGCCGTTCTGACATGGATGCTGAACGCCATGGAGAGGGAGAGACCCTTGCCAGACACGAAAAAGCATTGATGGAGCTGGCTAGACGGCAAAAGCTTGTGATATCAAAAGTCTACCGCGAAATCGTTTCCGGCGAAACTCTCGCCGCTAGACCTGAAGCACAAGCCCTGCTGGCTGATGTAGAATCTGGTCTGTGGGATGGCGTTCTGGTAATGGAAGTAGAACGCCTTGCCCGTGGTGATACCATTGATCAGGGCATCGTTTCTCAGGCGTTCAAATATAGCGGCACTCTAATTATCACGCCAATGAAAACCTATGATCCCAGCAATGAATTTGATGAAGAATATTTCGAATTTGGTCTGTTCATGAGCCGCCGAGAATATAAGGCAATCCGCCGGCGCTTGGAGCAAGGTCGCCTCGCATCCACGAAAGAAGGAAAATTCTGTGGCTCATATGCCCCTTATGGCTACCGCAAGGTCAAACTGCCATCTGAAAAAGGCTATACCTTGGAAATCGTTCCGGAAGAAGCGAAAATTGTTAGACTGATTTTTGACATGTATTTGAACGGATTATCCGAAAATGGCATCACGCAGCCTGCCGGCCTGAATACTATTGCAACATATCTGAATAGATCTAAAATCCCTTCTCCCAAAAATACCTCTTGGCAGGCTGGATATATCAAAAAAATTCTGTCCAACCCTGCCTATATTGGAAAAATTCGTTGGGGCTACCTGAAATCTAAAAAGCAGGTACAAAATAATAACCTTACCTATATACGTTACCATGATAATAACTGCTTTGTCGGTGATGGATTGCACCCACCCATTATCGATGATGATGTATTTTTCCGTATCGCCGAAAAAATGAAGCTACGTGAACTGCCCGCTACAAAAACAGGGTATACCCTGCAAAACCCTCTTGCCGGAATCCTCCGCTGCGGATATTGCGGAAAAGCAATGAAACGTAATACAAATACTGCCGGATACCCTGTGTATAAATGCATGACATACGGATGTCCTAATATTTCTTCAAAGGTTTCTATTGTAGAAGAACGTCTGATTTATGCCTTGCAGGATTGGCTTGACGGATATCTGCTCCAATGGGAGGATGAGCATCCAAAATCAGATTCTAAGAAATCTCTGCTGGAAGCCGGAATTGCATCCCAACAGGAAATCATATCCGGTCTTGAAAATCAAATCTCTAAAGCCCACGATTTTTTAGAGCAAGGAATTTATACTCCCGAAGTATTCATTTCACGAACTAATATACTCTCCCCCAAGCTGGATGATGCCAAGGCCGCCCTACAGGATCTGAAGCATCAGCTGAATGATTTAAACAAGCAGGAAATAGAAATGGAATCTATTGTTCCTGCTGTCCAGAATATTATTGACGTTTATCATTTACTCCCAACAGTACAGGATAAAAATAATCTTTTGAAAGAAGTCCTCGAAAAAGTCGAATATAAAAAATATACCCGTGGAACGGCCAGACGAGCCAGTGATGATTTTGAACTTAAAATTTTTCCCAAGATTTCAAGGTTTTCCGATGATGGTATCATGTGAACAATTACTGGCTGGAAATTATTCCTTGATATGGATAAATTCAAAAAATCCCCCCGACATTTCGTCTGGGGTTCTTTTTTCTGCAAACAAAAATAGCGACCATGATTTTCCATAGCCGCTGTTTTCGAAAATATAAGTATGGGAAGAGCCATTGTATCCCCGCCGAAGCTTTCCTCAACGTAGATACAATGATGAAAAAAGTTTATTTATGGTATCGCAGAGCGTAGTTGCAGCTAAGTCCTGCGGTATTCTCTTTGAATGTTTCCTGCGTCTCTCCTGCGGGCAAAGGCCGCTTTTCTCCTGCCAGAAGCATCCCTGCCATCAATGCGGTCAATGGTGCTGTTGTGACCAGTCCAAAGCTGCCTACCAAAGTATGGAGGATTTCCGCTGCAACATATTTATAATTAAAGATATTGTAAAGGGGAGTACCCTGTGCCATAAAAACCATCAGCAGGGCAATATAACCGCCAGAATAAGCCAAAAGCAGTGTAGTGGTCATGGTCCCCATTGCCGCCCGACCTACATTGATGCCGCTTTTTACCGCTTCCCATCGGGAAACATCCGGCTTTTTATCAACGACCTCCCGTACGGCAGAAGTGATATCTACTGCCAAGTCCATCACCGCTCCGGAAGAGCCGATAAAAATGCTTGCCATGAAAATCTCAGTCAAGTTCAGGTCCTGATACCCGCTGTACAGCAAGCTTTCTGAATAAGACATCACCGCACCGTGTATTTTGAATGCCTTCGTGAAGAGGATACCTAAAACCGCTGTCACCAGCAATCCCGCTACCGCCCCCAGCACTGCCGAGGCTGTCCGCCTGTCAAATCCATACACCAGTGAGATGATGATGCCTGTCAGCAGCAGCGTCACGATCATACCGACCCCAACCGGGTTCACACCTTTCAAATACAAGGGCACTAATATCTTCCAGATACACAAAACGGTCACACCGAAGGAAAGGATGGCTCTGAGCCCTGTCTGCCCTGCGAAGAACAGCAGGAACACCGCAAATATGCCTGCCAGAAGGAGTTCTGCGTTAATGCGGTAATGGTCGATCATCGTTACTGTGCCGATCTCGTCCCCTTGGTAGCTGACTACTACCTGGGCCTTATCGCCCACTGCAAAGATCTTATCCTGCTCCAAAGAACCATTCAGCATATTGCAGCCGTTTACGATCTCTCCCTGAAATTTGCCGCCCAAAAGTTCCAATGTACAGCTTTGCTCTCCGGAGCGTACTAGCCCTGTGTCAATGATCATACTGTCATCCACTTCCAGCACCCTTGCCGCACAGCGGTCCATCCCCTGATAGATCACTGCTCCCTCATACCCTGTAGGCAGCAGGAACAAGATCATCAGGAACACCGCCGAAACAATGACCGGCAAATAATACCGCAGTTTATCCTTTTCCATCCTCTTTCCTCCGTTGTCACTGAGTTATTTTACTTTCAGAATTTCCGCCATGTTGTCGAAAATATTTGTATTATCATAGTAGCCTTCAAACAATTCCTGCCCCTGTCCCTTTGCAAATACCGCTACAGGCAGACCTGTATGGGCGTAGGATGCAAAGTTGATACCGGATTTATTGTTCAGGATATGAGTAATCGTTACTGTCAGTGGCTCATAGGAACCATACAGCACATATTCCTCCTGACTCAGATCATCTGTATCGCCGCTCATGGATTTTTCATAGGCTGCTTTCAGCTTGCTCATTTCATAATCTGTCAGAACCAGTTTAGGATTCTTCCCGGCATCAGGATCAGATGCAGCCATCAGACCAAAGTTCTTCTTGATATCTTTCAGCACATTCGCAAAAGAAGTTTTGTTTGCTTTATAGCCTGCTACATATTCCTCATCAAATTTCGCATAGGAAATTTTCTGGTTTGTCAGATTGGTGAGATATGTGTCATAATCTGTGCCTGCATAACCGATGGTCAGACCGCCCGTTTCATGGTCCCCCGTTACCAAAATCAGTGTTTCTTCGGGATGCTCTGCATAGAATTTCAATGCTACATCGACAGCATCGCTCAGGGCAACGGTATCCGCAATGGTAGAGCCTGCATCGTTGGCATGACAAGCCCAGTCAATTTTACCGCCTTCTACCATCATAAAGAAGCCCTTGTCGTTATCCAGCACTTCAATGCCTTTTTTTACATAATCCTTCAGTGCCCATTCGTTTCTTTCTCTGTCATTCTCATAGGAAATGGAATCTTCATCGGCCAGCTTTTCCGCAATTACAATGGCTTTGCCGTCTTTCGCAGTCAGTTTTTCTGCCTCTGCCTGTGTCTGGATGACATCATAGCCTGCTTCTTCTGCTACGTCATAGATATTTTCCTTATCTCCATCATTACCTTCCGGCTTCAGCAGTGCGCCGCCTGCAAAGTAATCGAAGCCGCTTTCTACCATTTCCTCGCCGATCTCATAGTAGTTCTTTCTGCTTGCCTGATGGGCATAGAACGCTGCAGGTGTGGCATGGTTCAAGTTTACAGATGTTACGATACCAACCTTATAGCCCTTCTGCTCTTTCAGTTTTTCTGCGATAGTTTCAAAAGATTTTGTTTTTGTTTCATCCATGTTAATGACACCGCTATGGGTCTTGTTGCCGCTGGCAATGGAAGTTGCTGTGGAAGCGGAGTCCGGACAGAAGGATGTGGAATCGTATGTTGCAGCGGAACCTACTACAGGGAAATTCATAAAAGAAAGCTTTTCTCCGCCTTTCACCAATTCTTTCCCCTCATTTTTCACTGCGCCCAAATAGTCGGAAGCTGCCTGAAACTGAGGATAGCTCATGCCATCGCCGATGAACAGAAATACATATTTCGGTGTTTTGTATTTTACCGCTGTATCAGATGCTGTTGTCTTTGCCTCTGCGATCACTGGGCCCCCCATAATATCATTGTAAACCGACATGGTGCCTGCCACAGTCACAACTGCCAATGCTGCTGCCAATCCTTTTTTCCAATTCATATCAATACCCTCCTCAAAGTAATATCCTAATTTACCCTGCGGTTTTTCACCGCTACTACAGGTATACCATAGGAAAAATCCCGCAGCAATAGAATTAACGGAAAGCTAACATTCCTCCAAAAAGGTTTTACATATCCTTACTTTTTCTTGATTTTCTTTTTACGAACATTCTACTTTTCCATAAAAAAACGGCGGGGATTTTCCCGCCGAAACTTTGTAAAAATTTTATTTTATCACATAAAGTCCTCTCTCATAGGTGCGAAAGCATCAATCACCAGTGCATCTTCCAGAGCAATAATGCCATGGAACACATCGGGCCCTACCATGACGCTGTCCCCAGCCTGCACTTCTTTCGTTTCCGCCCCAACGGTATAGGTATACTTGCCGGAAATAATAGTAGAACACTGCTCATGAGAATGGGCATGACTAGGGATTGCTGCTCCTTTTCTCATCTTAATCTCACAAATCATCACACTTTCGCTGTAGCCCAGCACTTTTCTTTCCACACCTTCCCCTGCGGGTGTCACTGGCACATCTTTGCCAAATACAAATACCTCGCTACCTTTTTTCATTTCTTTTCCTCCTTTATCTCTTCCAAATTATCTGTCAAAAAACTTACTCTTACCTGCTACGCTCAAAGGGATACCGAACCAAACAATATCGTCCCCTTCCATATCCATCCAAGCCCTGCCGATGGAAAACATGATGCGGTTATCCACAAAATCCATCTGGGATGCCACAGCGGCAGAGGATAACGCGATCCCCAAATTCACATAATCAAAGGCGCAGCTGCCGCCCTTCTGATTGCAGTTGCCGCAGTTTTCCAAACCACAAAAGCCACAGTAGGTCAGTCCCAAATATGCTTTTTTCGTCCCAATCAGCACCACCGCTTCGGAATCCCTTACATTTCCTGCATCTCTTTTGAAAAAGGCATTAGCTTCTCCTGTTGCTTCGAAAATTTCTTCCATCTTATCCGCTAGCTTGTTTTTTTCTTCTCCTGTCAAAACCAGCGTTTCAATACGGTCGATGCCTCTGGCTTTTGGTGCCGTTCTCGCAGCCGCACACATCTTCGCTGCCGTAGCCAATACACTTCTTTCTTCCAAGTCTCTGCTATCGTATCTCATTTTTCTTCCTCCTTTTTACTCCGTGCAAATACACAAAATAGTTTTTTCCCATCTTGTCAATGTTTTTGTAGCAGAAAACCCCTCCAATCTCTCGGAAGGGTTTTGCATTTCTTATTTCTTCAGCTGTGCCAGTCTTTCTTCTACTTGTGCCAGCATTGCTTTATATTTTTCTTCTTTTGCTTTTTCTTCTTCGATAACATGGGCAGGAGCCTTTGCAACGAAGCCCTGATTTGCCAGTTTCTTTTCTACACGTTCTACTTCCTTATGCAGTTTTGCCTGTTCTTTTTCCAGACGTTCGATTTCTTTTGCGAAATCGACCAATTCTGCCAGAGGCATATAGATAGTAGCATCTTTAATCACAACAGATACCGCATCTTCACCGATACCTGCTTTATCTGCCTGTACCGTCACTTCGCTTGCATAGCCCAGTGTCTTGAAGAATACTTTGGAATGTTCAAAGATATAACGTACTTCTTCATTTTCGGAAACAACATAAACGTGTACTTTCTTGGAAGGTGCAACGTTCATTTCCGCACGGATGTTGCGGATATTTCTTACTGCTTCCTTGATGGCATCGATTTCCGCTTCGTTTTCTTTGTAGTTCCATTCTTCTTTATATACAGGCCACTGAGAAATCATGATGCTTTCTTCTGTATCCTGAATATGCATAAACAGTTCTTCTGTAATGAAAGGCATGAAGGGATGCATCAGCTTCAGCGCATTGATCAGAACCTGCTTCAGTGTCCACAGAGCGGCTTCTCTTGTGTTGTCTTCTTTGTTATACAGACGAGGTTTCACCATTTCGATGTACCAGTCGCAGTATTCATCCCAAATGAAGTCATATACCTTCTGTGCTGCCAGACCCAGTTCATAATGGTCCAGATTATCCTGTACTTCTTTTGCCAGAGTGTTTACCTTGGACAAAATCCATTTATCTGCGGAAGTCAGCATCAGCAGTTTTGTGCTTGTTTCTTCTTCCATGTTCATCATAACGAAACGGGAAGCGTTCCATAGCTTGTTGCAGAAGTTTCTGCAGTTATCCAGTCTTTCCCAGTAGAAACGCATATCGTTACCGGGTGCGTTGCCTGTGATCAGCATCAGACGCAGGGGGTCAGCACCATAGTTTTTAATTACTTCCAGAGGATCGATACCGTTGCCCAGAGATTTGGAGAACTTACGCCCCTGATCGTCACGAATCAGGCCATGGATCAATACATCATTGAAAGGTCTTTCGCCGATCTGTTCCATGCCGGAGAATACCATTCTGATTACCCAGAAGAAGATGATGTCATAGCCTGTTACCAGTACGCTTGTGGGATAGAAATGCTTCAGCTCTTCTGTTTCATGGGGCCAGCCCAGTGTAGAGAAAGGCCACAGGGCAGAACTGAACCAAGTATCCAGTGTATCTTCGTCCTGTCTGATATTTGCAGAACCACATTTTTCACATTTTCCGGGGTTTTCTTTTGCTACTGTGATATAACCGCAGTCATCACAGTAGTACGCAGGGATTCTGTGACCCCACCACAGCTGACGGGAAATACACCAGTCGCGGATATTTTCCAGCCAATGCATATAGATCTTACCAAAACGATCGGGAACAAATTTCAATTCCTGATCCTGATAAACCTTGATCGCAGGTTTTGCCAGTTCTTCCATCTTAACGAACCACTGCAGTTTGATCATAGGTTCGATGGCAACATGACATCTTTCGTGGCAGCCTACGGCATGGGTGATATCTTCGATCTCTACCAGATAGCCTTCTTCATCCAACTGCTTTACGATTTCTTTTCTGGCTTCCATTCTGTCCATACCAGCGAATCTGCCAGCCAGTTCATTCATAGTGCCGTCATCGTTCATCACACAGATACGAGGCAGATCGTGTCTCAGGCCAACTTCAAAGTCGTTAGGGTCATGGGCAGGTGTGATTTTTACAACACCGGTACCAAATTCTCTGTCTACATAGGAGTCAGCAATGATGGGAACTTCCTTATTCAGAACAGGAACGATACAGGTTTTGCCGATCAAGTGCTGATATCTTTCATCCTCAGGATGTACTGCAACAGCTGTATCGCCCAGCATTGTTTCAGGTCTTGTCGTTGCCAGTCTCAGCTTTTCATCAGAACCAACGATAGGATAGTTGATATGATAGAAATGACCGGCTGTATCAACGTGTTCTACCTCTGCGTCAGAAATTGTCGTCTGACATTCGGGACACCAGTTGATGATCTTTTCGCCACGGTAAATATAGCCTTTTTCATACAGTCTGCAGAAAGTTTCCAGAACAGCTTCAGAGCAGCCTTCGTCCATGGTGAAACGTACGCGGTCCCAGTCACAGGAGCAGCCTAGTTTGCACAGCTGATTCAGGATAATGCCGCCGTATTCTTCTTTCCATGCCCAAGCCCGTTCCAGGAAGCCTTCACGGCCAACGTCTTCCTTTGTCAGGCCTTCAGAAGCCATTTTCTGAACGACTTTCAACTCTGTAGAAATACTTGCATGGTCGATACCGGGTACCCACAGGGCATTGTAGCCAGCCATTCTCTTCCATCTAATCAGGATATCCTGCATGGTATTATCCAAGGCATGGCCCATGTGCAGCTGCCCTGTGATGTTCGGGGGGGGCATTACGATACAAAAAGGTTCTTTTGTTTTATCTACTTCTGTATGGAAATATTTCTTTTCCATCCATTTGTTGTAGAGTCTTTCTTCTACAACAGAGGGGTCAAAATTTTTCGCCAGCTCTCTCATTGTGATTTTCCTCCTATGTTTTTATTTCACCGTGAAAAAAGAAAAGAGCCTTCGCCCAAAAAAGGACGAAAGCTCGCGGTACCACCTTTATTCCCGTTCCAATCGGAACGGACACTTTACGGTCTGTAACGGGACCTCCCGTTTTCGCCTACACAAGGGGTTTCCTCTTCATCGAAACAACTCCAAAGCTACCTTCCACATCTTTCCTGCAAAGAGCCTTTCAGCCGGTGAGCCCTTCTCTCTGAGAATTCGGGATGTGTACTCCTCTTTTTCTCTGTCTTTCACAGTGCTATATTTTGTTCTATACCACAAGATTTTATTCAATTCGTCCAATTTTGTCAAGGGTATTTTAGTAATTATTCTGTATACATCGAAAAGCGGAGAAAAAAAGAGAGAATATGCTCTTTCTATCCATTTACAGAATAGAAAGGATGTGTTCTCTCTTTTTTCGGGAGGCATTCTCCCCTTTATGTAAGCTTTTCTTTATTTTTCTCTATCCTTCGGATAACGGGAAATATTCAGTAATATTCCCACCATTGCCATCAAGAACAGCAGTGATGTACCACCGTAGCTGACGAAGGGCAAGGGCTGCCCTGTATTGGGGATGGTGTTCGTTACTACGCCGATATTGATGATGGACTGGAAAGCAATGACTGCCGTGATACCTGTCGCCACCAGCATACCAAAGGAATCCTTGGCATTCAAGGCAATGCGGATACCTCTCCAGATCAGCACCGCAAACAGCAGGATAACTAACGCAGCCCCCACGATGCCCAATTCCTCGCAAATGATGGCGAAGATGATATCGTTGTAGGCTTCTGGGATGAATGTCTTTTGTCGGCTCTGCCCCAAGCCAAGGCCAAATAAGCCGCCGGACGCCAACGCATACAGGGACTGGATCGTCTGGAAACCCGCATCTGTCGGGTCACTCCAAGGATCCAGCCAAGTTTGGATACGTCCCAGTCGATACCTAAACTGCGGCAGCAGAATCGCAATACCACAAAGGGGTACTGCACCGGCGATAGCCGCCCCGAAATACCACACACGAGGGCTGGCTACAAAAAGGATCGTCGCCCCCATCAGCCCTACCAGCAACGCAGAAGAGAAGTTTGAGACAGCAATCAACGCCACCGGCAGCAGTAGCACCCCGCAGGCCTTTGCAAAGCCCTTCAGATTTCCCAAGTCCTTCCGATGGTCCATAACATAGACAGAAAGATACAAAATGACTGCAATCTTCGTAAATTCCGAAGGTTGGAAAGACAAAGAGCCTACGCCCAGCCAACGCTTCTGACCGCCCAGCTCTGTACCGAAGAAGGGTAGCATTGCCAGGAAAATATTGGAAACCCAGTAAGCCAGTTTCGCAAATCGTTTCCAGAAGGTATAGGGGATATTCATACAGAACACCATAGCACAGATGCCCAGTGCTGCCCAAAGACTCTGACGTTTCAGGAAATAGAACATATCGTTATGGAAACGTTCCGTAGTCATCGTATAATAATAGCTGGAGCTGAAAATCATGACAACGCCAAAAAGCACCAGCGTCAGCACGATGAACATGACCGTAAAATCATATCCCAAAGGCTTGATATACTTCCGCTTCGCAGTTTTCTTTTTCGGTCTGCCAGGATTTTTACCCATTTCTACACCTCGTCAAAGAATTTTATTTCAAATAACCTCTTACCTGTTCTTTGAACATATCGCCTCGCTGTTCATAATTATCGAACATACCCCAGCTTGCACAGGCAGGAGAAAGCAGCACACAGTCCCCCACTTCCGCTTTTGCTCTGCACAGGTCTACAGCTTCTTGGAAAGTTTCGCAATCGGAAATTGCTGTAAAACCAAATTTTTCAGCGGATGCACGCACCTTCGGTGCCGTTACACCGATCAAAACCAGATGTTTGACTCTACCGAGGAAGAGCTGTGTCCATTCATCGAAGGAGCTGCCCTTGTCATAGCCGCCGCCGATCAGCACGATAGGCTTTTTCATGGCCAGCACCGCACGGATGGATGCGTCTACATTGGTACCCTTGGAATCGTTATAATAATCTACGCCATCCACTGTGGCGACGTATTCGATTCTGTGTTCCACTCCTGCAAAGGACTTCAGCACGCTTCTGATAGTATCCAGAGGCACATTGGCACAAATGCCTGCCGCCGCTGCTGCCATAACATTTTCATGGTTGTGTACACCCAAAATCTGAAGGTCGTTCACATTGATGAGCGTTTCATTAATGCCTCCCCAGCGCACTTCGATGTTTTCCCCGTCCAGATAGATGCCCTCATCCAGCTTTTCAGAAGAGCTGAAGAAAAATACCTTTGCTGCTGTTTTGTCTGCCATTTTGCGGCAGGCTTCATCGCCATGGTTCAGGATACAGAAATCTTCCGCTGTCTGTTTTGCAAAAACGCTTTCCTTCATGGCAATATAAACTTCCATGGTTTTATGTCTGTTCAGATGGTCGGGGGTAATATTCAGCACCGCACTGATATGGGGATGAAATTCCTTTGCCTTTTCCATCTGGAAGCTGCTGATCTCCGCAACGACCCAATCTTTTTCTGTCAGTCTCTGCACTTCATCACTGTAGGGGATACCAATATTCCCAACTACCGCTGTTTCATGGTAGATCGCCTTCATGATCTCCCCGGTCAAGGTCGTTGTGGTCGTTTTGCCATTTGTGCCTGTGATGGCTGTAATAGGGCAGGGTGTCAGGCCATAGGCCAGTTCCACTTCGCTGATGACATTCACGCCAGCCTTTTCTGCCGCTGCGATAAAAGGCAGATCGCAGGGAATGCCGGGGCTGAGAACGATGATGTCCTGTTCGCAGGCGATATCGTCAGGGTTCGCACCTGTATAAAGCACGATTCCTTCGTTTTCCAAAGAAAGCACATCCGCAGAGATATCTTCTCTTTTCTTCATATCCTGCAGTGTCACTTCCGCACCCAGTCTTTTCAGCAGTTTTGCCGCAGAGATACCGCTTTTTGCCATACCGCAGACCAGTGCTTTTTTACCATTGTATTCCACGTTTGATTCCTTCTTTCCGATTTCTATTACAGGAACATATTTTTACAGCCCAAGAAACCGATCAGGCAAAGCAGCGCTGTTGTCACATAAAACAGCGTTACGACCTTTGTTTCTCTCCAGCCGCATTTTTCCAAATGATGATGGAAGGGAGCCATCTTGAAGAGACGTCTGCCTTCTCCGTATTTTCTCTTTGTGATTTTAAACCACCCCACCTGCAACATAACTGTGATAGATTCCCACAGATAAATGAAGCCTACGATAACGATGAAGATAGGCATTTTCAGCACAAAGGCCGTGGAAGCTACAAAGCCGCCCAATGCCAAAGAGCCCGTATCCCCCATAAATACCTTTGCAGGGTAGGAATTGAAAATCAAAAACGCCATCAGACCGCCCATGATCGCACCGCAGACAGGTGCTACTGTGCTACCTGCTGCCCAAGCCACGATCATAAAGAAGGCTGCTACCAGCAAAGTTACCCCGCTGGACAGGCCATCCAGACCATCTGTCAGGTTGACGCCATTGACCGTACCCAAAACCGCCACAAACAGGAAAGGAATAAACAAAATACCCAGATCCAACATCATGCCGTCCGTAAAAGGTACATAGATGGCTGTGCCAATACCGCTTTTCAGAACATATGCACAGAACAGACCTGTTACGATCAGCTGCAGCAGCAGTTTCTGATAGGCACGCAGCCCCAGAGAACGTTTTTTCACCACTTTGATATAGTCATCCAAAAAGCCGATCAGACCATAGGACAGTGTCATCAGCATAATAGCTGCGCCATCCTTGTTCCCTTTCAGGAAAAAGAGGCTTGTGACCACAAAGGCCACCAGAAAGGACACGCCGCCCATAGTAGGGGTGCCCTGCTTTGCCAGATGGGTTTCAGGGCCGTCATCACGGACATTCTGACCGAATTTCAATTTTCTCAACATAGGGATCACGATGGGACATAAGATCACACCGATCACAAAAGATATGATAATGGCATAGACTGCCTGTTCCAAAGAACCCACTTTAGTTCACTCCTTGCAATTTATCTACCGTTCTGGACAAGCCTGTTGCCAAAGATGCCTTCACCAGCACATTGTCGCCCTTTTCAATCAGGGACAGACCTTTTTCCCAGAATTCTTCCTGTGTATCAAAACGATATACTTCTGTCATACCGCCTTCTTTTGCGCCTGCTTCCATGCAGTCGTTCCATTTGCCGATGCAGATCAGCACATCTGTACCTTTTTCCGCCGCATAAGCACCAACCTCTTTATGCATGGAGGGGGCATAGTCTTCCAGTTCCCCCATTGTGCCAAGGATCGCTACTTTTCTACCTGCCGCATTGGCCAGCACATCCAGAGCGGATTTCATGGAGACGGGGTTTGCATTATAAGAATCATTCAGGATGGTGATGCCATTGACATCCTTCATCAGTGTCATTCTTTTCTTTGTAGGAACAAAATTATCGATGCCTGCCTTGATTTCTTCCAGTGTCAAGCCCAGTTCCACGCCTACTGCCGCCGCAGACAGAGCATTCAGTACCATATGTTTCCCGGGAACAGGAATGACAACGGAAACAGAGCCAATAGGCGTATGCAGTGTGCATTTTGTCTGTTCCAAACCAACCACTTCAATTTCATCGGCGTAAAAATCCCTTTGGTTTTCCACACCAAACCAAATTGTTTTCTGGGGCAGTTTTCCCTCCAATGTCTGCAGCATATCGTTATCACCATTGAGGATAGCAATACCATCCTTATCCAGATGCGCCAGCATTTCGCATTTTGCTTTCAGAATGCCTTCTCTGCTGCCTAACAAGCCGATGTGTGCCACACCCACATTGGAAATGACGCCAATATGAGGACGCACTGCTACCGCGATTCTGTCCAGTTCGCCGAAATGGTTCATGCCCATTTCAATGACAGCCGCCTGGTGGTGATCTTCGATGCGGAAGATGGTCAGGGGTACACCAACCTCATTGTTATAGTTACCCTGTGTCCAAAGGGTATCATATTTCTGTGAAACCACAGAAGCAATCATATCTTTTGTAGTGGTTTTACCTACGCTGCCTGTGATAGCGATATAAGGGATATCGAACAGGTCTCTATAATACGCAGCCAAGTCCAGCAAAGCCTTGCCTGTATCTGGCACCAGCAAAACGATGGCATCATTCTTGGGTGCAACGACCTTCTGGGACAAGCATGCTGTCACGCCGTTTTCGAAGCACTGGGGCAGAAAATCGTGTCCGTCTCTCACTTCACCAATGCGGGCAACGAAGAGTGTCCCTTCCTTTGTTTCTCTGGAATCCTGTGTCACATGCCAGATCTCTCTGTTCAGGGCTTCTTCCATGTCGCCCAAAGCGATCATCTGAGCACCTGTTGCTTTGATGATTTCTCGAATCGTAATTTTTTTCATGCCAAGTCCTCCCCAAATGCTTTGCGTACCTCTTCCATATCATCAAAATGAATGGTTTCATTGGCAAATATCTGATAAGTTTCGTGTCCCTTGCCTGCGATGAGGATCACATCCCCTTCGCCTGCCAGTTCAACTGCTCTCTGGATCGCCGTTCTTCTATCCACGATCTTTTCGTAGGGGCAGTCCGTTTTCTTGACACCTGCTTCCACATCCTCCAGGATGGCAGCAGGGTCTTCTGTTCTGGGGTTATCAGAAGTGATAATGCAGTAGCCTGACAATCTACCGCCGATCTCGCCCATGATGGGACGTTTTGTTCTGTCTCTGTCCCCGCCGCAGCCAAATACTGCAATAAGTTTTCCTTTTACAAATTCATTGGCTGTATTCAGTACATTTTCCAAGCCATCGGGGGTATGGGCATAGTCCACCACCGCCTGACAGCCTTTTTTGCTGCGCACTGTCTGGAATCTGCCGGAAACACCAGGGTTTTCCGTCAGCCCAGCCACAACATCCTCCACAGCGACCCCCAGCAGCAGGCAGGCACCAGCAGCTCCCAAAGCATTATATACACTGAATCTGCCGGGTGTGTGCAGGTGAACAGGGTATTTCTTTCCCTGCCAGATCATGTCAAAGGCTGTGCCTTCTGCAGCAATATCGATATTCTCCGCCATCAGGTCTGCTTTTGCATCCACACCAATGGTCAGCACTTCGCCCTTGCTATGGTCTTTCATATAGGCGCCAGCAGCATCATCCATATTGATGACACTTTTCGCTGCCCGTTCAAAGAGCAGCCCCTTTGCCGCCTTATAATTTTCCATGGTTTTATGATAATCCAGATGATCCTGTGTCAGGTTCGTAAAGATGGCAATATTAAAATCGATGCCGTCCACCCGGTGCAGATCCAGGGAATGGGAGGAAACCTCCATCACCACATCTGTCACATCTTCATCCTTCATCTGGCGGAACAATGCCTGCAATTCTTTGGATTCGGGCGTTGTCCGCTCTGTTTTCAACACCTTATCGCCAATGCGGTTTTCAATAGTGCCCACGATACCCACTTTTTTCCCAACTCTGTCCAGAATGGATTTCATCAGATAGGTGGTGGAGGTTTTCCCATTGGTGCCTGTTACACCGATGGTATTCATTGCCTTGGAGGGGTGTCCATAGAAATTTGCGGAAGCCACTGCCAGTGCCACACGGTTTTTTTCTGTTACGATAACTGTCACATTTTCCGGCACACCTTCCACCCAATGCTCGCACAACAGTGCCGCTATACCTTTTTCAACCGCCATGGGGATATATTTGTGTCCATCCGTCTGGAATCCTGTGATGCAGACGAACAGGCTGTCTTTTTCAACCTTGCGGGAATCATACTGGAAATCGGAAATCTCCATTTCCAGCGTTCCCTGCTGCACTTCGTAAGAAATGCCCTCTAAAAGCTGTTTCAGTTTCACTTTTACAGCCTCCTTTCTTTTTCGGCTCCCTTCGAAAAATTCCAATAATGAGCCATTGTCTAGTATACCACACTTACGCCTGACAACCAAACCTTTTCCCCATTTTTTCTCGAAAAATACAGATAAAATCCATCATTCCAAGGATAAAATCACCTTTGTTCCTTTATTCACCAATTCCCCTGCCGGAGGTGTCTGCCTTGCGATGGTTTCCCCTTCTGTTTGGGTTTGCGCGGAAAGCCCTGCCTGAAAAAGGGCGTTCTTCGCCTCGCCCAAAGTCATTCCTGTCAGGTCAGGCACTGTGGTTACGGTCTTTGCCGCTTCCTCCGCCTCTTTTTCCGAATACTGTGGTTCGATGCCAAGATAAGGCAGGATATTGCGCAGCAGCTCCTGCATGACAGGCCCCGCCACCGTACCGCCATAATAGACCCCTTGGGGTTCATCAATCAGCACCAACGCCATGACCTGGGGATCCTCCGCCGGAGCAAAGGACATGAAAGATGCGATATACTTCCCGCTGCGACGGGGCAGTTTTTCGGATGTCGCCGTTTTTCCACCGATGCGATAACCGGGAATATAAGCCTTGCTCCCCGTCCCTTCAGAAACCACACTTTCCAAAATGGTTTTCATGGTTTCGGAAGTTTCCCGGGAAATAACCTGTTCCCCACGTTCATACTGAAAATTCTCTATGATGTTTCCTTCCTCATCGGCGATTCCCTTGCCAAAATGGGGCGTGATCAGATACCCGCCATTGACGATAGCCGATGCCGCCCGCAAAAGCTGCAGGGGCGTGATCTGGAAGGACTGCCCGAAGCTCATGGTGGCGAGCTCCACCGGGCCGATATTTTCCAGCTTATGGATGATGCCTGTGGCTTCCCCCGCCAGATCCACACCTGTTTTCTGGGCAAAGCCAAATTTCTGCATATATTCCAGAAATTTTTCTGGCCCTAAACGCTCGCCCACTTCCATGAAAACAGGGTTGCAGGAATTTTGTACCCCCTGTACGAAGGTCTCCGCCCCATGGGTTCTGGGGTATCGCCAGCATTTGATCTGTCTGTCTCCCGCAATATAAAACCCACGGCAGAAAAAGCTGCTCTGGGGTGTTACAACACCTTCCTCCAGCCCTGCAGAGGAGGTCACGATTTTGAAGGTACTCCCTGGTTCATATGTATCATTGATGGCAGTATTGCGCCACATCTGGTTCAAATAATCGTTTTTCTCCTCTTCAGAAAAACTCTCCCAGTTGGCCGCCAGTGTTTCATCCTGAATAGTAAAGGGGGCATTCAGGTCGAAGGTCGGGTAATTTGCCATGGCATAAATCTCCCCGTTCTGGGGGTTCAAAATAATGATAACCCCCCGCTTTGCCCCCTTCGTTTCCACTGCCTTGGCAATGGTCTGTTCCGCATATTGCTGCATCACCACATCCATGGTAGTCACCAAATTTTTCCCATCCACGGGAGGGATGCGCTTCTGTTCGCTGTCAACTTCATTGCCCCTAGAATCGGTCAGGGTCAAAATCTTTCCCTTTTCCCCTTCCAAAAGCTTGTCGTATTTTGCTTCCAGCCCGATGATGCCTTGATTATCCTTTCCGACGAAACCGATGACCTGCGCCGCCAGTTCTGAATAAGGATAGACCCGCTGTACATCCTCGTCCACTTCCACGCCGGGGTAGTTGGCTTTGCGGATAGCCGCCGCCGTTTCCGTATCCACCTTCGTCTTGATACGTACCAGAGCAACCTTTTGCTTGATTTTTTCCAGAACATTCTCATATTCCAGATCCAGTGTTTCCGCTAGAAATTGTGCCGTTTTCTCTTTTTCTTTTGCCTGCACTGGAATCACGCTGACAGCGTTAACCGTTTCCGTCAGGGCAATGCCTTCCCCATTTCGGTCGAGGATGGACCCTCTTTTCGGCGTAATCAGGCGGTCTCTGGTCTGCTGTTCATAGGCCAGTTCCTGCCATTCCTCCGCTCGAAAAAGCTCAATAAAAACCAACCTTCCCGTCAGCAGCAAATATCCAAACATGGAACAAAAAAGGAAGATCAACAATTTCTTTTTTGCCCCTATCGTCGGTCTCTCCATACAAAACACCCCTGTCTCTTCGTTCTACAATTTATTGTATAGAAAAGACAGGGTGTCTATGCTTTTCACTATTCTGTTGTTTTCTTCGGTTCTTCCGCCGTTTCTTCCGAACCTTCCTGCTTCGTCAGGGTGATGGTCACTTCACTGCCCTCCTCCACGGAAACGCCGTACTTCGGGTCTTGGGCCGTTACGGTGCTGTTCGAAGTTTCTCCATTGAATATCACCTCAAAGCCCGCATCGGAAAGAACCTTGACCGCTTCGCTATAGGTCTTGCCCATCACATCGGGCACCTTCACTGTGCCGCTGTCCGATTCGGATTTGGCAACATACAGGATGACCTCGCTGCCGACCTCCACCTTCGTACCGCTCTTTGGCACCTGATTGGTGATGGTATTGCCTGTGCCCACAACTTTGTAGTTCAGGCCCTTGCCATCCAGATCCATGGTTACATGGTATGTACTGCTGCCTACATAATCCGGCATAGTCACAGTTGCTTTTCCGCTGTTCAATGTTGCAGTTTCCTCTGTTGCTTCTGTGGGCTCCAGATTTTTATATTTGATGATGTTTTCCATCAGCTGTTTTGTCATGGTAGCTGTGGTCTGTACGCCATCGGCATAATCTTCAGGAAGATGGATCACACTGAATACCAGATACTGAGGATTTTCCGCAGGGAAATAAGCCATATGGGTCAGCGTCCACTTCTTCTTATCACGGGCACCCTGCTCGGATGTACCTGTCTTACAGCCGATGGAATAGCCGGGAATCGCAATTTTCTTACCTGTACCATGGTCTACCGTTGCTTTCAGGGCTGTACGGATATAATCGGATGTTTTCTGAGAAATGACCTTTCGTACCACTTCCGTGCTTTGCTCCATTATCACGGAACCATCATCATCCACGATCTGAGAAACCAGATAAGGCTTCACCAGATTACCCCCATTGATGAGGGCAGAAAAGGCCGTTACCATCTGGATGGAAGTACAGTTGAAGGTCTGACCAAAGGCGCTTGTCGCCAGTTCTACAGGGCCAATCGCAGATTCTGCGTGGAGGATGCCCACAGCCTCACCTGGCAGATCAATGCCTGTTTTTTCCCCGAAACCAAATTCTTTCTGATATTTATAGAATTTCTCTACCCCCAGTTTCTGAGCAATCTGAATAACACCGGGGTTGCAGGACTGGGCCATGATCTCTTCCACAGAGATCGTACCATGGCCGCTGTGCAGGTGACAGTTAATATCTCTATCCGCAACGGTGAGCTTACCACCGCAATAGAAGGTAGAATTTGGGGTAATCACGCCTTCTTCCAGTGCCGCTGCTACCACCAGCGGCTTATAAACAGAACCGGGTTCATAGGTATCACTGACACAGAAATTTTTCCATGTGCTATTCAAATATTCGCTTTTTTCTTCATCGGTCATAGCTTCCCATGTTTCCCGGAAGGTTTCATCTGTTTCCAGCTTCAAGGGTTCATCAGGGTCATTCAGGTCGAAGGTATCCGCCGCCGCCATGGCATAAATTTCCCCCGTATTGGGATTCATAACGATAGCTGCCACATTTTGAGAAGGCCAGGTTTCCATGGTTTCCTTTACAGCTTGCTCTGCATATTGCTGGATGGTGTAGTCCAAAGTAGTTACGATGGTATTCCCATCCTGAGCCTCATAATCCTGATAGGTCACCTTATCCGCACCCTGATACAGAATGAAGGAGCGACCGGGTGTCCCTGTCATTTCATCATTATAATAGCCCTCCAGCCCCCATGTGTTGTTAAACCCAATCAGGTGGCAAGCCAGTGTTTTCAAAGGGTAGGAACGCTTACTGGTCTGTTCGAAATAAACACCCAGCAGTTTTTTTGCTTCCAGTTCTTCCTTGACACTTCTTTCTACCCCCTTCACCAGATACTTCCAGTGGGTTGGAGTATTGATCTTATTGGTTTCCGGGTTCAGCGTGATATGATACTGCAGATCTTCATATTTCAGGTCTGGGAAATATTCGCACAGCGTAGTGAAGGTCTCCTTGGTTTTCTTTTCATCGTTTTCCTCTGCCAGCTGCAAGGGGTCAAGCACTACATTATATACTGCTGTGGAGACTGCCAGCACCTGTTCATTTCTGTCCAAAATACTGCCGCGATTGGCCGCATTCACCAGATCATATCGGTTGATCTGCTGATTTTTCGCCGCCGCTTCAAATTCTGCCCCATGGGCCACTTTCCAATATACGACTCTGCCAAAGAGCACAGTCAATATCGCCATAAACACAAAAAGAATAAAAGCAAATTTTTGTTTTGCTTTTATTCCCCGCGCCTTTCTTCTCATCTATCATCAATCCTTTTTCAAGATATTTTTAATCTTATCCAACAAAGATGCGCTTTCTGCTTCATCATCTGCATCATACTGCACCGTATAGCTCTGCTTGGGCACATCGATATATACCACCTGATAGGGCTGAGGCTCGCTCATGCCCAATCGTTCTGTGGCTTCCTGCTTGATATAATCCATATCCAGCTGTTCTGTTAATTCTGCTTCCAGAATGGCATTGGCGGATTTCAGGTCTTCCAGTGTGCTTTTCTGTCTGCGGAGAGAAACTTCTGCATGATCCACCACAACATGCATCCCCATGAAAGCGATGCAGCCGGCAAAAAGCACCAATGCCATGGCAATCATTTTTACGGAAGAAATCCGATGCTCTCTTGCTTCTTCCTTTGCGATGCGCGCCGCTTCTTTGCGTCGCTCTTCTTCTTCCTCACGTACACGATAAGGGGTATAATCTGGCTGTAGTTCATAAGCTACGTTGCCGTAGGTATAGTAAGAACCTTTATCCATGCGGTTTCTTTCCTGATATTTCTTTGCTACCATATTCTCCCCTCCTTTCCGTGAGCATTTTTATTCTTTAATCATGGGCGACCCCTTCCAATACACGTAGCTTCGCGCTTCTGGAACGAGGGTTCATCTCCAATTCTTCTTTACCAGGTAAAATAGGCTTTCTGGTCACCACTCTGCCCAAGGGCTTCTTCCCGCAAACACATACGGGAAACTGAGGGGGACAGATGCAGGGGTTCTCCTGCTTTCGGAAGGCATCTTTCACAATTCGATCTTCCAGAGAGTGGAAGGTGATGATACAAAGTCTGCCATCTTCATTCAATCTTTCGGATACATCATCAATGGCTTTCTGCAGCACATCCAACTCGCCGTTTACTTCGATACGGATGGCCTGAAAAGTTCTTTTTGCAGGATGGGGGCCATCTTTTCTGGCACCCTTGGGTACTGCCTTTTTGATGATATCTACCAATTCGCCTGTGGTTTCGATGGGCTTTGCTTCTCTTTCCTTTACAATGAACTGAGCGATGCGTCTTGCCCAGCGTTCTTCGCCATAGGTGAAAATGACTCTATCCAGTTCATCTTCGCTGTATTCATTCACCACGTTATATGCGCTGAAGGGTCTGTCCGGATTCATGCGCATATCCAGAGGAGCATCCTGTTGATAGGAAAAACCCCGTTCCGCTTCATCCAGCTGATGAGAGGAAACGCCAATATCCATCAGCATACCGTCGATTTTTTCTATGCCAAGCTCGTCCAAAATATGGGCAATATTGCCGAAATTATCCCGCACGAAAGTAATTTTATCTTTATGCTCCGCCAATCGCTTGCCTGCCGCTTCGTGGGCATTGGGGTCCTGGTCGATGCAGATGAGACGACCTGTTTCAATCCTCTTGGCAATTTCCAAGGAGTGACCGCCGCCGCCCATAGTACCGTCCACATAAATGCCGTCAGGCTTAATATTCAGCTGTTCGATGCACTCGTTCAGGAGTACGGAAATATGATGAAATTCCATGCCTGCCGCCTTTCCGATTTCTTCTTTCATCCAATCATGTCTATTCATAAATTTGCTCCGCAAATTTATGAATAACGGATCATCCTCTTACGAGGCTTTCGCATACAGCTTTACTGCCTTCACTTTTGCCCCCTTCGGGCTGCAAAAGGATTCGTTAGATGCCCAAATTCTCCATCTCAAACGCCAGCTCATTGCTGATGTAATCTTCTTCATCGCTATATTCGTTCCAGTTATCCTTGTTCCAGATTTCAATGCGGTTATTCACACCGATAGAAACGATGTCTTTTTTCAACCCCGCATATTCTCTCAGGTGGGGAGGAACCATAATACGACCTTGATTATCCAGTTCGCATTCCACCGCTCCGGCGAAAAAGAAACGGACGAATTTTCTTGCGCCCGTATTCGTCAGTGGCAGTTGTTTCAGTTTTTCTTCGAATACTTTCCATTCGGTTTCGGGGTAGGCGAAAAGGCATTTATCCAAGCCTTTTGTCACAACGAAATGCTCGCCAAGCCCTTCTCTGAACTTTGCCGGAACGATCAAACGCCCTTTTGCATCAATGGAATGTTGATATTGTCCCAAGAACATCTCGCTGTCACCACCTTTCACCATTCTCCCACTTTTATGGTACTTTTTCACCACAAATAACCACTTTACGCCACTCCTATCCACATTGTAATATACCCGCTCAAAAAAAACAACCCCAAAAGAACGTTTTCCAGGGATTTTTTTCATTAAAAAAGCCCGATATTTCAAGCCTTTTCCCCAGAAAAAATGGATGTCTCCCTCCACTCTCCACCAAAAACCATTTTTTCTTTTTTCCATTTCCTCCACCACTCTCCACCCACACCGTAAAAATCCTCCAAAAACGAAAAAAGAACCCAGAAAATACATTCTGAGTTCTTTCGATCTATCTGTTTATTTCTTTTTATAGTATTCCGCCAGAGCCTTGAAACCGGGCAAAGAACCTTCAATGGTCTCAGGAGATACGCAATAGGAAATCCGCACATACCCGGGACAGCCAAAGCCACTGCCGGGCGTCAGCAGGATCCGATATTCTTTTGCTTTGTTTACAAACGCCTTATCATCTGCAATGGGCGTCTTTACAAACATATAGAACGCACCTTCCGGCTTCGCACATTCATAGCCATATTCGATCAAGGCATGATAGAGCAGTTCTCTGTTTCTGTCATAGAAGCTGATATCTACCATCTCTTCACAGCATTCCGCACAAACCATCTGCTGCAGACCGGGCGCATTGATAAAGCCCATGATACGTGTTGCAACCGCAACACCATAAATAATATTTGCAAAATCCTCCACATCACTTCTCAATGCCAGATAACCGATACGGTCGCCAGGCAGGGAAAGGGATTTGGAAAAGGAATAGGCAACGATGGTATTCTTATAGAAATCGGGAATCCAAGGCACGACTGCCCCATCATATACCAGTTCTCTATAGGGTTCATCGGAGATCAGATAGATAGCATGCCCAAATTCCTTTTCTTTTTCTGCCAGCACTTCGGCAATGGCTTTGATGGTTTCTGCGCTATAAACAACGCCGGTGGGATTGTTGGGATTATCAATCAGGACAGCTCTTGTTTTTTCTGTCACACATTTTGCCAGTTCCGCCGGATCTGGCTGGAATGTGGGGATATTGGGAGGAACTGCTGTCAGCGTACAGTTCACGTTATCGGCATAGCGATCATATTCGCCGAAATAAGGAGCAAAGGTCAGCACTTCCTGACCGGGATCCATCAGCACCTTCAGCAGACAGTTGATGCCGCCAGCAGCCCCCGTACACATCATGATATTGTCCACGCCAAAGTTTTCCCCGAAGCGACGGTTCAGGCTGGCTGCAATCTTTTCTCTTGCTTCGATAAAGCCATTGTTGGGCATATAGTGGTGCAGATACCAGGGGTCTGTTTCATTCAGCACTTTGATACTGGTTGCTCTGATGATATCGGGAGCAGCCAGATTGGGGTTGCCCATACCAAAATCGTAAACGTTTTCTGCCCCATACTGCTCTTTCAGGCGGGCACTTTCTGTATACATACTGCTCATGGCAGCACTTCTTTCCAGCAATTTAGACATTCTTTCAGAAATCATTTCCATCGCCTTCTTTCTTCATTTCTTTTTCATCTTTTGTACGTTTTCAAATTTCTTTTGTTCGCTTTTTTTATTTCTGATATTGCTCCACCAGATAGGAAATAGCTTCCACATAGCCCTGAAAGCCCTTGCCCATGATGGTTTTCACACAAGCTTTTCCCACATAGGAGATCTGGCGAAAATCCTCTCGTTCCTTCACATCGGAAATATGCACCTCCACCGCAGGCAAGCTCACTGCTTTCAGAGCATCCAAAATAGCTACACTGGTGTGGGTATAAGCCGCAGGGTTGATGACAATGCCATTGGTACCATCGAAATAGGCCTGCTGGATACGGTCTACCAAGTCCCCCTCATGGTTGGACTGATAGATCTCTCCTTCGATGCCTTTTTCCGCAAAAGTCTTTTCGATCAAATTTTTCAGATCTTCATAGTTCTCTGCCCCATAGATATTTTTTTCCCGGATGCCCAGCATATTCAGGTTGGGGCCATTGATGACAAGCAGCTTCATCCAATCGCCTCCTTATACTTCGGAATAGCAGCCTAGGAAGGACATACTTTCTGCCGCCTGTTCGATATCCTTCAGCACCGTCCGCATTTCAGGGGAGAATACAGAACCATCCAAGTCGAAATAGAAGCGGAATTCGAAGTCTTTGCCGGGGATCGGGCGGCTTTCCAGCTTGCACAGGTTGATGCCGCGGCATGCAAATTTACCGATCAGCTCATGCAGGGAGCCAGGTCTGTGGTCTACGGAAAGCATCAGGCTGATCTTGTTGGAGCCTGCGTAGATCTCCATATCCTTTGCGATACAGATGAATCTGGTGTAATTGTTTTCATTATTCTGCACGCCGTCCTTTAGCACGTTCAGACCATACAGCTTTGCACAGTCTGTGGAGGACAGGGCCGCAATATCAGTTCTGTCACTTTCCGCAACGTATTTTGCTGCTGTTGCTGTATTTTCGAAAATCGTTACTTTAATATCGGGGTTTGCCTTCAGGAAATTGCTGCACTGCTGCAATGCCTGCGAATGGGAGATCACTTCCTTTACATCCTCTAGCTTCACGCCGGGCTTCGCCAGCAGGGCATGACTTACGTGCAGCTTCAGGCTTTTTACGATATAGAATTTATGGCGGACCATCAGGTCATAAACCTCTGTGACAGAACCGGCGGAGCTGTTTTCGATGGGCAGTACGCCATATTTGCACAGACCGGATTCCACCGCATTGAAAACACTTTCAAAATTGCTGAAATACATTTTGCTGGGAAGGGTAAACAATCTGTCACAGGCTCTTGCCGCATAGGAGCCCTCTACGCCCTGACAAGCCACAACTGCTTTTCTGGGAAATTCCATGGGAGGATTTGCGATATTTTTCAAAATTTCTTCGGACAGGGCAGTTTCCTTTGTCAAAATACCAGCCTGATAGCTTTTGCTGATATCAAACATTGTCTGATACAGCTTATTGACATAAATTTCGAATTCCTCGCCAGCTTTTTCCATAACTCTTTCCAGTACAGCCTGTTCTCTTCGCAGATCTAATACTGGCAGATTTTTTTCCGCCTTCGCACTGGCAACCTCTGCCGCTGCCTGCATCCGTTCTACGAACAATTCTACCATCTGGTCATCGATGGCATTGATTCTTTCTCTGATCCCATTCAAATCCATAGTTGCTTCCGCCTTTCCTTATCGTTCCATCCTGCAGAGAAGATCCAACAATGCCACAGCCGCTGCCGCTTCCACACAGGGCACAGCTCTGGGCACAATACAGGGATCATGTCTGCCTACGATGGCAAGCTTATCGTTTTCTCTTTTGCTAATGCTGATGGTATCCTGTTCCTGCCCAATGGAAGGGGTAGGCTTGAAGGCTACCCGCAATACCAAAGGCATGCCGCTGGAAATGCCGCCCAAAGAACCGCCATGATTGTTGGTCTTTGTCCGAACGGTACCGTCTGCTTCGTATAAAAAATCATCGTTGTTTTCAGATCCAAAGAGTTCAGCCACACCAAAGCCTTTGCCAAATTCCACGCCTTTTACCGCAGGAATGGCAAAAACAGCCGCCGCCAGTCTGCTTTCCAAGCCATCAAACATAGGTTCCCCCACGCCCACAGGCAGACCTGTCACGGCACATTCAATGATACCACCCACAGAATCGGCATTTGCCCTTGCTGCTGCAATGGCTGCCTGCATGGCCTCGCCCGCTGCATCATCCCTCACAGGAAACGCCTTGGATGTTACCATTTTCAGGGTTTCCGCATCGATCTGCACTTCGTCAAAGGGCGTATCCTTTACCCCTTTGATAGAAAGAATATGGGCACCGATATGAATACCTTTTCTCTCCAAAATCTGTATGCAGACCGCCCCCGCAAAGCAAAGAGGTGCTGTCAGTCTGCCGGAAAAATGACCACCTCCCCGATGGTCGTTGGCACCTTTATATTTCACCCATGCGGTAAAGTCTGCATGACCAGGTCTGGGCAGGTCTTTCAATTTATCATAATCTTTCGATCTTGTATTCATATTTTCAATGACAGCGCAAATGGGTGCGCCGCATGTTTTACCTTCAAACAGCCCAGAAACTACGCTGGGCACATCCCCTTCCTTACGGGGTGTGGAATAGGCATTTCTGCCGGGGGCACGGCGTTCCATAAACTGCTGTACCCGTTCCATATCGATTTCTTCCCCCACGGGCAAACCATCGATCACAACACCGATGGCTTCGGAATGGGACTGTCCGAAGATCATAATTTTCACTTTTTCCCCAAAACTAGAGGACATCCACAACACCTCCCAGCTTCGTTAGCTCTGCGAAGAAGGAAGGATAAGATTTATTCACAGCCTCCGCCCCTTCGATAGTAATTTCCACCCCAAGGCTCACCGCTGCGATCGCCATTGCCATGACAATACGATGGTCACCATAGGAATCGATCACGACCTTCCCTTCAGGGGGATTGCAGCCTCCTATGATGATAATGCCATCAGGCTTTTCTTCTACTTCTACGCCGATTTTTTTCATACAGTCTGCCATTGCTGCCAGTCTGTCGCTTTCTTTGATCCGCAGTCTGCCTGCGTTATAAATTTCTGTTTTGCCCTCTGCCGCAGCCGCTGCCACGCACAGGATTGGCACCAAGTCGGGAATCTGCGCCGCATCGATGCGAATTCCCTTCATTTCTTTATGGGTCATGGTCACCTGATTCATAACGACTTTGCTTTCCGCGCCAAACCGTTCCAAAATGGAAACGATCTCTTTATCCCCCTGAGCAGATTCCATATCCAGTCCCTGACAACCGATGCTGCCACGGATAGCTCCAGCCACCAGCCAGAAGGCGGCACTACTCCAGTCGCCTTCTGCCATCCGCATACGGGGACCATGGTAGGTCTGCCCGCCGGGGATGAACCAGCCATGCTCCATTTCCTTCACTTCTATGTTGAAGGTTTTCAAAGTGCGGATGGTCATATCAATATAGCCTTTGGATTCCACATTCGTCGTCAGTCTGATCTCGCTGGCCCCTTCCAGCAAAGGCAGTGCAAACAGCAGCCCTGTGATAAACTGAGAGCTAACATTGCCGGGCAGGGTATAAACGCCACTGATCAGCTGACCTTCCAGTTCTACAGGCAAATGGTCACTGGACGCCTTACAGCCATGCTGCTGCATTTCTTCCAGCAGAATGCCGATAGGTCTTTCGGGCAATCTGCCCTTTCCTTCGAAAAGGGCATGTCTGCCCAGCGCACCAGCCACCGGCAGCAGAAAACGCAGAGTAGAGCCGCTTTCGCCGCAGTCTAAAATGGCTTTTCCTGCAACGTTTTGAGGCACAGGAACAATCAGCGTGCCAGAAGGTTCTCTCACCACTTCGCCCCCCAGCCCTTCAATGCAGCGGCTTGTAGCTTCTAGGTCATCATTCCAGCCTTCCAGGAACAATACACAGTCCTCTTCCCCCAGTGCTGCCGCGATCATGGCACGATGTCCATCGGATTTAGAGGAAATGATGCGTATCTGGCCATCATTCAGAGGGCCTTTTCCGATTTTTACATTCATAATTGTACCGCCTTTTTAACTCATTGCTTTTCTTACCAATTCCATCACTTCACTCACAGGGATCTTCACGATCTCGCAATGGCCGATTTTTGTGGGGAAAACGAAACTGATCTCCCCGCCTCTGCGTTTTTTGTCCTTCAGAACACCCTCTGTGATCTCTGCTGCGGTATATACAGTAGAAACAGGCAGTTTGTTCTTTTCCAGAGCAGCTTTGATCTTCGCCGCCAGTCCTGCTTCTGCCAGTCCTTTTTCTTCTGCGGCTTTCCCGATCAGATGCATCCCGATGGCTACAGCATGTCCATGGGAAAGGGTAAAACCACTTCTTTTTTCAATAGCATGGCCCAATGTATGCCCCAGGTTCAGCATCTGACGCAAGCCTGTATCAAATTCATCCTCCATGACGATATCCCGCTTCATTTTCACGCAGGTTTCGATGATCTCTTCCAAATCATTTCTAAAATCGCCGGATGCTGTTTTCTCAAATAAATCCGCATCACCAATAATGCCATATTTCAGGGTCTCCGCAATGCCGTCCGCAAATGTTTCTTCCGGCAAGGTATCCAGTGTATCCACATCGCAGAGCACCAGATGGGGCTGATAGAATGCCCCCGCCATGTTTTTTCCTGCCTTCAGGTCGATGGCTGTTTTGCCGCCAACGGAAGAATCCACCGCCGCCAGAAAGGTAGTGGGCACCTGCACAAAGCGAATGCCTCTCTGGTATACCGCGGCCGCAAAGCCTGCCATATCCCCCGCAACGCCGCCCCCTAGGGCAACGATGATATCCTGTCTGGTCACTTCTTCCTCCACCAGAAATTCCAGCATATCGGATAATGTGCCGATATGCTTAGAGCTTTCCCCAGCGGGAAAGGCAAAGCGGCAGGTAGAAAAGCCTGCTTCCGCCAAGGATTTTTCCACCTGTTCTGCATAGAGCTTTTCAACGGTAGTATCTGTGATAACGGCTGCCTTGCAGGGGCGGATGCATTTGGCAATCTCTGCCCCTGCCTGTGTCAGCAGACCACGACCGATCAGAATGGCATATTCCGTGGACGCACGAACAATTACTTTTCTCATCTATTCACGTCCTTATCAAACCTTAATCAAATTCCTTGTCTTCATCGATGGCAATGCATTTTTCCCTGCCTTCCTTCAGAAGCTGACGCAGGGTATCTGCATCCTCTGCACGGATGGCCTTGCTGTATGCCTGCATCCGTTCGATCAGCCCATCGATTTCATTGGCCAGATTATCTCCGTTTGCCAAAAACAGCTCTGTCCACATATCTTCGTTCAGCCTTGCCACACGGGTCATATCCTGAAAGCTGCCGCCAGAAAAATCCTTAAAATTGGAGGACAATGCCCCTTTTACATAGGCACTGGAAACCACATGGGCCAACTGAGAGGTATATGCAATCATCTGGTCATGCTCCGCATCTGTTGCAACCTTCAGCTTCGCAAAGCCCAGCTTCTTGAAAAACATGCTCAAAGCATTCATCATACCGATATCTGTCCCCGTATAAGGTGTCACGATCAATGTTGCACCATTGAACATATCTGTTGTGGAATAGGTGAAGCCGGAACGTTCCACCCCTGCCATGGGGTGGGCACCAACGAAGTTAAAGCCGTTTTCCTCTGCCACACTCTGCACCTGGCGGCAAACTGCCCGCTTGATACCGGCACAGTCTACCACAACGGCACCTTTCTTAAAATCCTTCGCATGTTCTTTGATATAATCCACCGTCATCTGGGGATAAAGGGCAATCAGGACGATATCACAATCCTTGGGGTTGCCTTCTTCCATAAAACCATGTACAGCCTCCATCAAAATTGCACTGTAACGGATGGTTTCGGAAATATCCCAGCCGATGACCTCATGCTCTGTTTTCTTTTTCACTGCTTTTGCCATGGAACCGCCGATCAGCCCAAGGCCAACTATGCCAACCTTCATATCTTTCACCTCTTATCTCAAGGTCTCATTAGTAATCGTATTTGCAAGCCATAGGTCTCAACTGGAATACCAGTTTTGCCACTTCATCGAACTGTTCCGGTGTCAGGGACTGAGGGCCGTCACACAGCGCTTTGGAAGGGTTGTTGTGTACTTCGATCATCAGGCCGTCTGCGCCTGCTACAGTTGCTGCCATTGCCATGGGTTTTACCAGATGGGAGTAGCCCATTGCGTGGCTGGGGTCGATGACGATAGGCAGATGGGTCAGTTTTTTCAGCACAGGGATAGCAGACAGATCCAGTGTGTTTCTTGTTCTTGTTTCAAAGGTACGGATCCCTCTTTCGCAAAGGATAACGTTTTCATTGCCGCCTGCCATGATGTATTCCGCACTCATCAGCAATTCATCGATAGTATTTGCCAGCCCTCTCTTCAGCAGGATAGGTTTGTTGATTTTCCCCAGTTCTTTCAGCAGTTCAAAATTCTGCATATTTCTTGCGCCGACCTGAATCAGGTCAACAGATTCTTCAAACATAGGGATATGCACTGCATTCATAATTTCGGAAACGATAGGCAGACCTGTTTTTTCCTTTGCTTCTACCAAAAGTCTCAGGCCATCCCCTTTCAACCCCTGGAAAGAGTAGGGAGAAGTTCTGGGTTTGAACGCACCGCCGCGCAACAGTCCAGCGCCGGATTCTTTCACCTTTTCCGCAATGTAGCAAACCTGTTCTTCGCTTTCTACAGAGCAAGGCCCTGCAATGATCTGGAAATTGCCGCCGCCAATCTTCACGCCATTGATATCAACTGCCAGATCAGAATTGTGGAATTTTCTGTTTGCATTTTTGAAAGGCTCCTGAATTCTCTGTACGTTTTCAACAATATCCAATGCTCTGATCAGGTCCATATCCACGGCAGAAGTATCACCGATCAAGCCGATAATGGTATGATTAACACCCTGAGAAATATGGGTGTCGATGCCAATGCTGCCAAGCCATGCCTTCAGATTATCAATCTGTTCTTCTTTTGTACCGGGTTTCAATACTACTACCATAATCATTTCCTCCTTAAAAAATCTTCAAATATTCTTTTGTTCTCGCTTCTATACGCTTTTTCAGAAAAAAGAAAAAAGCTTCGCAGCGAATTTCACTGCGAAGCCTTCATGCTTTCTCTAAGAAAAAACCATCAAAAGAAACCGTCTTTTCTTAACAGTAAAATTCACTTTGAATCTTGGAAAACACGGTAAAAATAAAAGTATGCATTTACGAAAAGCTGATGCTGTCTCATAGTTTTCTGCCTCTTTCATTTTTTATTCTTCGTTTGTTTGGTTTTCCCCATATTAGCACATCGAGGTACGAAAGTAAACCCATTTCTACAAAAAAAATATTTCTGTGGAAAACAGATAATCTTCCTAGAAAAACAAACTCCTTTTCGTGTATTTTTATAAACACAAAACATCAATGAATTCTCTTGCATGACATGTCTTGGTACCCATGAAAATAAATATCCACCGGCAAAGCCGGTGGTTTTATGAACAACCCTAAAGGGTACTTCACCAGCCACCCCTCAAGGGGTACGTTTTAAGCTGGAGCTACCAACCGCATGGAGTATATTAATCCTTAAATGGATCGGTATACTCCTTTAATGCTATTGGGTCATATATTTGATCTTCATGCTCCTGTTCTCTTATGTATCTTGCAATACCCTCTTTGTTTCCTCCTACTGTACTGACATAATATCCTCTACACCAAAAGTGTCAATTTCCATACTTATATTTTAAATTTGAAAATCTTTCAAATATTATCATTGTGCTTTTTCCTCTTAAATACCCCATAAAATCACTTACTTTTTGATTTGGCGGTATCTCTATAAGCATATGTATATGGTCTGGCATTGCGTATGCCTCAATGATATTTACGTGTTTGCGCTCACACAATTCTCTCAGTATCGCTCCAATTTCTTTTTTTAATTTTCCATATACCACTTTTCTTCTATACTTTGGCGCAAACACTATGTGATATTGATATTTCCAACTTGTGTGCGATAAACTGTATGTGTCATTAGCTTTGTTATTCATTTAATGTCCTCCGTTCTGTTTGGTTTCGGTTGGTAGCCGCCTCCAATATGTCAGAACGGTGTTTTTTTGTATATGCTGACACTAAAGTCCGTACATTCCGCCTGCATAGCAGGTGTTTTTTTTATCAGCATAACAAAAAACGGGAGCAAATGCTCCCGCAATTTTTTTAAATCATTCCACTGTTTCTTCTGTTTCTACCACTTTGATTGCGATACCCAGTTCATCCAGCTGTTTTTCTTCTACCACACCAGGTGCATCTGTCATAGGGCAGGATGCGTCTTTTACCTTAGGGAAGGCGATAACGTCACGGATGCTGCTTGCGCCGCTCATCAGCATGATGATTCTGTCCAGACCGAAGGCCAGACCACCGTGAGGGGGCACACCATATTTGAAAGCATCCAACAGGAAGCCAAAGCGTTCCTGAGCGTCTTCCTGTGTGAATCCCAGCAGTTCAAACATCTTCTGCTGGATATCTCTGCGGTGGATTCTGATGGAGCCGCCGCCCAGTTCATACCCGTTCAGAACGATATCATATGCTTTCGCACGTACAGCACCGGGGTTTGTATCAATCAGCTCTAGGTCTTCATCCATAGGTGCTGTGAAAGGATGGTGTACTGCAACATATCTGTTTTCTTCTTCATCCCATTCCAGCATAGGAAATTCTGTAATCCACAGGAATGCGAAATCGTCGGGTCTTGTCAGTTCCAGCATTCTGGACAGTTCCAGACGCAGGGCACCCAAAGAGTCGAATACCACTTTATCCTTATCTGCACAGATCAGGATCAGGTCGCCGGGTTTGCCTTCCATTGCGTCCACGATTTCCTGCATTTTTTCAGGTGTAAAGAATTTTGCGATCTGGGATTTCAGGCTACCGTCTTCATTAACAACAATCCAAGCCAGACCTTTTGCTCTGTATGTTTTTACGAATTCAACCAGAGAGTCGATCTTCTTTCTGGGGAAAGAACCGCAGCCCTTGGCATTGATAGCACGTACGCTGCCGCCGTTTTCCAGAGCGGATTTGAATACAACGAATTCTGTGCCTGCAACCACATCAGAGATGTTTTTCAGTTCCATGCCAAAACGTACATCGGGCTTATCGGAACCGAAACGTTCCATAGCTTCTGCATAAGTCATTCTGGGCAGAGGCAGCTTGATATCTACATTCATCAGGTCTTTGAATACCTTCTGCATCATTCTTTCGTTGATATCCATGATATCTTCGATATCCACGAAGGACAGTTCCATATCCACCTGTGTAAATTCAGGCTGTCTGTCGGCACGCAGGTCTTCATCACGGAAGCATTTTGCGATCTGATAATATCTGTCCATGCCGGAAACCATCAGCAGCTGTTTATACAGCTGAGGGGACTGGGGCAGGCCATAGAAATTGCCGGGATGTACACGGCTGGGCACCAGATAGTCACGGGCACCTTCGGGTGTGGATTTGCCCAAGATAGGTGTTTCGATTTCCAGGAAGTTTTCGCTGTCCAGGAAGTTTCTCATCACCTGTACGACTTTATGGCGCAGTACCAGGTTTTTCAGCTGAGAAGGTCTTCTCAGGTCCAGATAACGATATTTCAGACGCAGGTCATCTTTTACTGTGATATTGTCTTCAATCTGGAAAGGTGTTGTTTCGGATTCGGAAAGGATACGCAATTCCTTCGCGATGATCTCAATCTTACCAGTTTTCATGTTGGGGTTGATATTGCCCTCTGTTCTTGCAGTAACCAGACCTTTTACCGCCAGTACATATTCACTGCGGACAGTTTCCGCTTTTGCAAACAGTTCTTTTTCAGCTGTGTTGCCGTCAATGGCGATCTGTACCAGACCGGTTTTGTCTCTCAGTGCGATGAAAATCAGCTGACCCAGGTCACGACGACGCTGAACCCAGCCCATCACTGTCACTTCCTGCCCGATCATAGCCTCGCTCACGTTAGCACACATGCAGCTTCTTTTCAAACCTGTTAAAGATTCTCCCATGTTCGTATCTCCTTACTTTATATTCTATTTCTGTTTTTTTAAATAGTTGTCCATTCTTAATATCATAAACACTTTTCCCCAAAAAGTAAAGTTTTCATGGAAAAAAAGCCGTTTTTTAAAAAAAATCTCTCCTTGTCTCTTTTCTGAAAAAGTACTATAATGGATAATTATGAAAATAAAATTTGCAGAAGTATCCGAACATTTCTGAAAGATAAGGAGTGGGCAAAATGAACCAACATAAAATCATCACCATCAGCCGCCAATATGGCAGTGGCGGCCGTATCGTCGGCAAAAAACTGGCAAATGCCTTGGGCATCCCCTTTTATGATAATGAACTGATCACTATGGCAGCAGAAAAAACAGGTCTTTCCGTGGAATGCTTCAAAGATGCGGAAAAAACCTCTATCGGCAACCTGTTCTTCTCTCTGACTTCCCTGACCCCCAGTCTGGATTCCGTTGGTCTGCCCCTGAATGAAAAAATCTTTCTGGTGCAGTCTCAGGTCATCAAGGATGTGGCAGAAGAAGGTCCTTGTGTTATCGTCGGTCGTTCCGCAAACTATGTTCTGTCCGAAAACCCCAACTGCATCAATATTTTCCTGCAGGCAGATCTGCCCGATCGTGTGGAACGGGCCATCCATACATATCACCAGGACCCTCAGGGGGCAGAAGCCATGGTCATCAAGACAGATAAACGCCGTGCCAACTATTACAACTACTTCACAGGCGGCAAATGGGGCAAGGCAGAAAATTACGACCTGATTTTGAATACATCCAGAATGGATCTGGATAAGATTGTGGAAGTCATCAAGACTTATGTTTCTTTAAGATGATATGAAAAAAGCAGACCATAATGGTCTGCTTTTTTCATCCAACAATGTGTTTCTTCACTCTGTATTTGCCCCCACGCAGGTAGTCTATCTTTGGGAATATTGTCATGCCTGACTCCCTTTCCCAACGACACCCAACGAGGAGAGGGGGCGGTTCGAGAACTGGAATGGAAAGTCTTTTCCCTTCTACATCACCCGTTCCACCCTTGTTCCCGGGAAATAATATACGATGATTTGCGAGGAAATCTTTCCTTCCTCCGCCAATTTTTTCGCCCCATACTGGCTCAGCCCAACGCCATGTCCGTTCCCGCCGCCGTAAAGAGCGATACCCGTCAGCACTCCTTGCTCATTCCGCATCTCCTTCACTGCAAAAAAACCACTGGGCAGCATGGTATTCCCCGTCAGAGAATCGCCGCCTTTTCTTTGCAGATAGATAGGCTCGCCGATGGTCAGCTTTGTGGGTGAAAGCACCTTTCGAATGGAATTTTCCGTTTTCACCGTTGCCGTTCCTTTCTCAAAGGTCAGTTTCAGTTCCATGGCAATGCCACCTTTGCCCCTTCTTATCACCGTCATCCCCTGCAGTCTGCCAAGGTCAGACGGATTTCCTTCCACAATGCAATTGGATGTGGTTTTCAATGTTTTCTCCAAAATCTCCGTCAGCTGTCCGCAGCCGAAATATACCTTCCAGCGATACCAAGGGGACTCTATATCGTAGCCTTTCTGCTCCCAATCCTGCCAGAAGGCCAGCCATTCCTCCTCCGTCTGGGGTGTTGCGAAATCTCCGTAGGCTTGGGCCCGCAGATAAGATTTTCCTGAGCCGCTGAAAGTGCCGTCCTTCGACCAGACTTCCTGGCTCCCTGCACCAAATCCACAGGATGTGGAATAAAAATAGGTCTGGGCCACCGTTCCTTCTTCCGTCACGGCACAAAGCCCTTCCGTAGCCTTTACCGCCGCCTCTGCTGTCTCATTTTTCTCATATCCCAAATATACCTGACTAGCAGTGGTATCTGTCACATGGGCGCCATAGCCGCAGTAGGTGTTGCCATAAAATTGATTATAGGCATAGCTGCGAGCAGTGATAGCCTGAGCCTCCAGGGCTGTCTGTCCAAAGCCGGCGGGCATTTCATGGGGTACGACCCCCAGCAGATATCGCTCCATAGGCAACTCATTGATGATGGAAAAGCTGTTTTCGCCCCTTCTCTCCAATTCCAAAATACCCTCATATATATAGGAAGTCCCATCCGCAAATTCCAATCGAATGGGCTTTTCCGCCGTCACCGTCAGGATGCCATAGTCGAACCAAGGCAATTCCGCTGTCAATGTTGCTTTCGCCCCCGTCGGGAATTTCTTTTTACCGTTCCCATTGGAAAGGGTAAATTCTCCTTCTGATAAGATTGTCACTGTTTCCTGCTCTGCCCCCTTCAGGAACACTCGCATATTTTTTAACACAGCATCCTCCTGAACGACTGCCCCACAGATTTCTCCATCTTTTTCAAAATATTCCGCTGTTTCCGTGCCGCAGATCAGATCAGTAAAATCATCTTTCTCAATTTCTTCCCCTCTGGCATCATAAATACGGGCACCTTCCGCCCAATTTTTCTTTCCCTTTTCCGCCAGATAGATCTCCTTGTCATTCACCCGCTTCACGGTGCATTTTCCCAGCTCTGCCGCAGGCGTTACGTCCGTCACTCTGCCTTCATCCAGCTTCACATCGCAAATGTCTGTCTCTATCTCTCCCGTATAGGCAAAGTTTGCCGTGCCATCCCCCGTTTCCAGCAGCAGCTTTCCATCCTCCTGACGACAATAAATATTTTTCACCACGGGAGACAAAGCCTCCACCGTCAGCAGTGCCACAATCTCCCCTTCCTTTTCCAGAAAGGTGATGCGGCTGTATGTATAGGGCTGCAAGTCCAGCCCTGCTGCCGTGAATTTTCCTGTATCGCAAAGGCCATCCCCATTCAGCACTACAGCATTCTCTATTTCTATTCCATAGGAATACATGCTGTCCTCCCCCCTTCTAGCTTTCAGGGCCGTTTCCAACAGCTGCACCCATAATTCATAGGACACCGCCATATTTTTGTTTTCATCGGTCAACACGATGCGGCTGTCATAATCCGGTGCCAGCCTGTCCATCAATGTCTGAGCTTCCCAGAGGGTCAGGTCATCCCGGGGGCGGAAGGTACCCTCCTCGCTGCCGGCAAAAAAACCCTGTTCCACGCAGCCTGCAATATAAGGATAAGCCCAATCCTCCGCTGTTATGTCGGAAAACCCTTCTTCGGGGGAAAGGACCGCCAATTCAGCGGGGGAATAAAAGGCACAGGCGATGGTCTTCGCCGCCATTTCACGACTGATGGCCATATCTCCGCCAATGTGTCCTGTCTGGGCTCGCTGAAGCCCATCCCCTTCTGCTCCGCATCCTGTCAGGAGCAGCGCCGCCACCCCTGCCAATATCCATTTTTTCATTGTACCAACTCCTTATCGGTACAAGTATATGCCCCAAGAAAAGAAAAAGAACGGATGAACCATCTGGCTCATCCGCTCTGTAAATTGCTATTTAGTTTTCCCAAATCTTTTCGGCTTTGA
>CALCGT010000036.1 GCA_937901125.1 uncultured Clostridia bacterium | reverse complement strand
GTACCAGACTATGAGTCTTTTTTTATCTGTTGCACTTAGATTGTAAATTCAAGCACCAAAAAATTTGTCCACTCATACTCTGAAATAGAAAAGAACGAGAGGATGGATTTTCTATGCCTAATAACAACTGGTATGAAACAAGTGATGATATGATGATGCCCCTGCCTTTGACGGCGGAACAGGCGAATGAAGCTGTAAATGAAAGGACTCTGACAGAGGAAATGGTGGATGATACTGCCCGCCGCCGTTTTCCCAGTATCACTTTGCCCAATAATACCAATATCACTGTAATTCCCATTATCCCCGGTATCACGCTTTTTGGATATATTCGGTTTATGAATGCCAGCCCCGGTGAAACGAGGGTAGATATCTATGTCAATGGGCGGAAAGTGGCGTCCAATCTGCTGTATCGCAACTTTACGGAATATATGAAGGTCTTTCCCGGCTGGTACCGTATCGTCGTTTATGCCGCAGGCACCATCCGCAATCCTCTGACGGTAACGACTCTGCAAGTGGAGGCTAACAGTATCACCACACTGGCAGTCATTGGCCTTTCCGAGGACATCTCTACCTTAGCCATCAATGACAGCCGTCGATTCCTGAACCGGAATCGGGCTTATGTGCGCTTCGTGCAGCTTTCGCCTAATGCCCCTACCATGGATGCCTACTGGGACGATGCCCTTGTGGTTTCCGAATTGAATTATCAGGATATCAGCCGCTATATGACCACTGCCCCCGGCAGCCATAATTTGAAGATGCGGGATAGCCTCAGTGGGGCAAATCTGGTGGAACATCCCGATGTGAGGGTGGAGGGGGGCAAGGCCTATACCATCTATGTAGTGGGGGATATAACTGACAGAATAGGCTTGCAGGTTCTGATTCCACTGGAAGGGAATACCTATTTGAATTTTGGTGAATAAGCTTCGATAAATTCAATGGATTTTTTTCTAAAAAAACTATACGAAAGTTGAAATAATTGATATAATGTTCACAATGAAATGGAATCTGCTCGAAAAAAGCTTTTGAGAAGTACGATTGAAAAAGGAGAATCATCATGTTAAAAGGAAAAACCGTTGTTTTAGGTGTAACAGGCAGTATCGCCGCTTATAAAATGGCAAATGTGGCAAGCATGCTGGTGAAGATGGGGGCAGATGTTCATGTTATCATGACACAGAATGCATGCCAGTTCATTACACCTGTTACCTTCGAAACACTGACAGGCAATAAATGTATGGTAGATACCTTTGACCGCAATTTCCAATTCCATGTGGCTCATGTTTCTATCGCGAAAAAGGCGGATGTGCTGTTGATCGCTCCCGCTTCTGCAAATGTGATCGGTAAACTGGCAAATGGCATTGCGGACGATATGCTGACAACAACAGCTATGGCCTGCACCTGCAAGACGATTATCGCGCCTGCCATGAATACCAATATGTACCACAATCCGATTCTGGAGGATAATCTGAAAAAACTGGCAGGCTATGGCTACGAAATCATCGTGCCTGAAAAAGGTCTGCTGGCCTGCAGAGATATTGGCGATGGTAAAATGCCCTCCGAAGCTGTTCTGGTGGGGCATATTCTCAGAGAGATCGCTTACAAAAAAGACCTTTCCGGTATGAAAGTCATCGTGACCGCAGGCCCTACTCAGGAAAGTATAGACCCTGTCCGCTATATCACAAACCATTCTACAGGTAAAATGGGCTATGAACTGGCGAAAGCTGCTATGCTGCGTGGTGCAGAGGTAACATTGGTCAGTGGTGTAACCATGCTGGAAAAACCTTTGTTTGTAGATTTTGTACAGGTAACCAGTGCAGGGGATATGTTCGAAGCCATGAAGGCTCGTTTCCTGGATAACGATATCATCATCAAAGCTGCGGCTGTTGCGGATTATAAGCCTAAAAACTATAATGATGAAAAAACAAAGAAAAAAGACGGTGATATGTCCATCGAACTTGACAGAACACAGGATATCCTGAAATATATGGGTGAACACCGCAGAGAAGGGCAGTTCTATTGCGGCTTCTCCATGGAAACACAGAACATGCTGGAAAATTCCCGTGTAAAGCTAGATAAGAAAAACATCGATATGGTTGTTGCCAACAATCTGAAAGTTGCCGGCAGCGGTTTTGGCACGGATACCAACGTGGTAACGATGATCTCCAAACAGGAAGAAATTGAACTGGAACTGTTGACAAAAGAAGAAGTAGCCCATAAGATTCTGGATGAAATCCTGAAGCTGAAAGGCTGATAAAAAAATAAGTGCAATAAAATGACCCCCGCAGGAAATTCCTGCGGGGGTTTGTTGTGCCCGATTTATTTATAGCTTTGCGATAACTGCATCAGCAAATGCTTCTGTGGAGGCTGTGCCGCCCATATCCTGTGTCAGTGTTTTCCCTTCGGAAATGACTTCGGATACTGCTTTTTCAATAGCAGCTGCGGCTTTTGCTTCGCCCAGATGGGCCAGCATCAGGGAAGCAGAGAGGATAGCTGCAGTAGGATTGATTTTATGCTGTCCTGCGATATCAGGGGCGGAACCATGGATGGGTTCAAAAATGGCGCCGTCTACGCCGATATTCGCACTGGGGGTCAGACCCAAGCCGCCTACCAGACCTGCACACAGGTCGGAAACGATATCCCCATAGAGGTTGGGGCAAACCAATACATCATAATCTTCGGGATGCATCACAAGTCTCATGCACATAGCGTCAACGATACTGTCGTTGAATGCAATCTGAGGATATTCCTTGGCAATCTGTCTTGCCACATCCAGGAACAGACCATCGGTGCATTTCATGATATTTGCCTTATGTACAGCTGTGACTTTCTTTCTGCCTTCCCGCACAGCGTATTCAAAAGCGTATCGGCAGATGCGTTCACAGCCCTTTCTTGTGATGAGTTTGATGCTTTCTGCGGCATCTTCACCTACCATGTGTTCAATGCCTGCGTAAAGGTCCTCTGTATTCTCACGAACGATGACCAGATCGATGTTGTCGTATTTTGTGATAACACCGGGATAGGTTTTTGCAGGGCGCACGTTTGCATACAAATCAAAAGTCTTACGCAGGGCAACGTTTACACTGCGGAAGCCTGTACCGACGGGTGTAGTGATGGGGCCTTTCAAGGCAACACCGTTTTTGCGGATGGATTCGATCACATGATCGGGAAGGGGAGTGCCGTATTTTTCGATCATGGCTGCGCCTGCTTCCATTTCGTCCCACTGGATATCTACGCCAGTTGCTTCAACGACTCTTTTTGCTGCAGCAACGACTTCGGGGCCGCTACCGTCGCCAGGGATTAAAGTTACTCTATGTGCCATTTTCATTACTTCCTTTCTTCGTGGGACACTGTCCTCCGAACCCCCTGCTAGGGAAATAATTTCCCTAGGACCCTTATTTGCATCAGCATAAATATACTGATGCGGTATCGGGTTCCAAGGGGATGATCCCCTTGGTGGGAGTTTGAGGGCGAAGTCCTCAAGGTTTTATTTTGCGTCTTTTGTATAATTCAGTAAACCGCCTGCCAGCAGAATGTCGCACTGTCTTGCGGAAATATTCAGTCTTGTGGGGATTTCTTCGCCTGTGCGGATCAGAGTAACCATCACATTCTGGCCTTCTACAGCACCCTTGATCTGGTCTGCCGCATATTTAATCACAAATTCATCGCCCAACTTGATATTGTCATAATCCCATTCGTTTACGAATACCAGAGGCAAGATACCGTTGTTGATGAGGTTTGCCATATGGATACGAGCGAAGGATTTCGCGATTACGCCCTTTACGCCCAGCTGAAGAGGAGCCAGTGCCGCATGTTCACGGCTGCTGCCCTGACCATAGTTCTGACCTGCGATGATGAAGCCGCCGCCTGCTGCCTTTGCTCTTGCGGGGAATGCGGGGTCGCAGGGTGTCAGGCAGTAATCTGCCAGATAAGGCACGTTGGAACGAAAGGGCAGGAGTTTTGCGTTAGAAGGCATGATGTGGTCTGTGGTGATGTTATCGTCCACTTTGATCAGTGCGCCGCCTTTGATCTCTTTGGGTACCTTTGTATTTTTAGGGAAGGGCTGAATATTGGGGCCTCTCACCACTTTTACACATTCGCCTTCGGGAGCAGGGGGGATGATGAGGTTATCATTTACCATGAAATGCTCGGGCATGGAAACTAGAGGTGCTTCGCCCAGGGCATGAGGGTCTGTCAGAACGCCTGCCAATGCGCTGGCAACAGCTGTTTCGGGGCTGACGATGTAGACCTGTGCGGATTTTGTACCGCTTCTGCCTTCAAAGTTTCTGTTGATGGTACGCAGGGAAACGGCATTTGTGGCGGGAGCCTGACCCATACCGATACAAGGGCCGCAGCCACATTCCAAAATTCTTGCGCCGGCGGAAATAATATCTGCCAATGCGCCGTTAGCAGCCAGCATATTCATTACCTGCTTGGAACCGGGTGCGATAACCAGACTCACGTCAGGATGCACAGATTTGCCTTTCAGCAGGGCAGCAACGGTCATCATATCTGTATAGGAAGAGTTTGTGCAGGAACCAATGGCAACCTGATCTACCTTCAGCCCTGCAATATCCTTGACCTGTTTGATATTATCGGGGGAGTGGGGGCATGCCACCAGAGGAGCGATCTCATCCAGAGCGATGGTCACTTCTTCATCATATGTAGCATCTGCATCTGCGCTCAGTTCGATCCAGTCTTCGCCGCGGCTCTGCGCTTCCAGAAATTTTTTTGTCACTTCATCGGAAGGGAACACGGATGTGGTTGCACCCAGCTCTGCACCCATGTTTGTGATAGTCGCTCTCTGGGGAACACTGAGAGATTTCACGCCTTCGCCTGCATATTCCATGACTTTACCTACGCCGCCCTTTACAGACAGTCTGCGCAGCACTTCCAGAATGACGTCTTTTGCTGTTACCCAAGGGGAGAGCTTGCCGGTCAGATTGATTCTGCAAACTTTAGGCATTGCCAGATAATACGCACCGCCGCCCATTGCTACAGCAACATCCAGACCGCCTGCACCGATGGCCAGCATACCGATACCGCCGCCTGTGGGGGTATGGCTGTCAGAGCCCAGCAGGGTTTTGCCGGGTTTGCCGAAACGTTCCAGATGCACCTGATGACAGATACCGTTACCAGGTTTGGAGAAATAAATGCCGTGTTTGCTGGCAACTGTCTGGATATATTTATGGTCATCTGCATTTTCAAAGCCTGTCTGCAAGGTATTGTGGTCGATGTATGCTACAGATTTTTCTGTTTTGACACGGGGGATGCCGATGGCTTCAAACTGCAGATATGCCATGGTACCTGTAGAGTCCTGTGTCAATGTCTGGTCGATCTTGATAGCGATTTCCTTACCGGCTACCATTTCGCCGCTTACCAGATGATTTTTAATGAGTTTTTCAGTAATATTCATTCCCATATTTTTTTCCTCCTGAGAAAAAATAAATTTTATCTAAAGTATAATCAAAGTCTTTCTGCCAGTTCTGGGAGCAGTTCTTTTAATGCGTCTTCCATTTCTTCTTCACTGATGAAGGTCATACGGCCATCGCTGTACTGCTTGTCTACCCATTCCTTCAGGATAACAGTACGAGGGTCGTTTTTATCCATTTTTTCATCGCCTGTCAACTTCAGTGTCTGGTTTAGCCAGTAAGCAACCCCTGCAAGACCGGAGTTTTTATTCACTTCAACGCTCAGAGGACGGTTCAGCAGCTTGCCTGTGTTGAAGATGTTGTAGATTTCTTCATCCTTAGCAACACCATCTGCATGGATGCCGGCTCTTGTTACGTTGAAGTCTCTGCCTACGAAAGGGGTGCGAGGGGGGATCTTATAGCCCAGCTCTTTTTCGTAGTATTCAGCGATCTCTGTGATGACTGTAGTGTCCATGCCGTCCAGAGTACCTCTCAGGGAAGCATATTCCATGACCATGGCTTCCAGAGGGGTGTTGCCTGTTCTCTCGCCAATGCCCAGCAGAGAGCAGTTGACAGAGGAGCAGCCATACAGCCATGCAGTAGAGGCATTTACGACTGCCTTGTAGAAGTCGTTATGACCATGCCATTCCAGCAGTTCACTAGGGATTTGAGCGAAGTGGTTGACACCGTAGATGATACCGCCCACGGAACGGGGCAGGGTAGCGCCGGGGTAAGGTACGCCATAGCCCATCGTATCGCAGAAGCGGATTTTTATAGGAACCTGATATTTATCCATCAGCTTTTTCAGCTCTGTGGCAAAGGGAACGACGCAGCCATAGAAGTCGGCTCTTGTGACATCTTCAAAGTGGCAGCGGGGGGTGATCCCCATGTCCAGAGCCGCTTCAACGATCTCCAGATAGCCTTCAATCGCTTGTTTTCTGGTTTTATGTAATTTATTGAAGATGTGATAGTCGGAGCAGGAAACCAGGATGCCACATTCAGGCATTCCCATTTCTTTTACCAGTTTGAAATCTTCCTTTGTGGCTCTGATCCAGCCTGTGATCTCGGGAAATTCAAAGCCCAGTTCACGGCAGGCTTCGATGGCTCTGCGGTCGTTTTCGCTGTAAAGGAAAAATTCACATTGTCTGATCTTGCCCTTGGGACCGCCCAGTCTGTGCATCATTTCATACAGTGTTTTGATCTGTTCCACAGTATAAGGGGCACGGGACTGCTGACCATCGCGGAAGGTGGTATCTGTCAGCCAGATCTCATCAGGCACATTCATGGGAACCTGACGATAGTTAAAAGTAACCTTAGGCACTTCATCATAGCTGTAGTTGTCGCGGTAAAGGTTGGGTTCGGGGATATCCTGCAGGCTGTACTTGTATCGTCTCAGTTCCAGCAGGTTGGTTTTGTCGTTATAAGTGATCAACGCTATCGCTCCTTCTAGTATAATTTGTTTGTCCTATACGAACAACTGCTTTTGTCTTGTTTTTATATTTATAGAATATATCAATAAAACTATCTTTTGTCAATAAAAATAATAAAAATACTTAATAAATGGCCTTCTCTTATTTTGTATGTTGGAAAGATTGATTTTTCGGCATTTTACTAAGTTAAATATAATATCTTATCTTTCTATATTGATTAAATAATAGAATATATTTAAGTTTGATATGAAAATTGATTCGAAAAATCTATAGATAAGTTGATGAGATAAAAGGTGTTTTTTGTAGCATTCCGGCATTTTCCTTTTTTCGCCTTTATGGTATAATCCTTTTAAGAATCGCTTAGGAGGTCATCATGGAACAGAAAGAACTGAAAAGACTCCTGCAGATCACGCAGGAGATTTATGAAAAGAAAAACGAGGTTGATGCCACAGATATTTATAAAGCTGTAGGCATCACTTCCGCAGAAGCCAATGCGTTTATCCTAAAAGCAGAGGAAGAGGAACTTGCGGATGTGGTGGAGATCGATATGTGCTGTGGCGCGGATTATGTTATCAAAGGCCTGACGAAAAAAGGGCTGGCATTGATCGTGGAGTAACTAAAGAAAAGGAAAGACCACTTGAGAAAATCAGCGGTCTTTTTTGTGGTCAAAATAAATCCTGCAGTGCCTGCAAAAATAATTCTCTGTCCCAACGGTTTTCTTCGGCAAGGTCTGTGTAAGGATTTTTGCCTTCTGAAAGGGCATATTCATCCCGCTTTTTTTCCAGCAAAGGATCTCCTCGGCGGATGGCTCGGCAGAAGCGTTCCAGACAGGTGTTTCGGAGATATTCCACATCTCCAAAGCAGACTTCTTCAAATTGCTGTGCCATGAAGGAAAGCAGTTCGTTGTCTGTCAGCAGGTCAATGGATTCATTTTTATATTCGTAAAAAATATCCTGTAATTGAATCAGGGTCTCAGTATAGGTTTCCTGGGTGATATACGCAGAATCGCAGAAAGCATCGATCAGGGCTGGCAGGATGCCTTCGCCGAATTCCAGCCGTTCCTGCTGCCCCAAAGCCGATCTTCTTTCGGAAAGAAGTAGTTTTGCGTCATCTTCTGTCAGGGTCAGCCCAAAGGCAGCAGTTTTGCTGTTGCAGTCCAGTAAGCATGTCAGTTGTTTCTTTTCCTGTTCCAATTGCATCAATTCTATGAGATTTTCTTTCATATGAGTTCCTCCTTTATACGATATGAGGCAGACAGTCCTTTTCCAGTCCTAGCCAAAGCTCTGCTGCAATATCACCGATAACATATCCCAGATATGCTTCCATGGCTGTATCTTGCGGGAAATATTGGGCAAGGAACTGCTGGAAAAGGGCAGTAAGCCTTTCCTTCAATGCTTCTTTTGACAGCCTATTGAGTTTCGTGCGTAGATTTTCATATTCAGTATCGCTGAATTGTTTTTTTTCCTCATAAATATCCAGCAAAAGGAGGCAGAGAAGCTTTTTCAGGACATGATAAGGCAGGTTCAAAAACAACTCTTCCCATTGGGGATGATGCTTGGAAAGGGCGGAGCGGACAAATTCCTCGGAAAAGCATCCCAGGAATCGCTGCTCTGTTTCAATACATTCCAGATATGCCGCAATCCGGTCGATGCCGCAAAGCGCCTCCAAAGGGAGAAGCAGAGGATAATCCAATGTGAGGATATGCTCCTGTGGGGCAAACAGAGGATCATACCTGCGGAAAAAAGCAGGGAAGCCTTGGGATATAGTTTCTTCGTATGCTCGATTCCCATAGGAAGAGAAGCGTTCCATCAGGGCATTGTATCGCTCTGCTGTCTGCTTTGTTTTTCTTAAGACTGCCGCATACCCAAGGGCATAAGCATCAGTGGCAGAAAGAACTGCCGCAGGAAGGTCTGAAGAAGTATGTTCCAACTCCTGTATACAATAAAGCACCGCTTCCATCAGCTGCTGTGCTGTTTCATAGGAAATAGAAGTGCTTTCGTTTCGTGTATACTTTCTGGAAAGGCTTTCTACGATAGGGAAAAGCTTTGCAAATTCATATTCCATAGTATCCCTCCTTTTCTTCTTTGGACTGTGATTATACTGCGGATAGCACAGAGGAACAAGACTTGAAATTATGGCGATTTTGTGGTATTATATGTAAAGAAAATATAAAAAAACCGAATTTTTCATGGTTTCATGTCAAATTCGGTTTTTTTCTTTCTTTTTGCCGAAATGACCGTCCCTTGCCATTTACAGATGCTTGTGTTATATTTAGAAAATAAAATTCTTTCCTGGAAGAGGGGAAAGAACAGATGGGAGAGATCAAAATGACTGAGCGTTTTGAAGTGACTGTTCCTGTACCGGGGGGATATGAGGAACGTTTCGTTTATATTTATTTGCCGAAATCCTATTTCCATCAGGAAGAAAGAAGATACCCTGTCTTATATATGTTCGATGGCCATAATGTGTTTTTTGATGAGGATGCGACTTATGGAAAATCCTGGGGGATGGAACGATATATGGATCGCACCCATACCCAGATGATCATTGTTGCGGTGGAATGTAGCCACGATCCTGATCATGGCAGGCTAAAGGAATATGCACCTTTTTCCTTCCGCAATCCAGAGGTGGGGGAGATCGCAGGCACAGGTGAAATGACCATGGATTGGTTTGCCTATGAATTGAAGCCGTCTATTGATGAAAGCTTTCGTACCCTGCCCGACAGAAACCATACCTTTATTGCCGGCAGTTCTATGGGCGGTCTGATGAGTCTGTACGCATTGATGCAGTATAATCATGTTTATTCCCGAGCGGCTGCATTGTCTCCTTCTTTGTGGACAGACCCTAGAAAAGTAAAGAATATGATTACCCGGGCAAAGCTGGATCCTCATACCATTTTGTATATGGACTATGGTTCTGAGGAATACAGAAACCACAAAGGGATTCGCCGCCTGTATGGCGAAGTCTCTTCTATGCTGATACAGAGAGGCGTTCTGCTGAACAGCCGAATTGTGCCCTATGGAGAACATTGCGAAGCCAGTTGGGAAAGACAGATCCCATTTTTTATGAAAACATTGCTTTATCGAGGATGAATAATCATTTTACAAAAGATATTTAAAAAGAACGGAGGTACCTATGAAGAATTTTGTATTTATTTCCCCTAATTTCCCTACAAATTACTGGAAATTTTGCCGTGAACTGAAAAATAACGGGCTGAATGTATTGGGCATTGGCGATCAGCCCTATGATGCGCTGAGCAGCGATCTGAAAAACAGCCTGAATGAATACTATAAGGTGAGCAGTCTGGAAAATGAGGATGAAGTTTACCGTGCAGTGGCTTTCTTTATTTTCAAATATGGACGCATCGATTGGTTGGAATCTAATAATGAATATTGGTTGGAAAGAGATGCAAAGCTGCGGACAGATTTTAACATTACCTCCGGCTTCCAGACCGTTGATATTCCCCGTATCAAGTATAAATCCAAAATGAAGGAATACTATAAAATGGCAGGCCTGGCAGTGGCTCGCTATTATCTGGTGAAAGATTTGGAAGGCAGTAAAAAGTTCATCAAAAAAGTGGGCTATCCCGTTGTCGCAAAGCCTGATAATGGCGTAGGTGCATCCCATAATTTTAAAATTGAGAATGAGGAGCAGCTGGTAGATTTCTACGGGCAGAGACACGAAGGCGTCACATATATCATGGAAGAATTCGTAAACGGTCAGGTTTGCTCCTATGATGCCATCGTGGATTCCAAAGGGGATATTCTTTTTGAAACAGGCAACGTGACGCCCGGCTCTATCATGGATATGGTCAATAAAAACGATGACTGCAAATTCTATATTTTAAAGGAACTGCCTGAAGATACCAAAAAAGCGGGACGTGCCACTGTGAAGAAATTTGGGGTCAAGAGTCGTTTTGTCCATCTGGAGTTTTTCCGTTTGACTCAGGATCAGAAAGGTCTGGGCAAGAAGGGCGATATTATGGGTCTGGAAGTGAATATGCGCCCCAGCGGCGGATTCTCTCCCGATATGATGAATTTTGCCCACAGTACAGATGTATATAAGATCTGGGCAGATATGATTGCCTTTGACCGTTCCACAAAGCCAGAAGGAGAGCATCATTTCTGTGCCTATGTGGGACGCAGGGATGGTAAGGCTTATCAGATGAGCCACGAAGATATCATAGCAAAATACGGCACACAGATCAAAATGGCAGCACGTGTGCCCGATGCCCTTAGCGGTGCTATGGGCAATCAGCTTTATATGGCAAATTTCCAGACAGAGGAAGAAATGAATGGATATTTTGAAATGGTATCAGAACTGAAATAAATGATAAAAAAAGAGGGACGGCATTGCCGTCCTTTTGTTATTACTTCAGTGCTGAAGACCGCGAAGCGGGCTTTAACAACCGCCCGCTCTGC
>CALCGT010000035.1 GCA_937901125.1 uncultured Clostridia bacterium | reverse complement strand
GCAATAAATCCTAAATATTTTTCATTTTCCTATTGACTTTTTATTTGCAGGCTAAGTAAAGTCGATCGTTATAAAATCGATCGCCGTTATTTTTTTAATACCTGATAAATATCCCGCTTGGAAACGCCCCGATCCTTGGCAGCCTGCTTCATGGCATCCTTCTCGCTCATACCCTGATCCAAATAACGCTGCACGTGTTCCTCCACAGAAATGCTTTCCCAGCTTTCCATTTCCTCCTGCCGCTGGGCTTCCAAAGAGAAACCTTCGCAGACCAGAACGAATTCCCCCTTGGGCGGGTTTTCCTTAAAATATTTCAGGTGTCCGCCGATGGTGTCTCTGCGGACTTCTTCGAATTTCTTCGTCAATTCCCTGGTGGCTGCCATCTGCCGTTCTTCCCCGAACAGCTCCGCCAGTTCTTCCAAGGTATCCGTCAGGCGGTGGGGGGCTTCGTAGAAGATCATGGTGCGGTGTTCCCGTTCCAATGTTTTCAGGATCGCCTTCCGTTCCTTCTTATCGGGGGGCAGAAAGCCTTCGAATACGAATCGTCTGGTATCCAGACCAGAAAGCACCAATGCCACCACAGCCGCCGAAGCACCGGGGGCTACAGTCACAGGCACACCAGCTTCGTAGCACAGCTTTACCAGGTCTGCACCGGGGTCGGAAATACCGGGCATCCCCGCATCCGTCACCAAAGCGATGCTTTCTCCTGCCAGCAATCGTTCCACCAGCACAGGCCCTTTTGTGACCTTGTTATGTTCATGGTAACTGGTCATGGGGGTCTTGATCTCGAAATGGTTCAATAATTTTAATGTATTGCGGGTATCTTCCGCAGCGATCACATCCACACTTTCCATCAGCTTGATGACCCGCAATGTGATGTCTTCCAGATTGCCGATGGGCGTGGCGCAAAGATATAATGTCCCTGCCATAGTATTTTATAAACAAGCCATTACGCCTGTCCCTTTCCATAATAGATTTCAAAAATTTCTTCGGTGTATTTCCCCGGCTCTTTATAGATCACCAAGGGTGCATCTACCTTCACCATGGGCTTGCCGCCCCTTGCCGCCTCCACCAAAACCATGGTAGGCTCTTTATCCGCATAGGGCTGCACAAAACGGATGCGCTTAGGTTCCAGCTGATACTGCCGCAGCAGCACCATGATATCTGTCAAACGATGGGGTCTGTGGATCATATAAAACCTGCCCAAGGGCTTCAAGGTCTTTGCCGCTGCCGCCACCACATCCTCCAAAGAACACAAAATTTCATGTCTGGCAATGGCCTTCGCTTCAAAGGGATTCACCAGACCGCCCCCCTCGTTCATATACGGGGGATTGGAAGTCACCACATCGAAGGTGGAGCCGCCGAAAATCTGCACCACTTCTTTGATATCCCCTTCTTGGATGGAAACCCGTTCCTCCAATTCATTCAGCAAAACACTGCGGTTGGCCATTTCCGCGCTTTCCGGCTGGATTTCCAGCCCCGTGAAATGCTCGCCTTTGGTCTTTGCCGCCAGCAAAATGGGGATGATGCCTGTGCCAGTACCCAAGTCCAGCACCTTTTCCCCCTTTTTCACCTTAGCAAAGCCGCTGAGGATGACGGCATCCACGCCGAAGCAGAACCGTTTGGGGTCTTGAATGATGAGATGACCGCCCCGATGGAGGTCGTCCACCCGTTCATGGGGGTGGATGGTAATATCAGTCCTCATAAGCCTTCAATTCCTCCGGGATGGGTTCCTGCTGTTTGCGTTTTTTCTTGGAACGAATCAGCTTGATCTCCTCCAGATGGTAGAACCCGATGGTGGGGGGATCGTTTTCCGCTTTTCTTACTGCCGCTTTCACCTGCTGCATCAGCACGTTGGTGGACAAAATTTCCCCGGTGCCATCAGGAGTGGAGATAATATCCCCCACACGTGGCAGCTTTTTATTCAGCTCCTCGTAAACATCTTCTTCATATTTCAGGCAGCACATCAATCTGCCGCAGATACCACTAATCTTTGTGGGGTTCAGGGACAGATTCTGTTCCTTCGCCATTTTGATGGATACGGGCTGGAAATCCCCTAAAAATGTGGCACAGCACAGGGGTCTGCCACAGATGCCGATGCCGTTGAGCATTTTGGCTTCATCACGGACACCGATCTGACGCAGTTCAATACGCATGCGGAATACTGCCGCCAGCTCCTTGACCAATTCTCTGAAATCTACTCTGCCATCGGATGTGAAATAAAAAATGAGCTTATTTCTGTCAAAGGTCATTTCCACATCCACCAGCTTCATATCCAAGTCCAGACGGGCGATTTTTTCCAAACAAATATCGAAGGCTTCTCTTTCTTTTTTGTGGTTGTTTTCCACCGTTTTTGCGTCATCCTTCGTTGCCTTTCGCATCACCTGCTTCAGAGGGGATACGATGGCTTCTTCGGGCACCATGGTATTGCCTTTGATGACAGTACCGTATTCCACGCCTCTCGCCGTTTCCACGATGGCGCCGTCTTCTTTTTCCAGCTTCAGACCGGCAGGGTCAAAATAATACATCTTGCCCGCCTTTTTGAAACGGATACCTACTACTTCAATCATTCAACAGTCTCCTTTAAATCCATCAGCATGACCTCTATGGTCAGCCGAAAATTTGCGTTCATGGCCAGCCGCCTTCTTGCTTCTCTGACGGCTGCCGCTTTTTTCGCCAGTCGCTCCGCAGGCTCCTTCGCCATGCGGAAAATGGCATCCTTCTTATCTTTCTGGATGAGGTAACGTTCCTCCCGCAGGCTTTTGGCCGCCAGCAGGTCCCGATACCACAATTCCATAATATCCAAAAACCGCAGGTCGTTTTTATAGACCTCCAGATCTTTTGCAAGCAAATATGCCTCACCCTCGTTCATAGAAGGCAGGGCTTCCAGTTTTTCCAAAATATCCTGCCGCATTTCCCGGAAGGATTCATCCTCCATCAATTCCAGCGCCTGACCGATGCGCCCCTGGGCGTATGCTGCCAAGACACGGCTTTCTTCTGCCGAAAGAAAAGCCTTTTCCATCAGATATTCTGAAACAGTCTCTTCCGAAAGGGGGCGAATTTTCATCGTCACCACGCGGGAAAGGATGGTCTGCAAAAAAGCCTCTGCCCGTTCCGCCAAAAGCAGGAACACTGCATAGGCAGGCGGTTCCTCCAAAGTTTTCAGCAGGGCATTTTGGGCCTGCACGTTCATAGTATCCGCCTTTTCGATGATATATATTTTTTTGTCATACTGATACGGCTTCACATCCACCGTTTCCAAAATCTGTTCCCGGATATCATCAACGAGAAGATTTTTCTTTTCCCCTCGTACATAAATGATATCGGGATGGTTGCCGCTGTCGAAAGCCTGACAGCTTCTGCAGGAATCACAGGGGGCATTTCCTGCAGCTTCGCATTGCAGCGCCTTGGCAAAGGTGTTGGCAATCAGCCGCTTTCCTGCCCCTGCGCCGCCCAGAAAAAGATAAGCATGGGAAACTTTTCCGCCAGCAACAGCCCGCTTCAGCTGCTCCACCATGGGCGCATTTCCCCAGATCTCCTGAAATGTATACAAATCCGCCTGCTCCTTTCCTGTTCCCTGTTACGAGGACGGCAAAGCAACCGCCCAAACCTTCTGCATCAATACTTATAGAACTGTTCCACATCCAGCACGAATACTGTCGCACCGCCGACCTTTACTTCGATGGGTGCAAGGATGAAACCATGCATAGCGCCGCAGGAAGAGGGCAGTGTGGCATACTGGGTACGTGCTTTGCTGTTTTCTTCGATGATCTTCAGGGCTTCCTCCACTTTATCCGCTTCCACACCAGTCAGTAGTGTTGTATTCCCTGCCCGGAGAAAACCGCCTTTTGTGGACAGTCTTGTTACCTGAAAGCTAGCTTCGTTCAGATGGGAGATTACTTCGCCCGCATCTTCGTCCTGAATGATGGCAATGATGAGTTTCATAAAAACCCCTCCTTATCTATGGCTCAAAAGCCGAATAATCTGTCTAACTGTTTTTTGATATCGGCGAAAACCGCTTCGGCAGGTCTGTCCGCGTCGATATCGGCAATTCTGCCGCCGCTTTCCTTCGCCAGAGTCAGATAGCCTTCGTATACCTTTTCATGGAAGGCTGCCTTTTCCTGCTCCAAGCGGTCTAAGGTATGTCCGTCCTGCTTATTTTTCCGTGCCATGCCCGCCACAGGGGTAATGTTCAGGAAAATAGTCAGGTCGGGTTCTTTGCCGCCGGTGGCGATGCGGTTCACCTCTGCCACCATATCGCCCAAGCCTCTGCCGAAGGCCTGATAGGCGATGCTGGAATCGGTGAAACGATCGGAAAGTACGGTCTTGCCTGCTGCCAAAGCAGGGAGTATCTTTTCCTCCACGTGTTGGGCACGGGATGCAGCATAAAGCAACATTTCCGCTCTGCCCGTCAGTGCTTTGTTGGCAGGGTCCAGGATCAGCTCCCTGATTTTTTCCGCCACAGGCGTGCCGCCGGGTTCCCTGGTCAGGAGGACTTCCTGCCCCTTCGACTGTAAATATGCTTCTATTTTTTTGATCTGTGTGGATTTGCCGCTGCCGTCGCCGCCTTCCACGGAAATAAAATAGCCTTTCATGGAACACCTCTACAAAAAAATCTAAGAATAGAATCCTTACCGTTCAGTATAACACATTCTGTTCGATGCAGTAAAGAAAAAAGCCGCAGGAAAGGGCTTGAAATTCAAGGGAAACAATGCCCCCCCTTCCGGTATTCCTTCCCCCAGTGCCTTACGGTAAGGAGAAAAGGGACGCAAGGCGCCTAAAAAAAGAAACACCGGCAAATACCAGTGTTCTTATTACTCTCAAAATTCATGTCTTGTCCCGCAATCGCTTCCCATCACTTCAAAAATATGTACGATTTCTTCAATCTTCGCAAAGCATTCCTTATCGTCCAAGGCATCATCTTCCAAAACTTTTTTGATTTCCCGCAATGTCATGTAGCATTTCATTTCCACAAGTTCACTGGGGGACATCTTCAAATTCGGAAAAACTACCTGCATTTCTTCTTCCATCAATATTCCCTTCAAAATATCCTGAAACAGTTTCATTCCTAAATCGCTCCTTTTCCCGCAACGTCAAAATTGGACTAATACTAGTCCCATTATAGCACAATCTATTTCTAAAATAAAGAAAAAGAACTAATTTCGGTCCAATCTAGGAGGGCTTATGGATTCCAAAATCAAGCAGACAAAATCTATCCCCATCGGGCAAAATATCCGTACTATCCGCCAAGTAAAAGGCATCGGACAAACTGAACTTGTCCGCCTACTCCAACTGCAAGGCATTGATATGACAAGAGAATCTCTTGTCAAAATCGAACGAGGCATCCAGCATATCTATGCTACCCAGCTGCAAGGCATCCGTGATGTTCTGGAAACCACATACGACGAGCTGCTAAAAGAAAGCAAAAATGAATGAGAGGAACGATAAATGAAAAATCAAAAACATATCAGTATCCGAATCGACGAAGATATCCTCAAAAAATTTCATTATGTATCCAAATATAATGGTCGTTCCGCCAGTGGGCAGATCATGTATCTCATCAATCAGTGTATCCGCGATTTTGAAAAAGAACAGGGCAAAATCGAATTAGACGAAACAAAGGAAATAGACTAACAATGAATACCTTAACAGCAATCAGAAACCGAATTTTGCAGCTTTGCGAAGAACATAATCTGACAATCAATAAATTAGCAACGATTTCTGCACTGCCTCCTTCTTCCGTAAAAAGTATACTTTACGGAAACAGCCAAAACCCAAAGATTTTAACAATCAAATTGATTTGTGATGGTCTGGATATGACTTTGGCAGAATTTTTCGACACCCCCGAATTCAATAGCTTGGAGCAGGAAATCAAATAATCATAACCACGCCTAAAAGACGTGGTTTGCTCCAGCCCTATAAGGGCTTATAA
>CALCGT010000034.1 GCA_937901125.1 uncultured Clostridia bacterium | reverse complement strand
GGAGGATATTTGGAAAAGGAAGAAAACTTGAGCCATGACGGCAATGCGTGGGTCTGCGACAATGCGTTGGTCTACGGTGATGCGAGGGTCTACGGCGATGCGAGGGTCTGCGGCAATGCGAGGGTCTGCGGCGATGCGAGGGTCTATGGCGTAAATCATGTCCTTACAGTCGGCCCTATTGGTTCCAGAAATGCAACGACCACATTTTTCCGTGATAAAAATAATGAAATCACCGTGGCTTGCGGTTACTTCTTGGGAAACATCGAAGATTTTCTGAAAAAAGTGGAAGAAACCCATGGCGACAACAAACATGCCAAAGCTTATCAGGCAGCGGCAGAATTGGCGAAGATACAGATCGACCTGACGAAGGATGAAGTGTGATAGATAAAGGTACTAGAAATACAGCGGAGGGATAGTTTTTCACACTCCGCATTTTTATAGCCTTTTCGGAGGTGATGATATGAAACAGCTTTACTTCTTAGAAGAAATGCTGTCCCTCCTCCCTTTGCGGAAGCACTGGTAAGAGCAAATCTGCCGGAACTGTGCGGAAAGAAAGTAGAAACCATGGAAGAACTGAAAGAAGTGATGATTGGCTGATGGGAGGGAGAAAATGAACTCAATTATTAAATACCCCGGCAGTAAATGGAGGAATGATTTATGAATAACGTGCATTATTCATCCGCGAAGGATGATTGGGAAACTCCGCAAAAACTATTTGAAGAATTGGACAAAGAATTTCATTTTACCTTGGATTCATGTAGTACCCATGAAAATGCAAAATGCGAAAAGCACTATACAGAGGTCGAAGATGGCCTGATATAAAGCTGGGAAGGGGAGACTGTGTTTTGTAATCCTCCATACAGCAGGACAGGAAGGCAAGATGAATGGGTGCGGAAATGTTATGAAGAAAGCAAAAAGCCGGATACAGTGGTTGTGGCATTGCTTCCGGCAAGAACAGATGTTAAGAGATTCCATGAATACATACTCGGAAAGGCGGAAATTAGATTTATCCGCGGAAGGCTTAATTTTGAAGTGGACGGAAAACCGGCAGTTGGGGAAAATGGGAAGCCACAAGCGGCACCATTTCCCAGCATGATTTGCATTTGGAGGAATGGTTTATGAGTATTGAAAGTTTTGAAAACGGCATTGTAATGATCGGAATTACAAAAGAAGAATTGGAAGACAGCATTGCAGGGCTGAGTCAGTTAAAACCTATCCTGCAGGCGCAGGTAATCAGAGGCAATGGCATGAATAAAAGGCAAGCTGAAATTGACAGTGAAGAATTGGGGAATCACTTTGATACCGCCATTACGGCAATGACAATACTTTTGGCGGGATTTGAAGAACCAACGGAAGGAGTGGAAGGCCATGACAGTAAAAGCAGGTAAATTTGATATTTGCACCGAATGCGGTGCCCATCTGGATCCTGGCGAAAAATGCGATTGCGAAGAAGAACATTTCGGAAAGAGCAAGGGTATGACTTTGGAAGAAGCGAAGAAAACCACGATGTTGATCAGGCCGGTAACTGGTGAACCTTTCTACAAAACTGGTGAATGGACATATAAGCCGGAATATCGGTGTTGGTATTGTGATGGAGCCAGTTATCCGGCGGAAATCTGTGAGGTGGCAGAAGAATGAGTGGTTTTATCTATGAAGAATCTCCCGTCAGAGAAAAGGAATACGAAGAATCAGAGCCGGAATGTCCTGAATGTGGCAGTAGAAAATGCGATTATTTCTACTACAGAAACGGCGAAATCATCGGATGCGATGACTGTATCAGGAGGGAAGAAGTTTATGGATAACATGAAATATTACAACACGGGCAGAAACGTGCCTGACGAAGCGAAAAAGACCATCGGCGCAGGGAAGCTGAAAGGATTTACGGATATCAACCCTATGTGGCGTATCCAGATGCTGACGGAAATGTTTGGTCCCTGCGGCATCGGCTGGTATACGGAGATCAAACGGACATGGTGCGAAGAGGGAAAAGACGGAAAGGTAGCTGCTTTCTGCGAAATCCTTCTCTATATCAAAGTTGATGGAGAGTGGAGCAAGCCCATTGAGGGTGTCGGCGGCTCTATGCTGGTAAATCGGTTCAAAGGCGAGCCGGAAACTTCCGATGAATGCTACAAGATGGCGTATACAGATGCAATCAGCGTGGCAACGAAGGCATTGGGCATTGGCGCAGATGTTTACTGGGCTGCAGGCAGAACGAAATACAGCCAAATGGAAGAAAAGAAGGAGCCTGTATACTGCACAAGATGTGGAAAACAATTGAAGGAAGAAATCAAAGGGAGCAAGGCTACCTACACCGCACAGGAATATTTTGATAAATTCGGCGGGCTTTGCCCTGATTGCTATATCGCTGATTATGCGGCGAAGAAGAATGCGGGTGGTTCCAAGTGAGTTATATCAACGTAACAGGTACATACAGTGCCATCAAATTCCTGCCCAGCGGAAATATGGAGCTTGTTTTTGAAATCCCATTCAGACAGAAAGGTGACCTGTTGAGGGGTATCGATGAGATTGCCGCCGCAGGCCTGCCGGAACTGTCCATCAAGGCGGAGAAGAAGCGGAAGAAACGCTCTTTGGATGCCAATGATTATCTGTGGGTTTTGTGTACGAAAATCGCTGAGAAGCTGCAGGACGGCAAGACAATGGTAACGAAAGAAGAAGTTTACCGTAAGCACATCGAAGCTGTTGGGAAATATGAACCATTGGCTATCGCTGAGGATGCCGTAGAACGGTTCTTGATGATATGGGCAAGGAATGGCACAGGCTGGCTGGCAAAGGTCGTGGACAGCAAGCTGGATGGATGCAAGAAGGTATTTGCTTATTATGGCAGTTCTGTCTATGACACGAAAGAAATGAGCAGACTCATCGACAGCGTGATCGAAGATGCAAGAGCATTGGGCATTGAAACCATGCCGCCGGCGGAACTGGATGCTTTGTTGGATGAATGGGGGAAGAAGAATGAAAGGAAACCATAAATTCTCTATCCTACAGGGGAAAGGTAAACGATGCTACCTGACGGATGCCGAAGGGGTTCCCCTGGAGAAGCATCATATCTATTTTGGCACAGGATTGCGAAAGATTTCGGATAAGCATGGCTTTTGGGTATGGTTGAAACCCGAATGGCATCGAGGAACGCAGGGTGTCCACGGTAAGGATGGACATAAAATCGATTTGCTGCTGAAGCGGGATTGCCAGCGGAAATTTGAAGAAAAGCATAGCCGTGAGGAGTTCATGGCATTGATAGGGAGGAATTACCTTGACGAATAGCAGACAGAAGGGGGCGGCGGGTGAGCGTGAGCTTGCCCGTATCCTTCGGGAATACGGCTACGATTGCAGACGTGGTCAGCAGTACTGCGGAGCCAATGGCGATGCAGATGTAGTCGGTCTGGAAGGGATACATATCGAATGCAAGAGGGTGGAACGGCTGAATATTGAAGATGCCGTTGCACAGGCGAAGCGTGATGCCAGAGAAGGGGAGTTGCCGGCAGTTTTCCATCGGAAAAACAACCATGAATGGCTGGTAACAATGCCTATGGATGACTGGATGCGGTTATATCGCGACTTTGAACCGAAGGTGCCTTTTGCCGATGAGGCAGGTGAGTAAATGGAGAGAGAAGGCTTTGTATTTTATCGTTCTTTTTATGAAGCCATCAAAAACATGGAGGACGGGATGTGTGCCTCCTGTTTTCGGGCATTGTGCGAATATGGGCTGAATGGCATAGAAGAAGCCAATGATCCGATCGCAGCGGCGATCCTGACGATGGCGAAACCGAACATCGATAAAAACAACAAAAAATATGAGAACGGGAAACTTGGCGGAGAGTATGGAAAATTGGGCGGAAGACCGAAAAAGGAAAACCCCAAGGAAACCCCACAAGAACCCCAAGAAAACCCCAAGGAAACCCCTAAAGAAAAAGAAACAGAAAAAGAAACAGAAAAAGAAACAGATACAGATACAGAAAAGAATGTGAGTAGGGGCAAAAAGCCCCAGCGCGCATTCACACCGCCCAGCGTGGAGGAAGTGAAATCCTATTGCACTGAGAGAGGGAATAAGGTCGATGCAGAGCGGTTTGTGGATTATTACACAGCCAACGGCTGGAAAGTCGGTAAAAACAGCATGAAAGACTGGAAGGCGGCAGTTCGGAACTGGGAAAAACAAGATGCAGAGCGTCTGGAGGGACAGAGTGGTGTCCGCCAGCAAGGTGCGTCAAACCAGAAGAAGAACCGGTTTATCAACTACGAACAGAGCGATTGGGATTTTGCCGAATTGGAGCGTCTGGAACGGGAACAACGAGAGAAATGGTAGGAGGAAGGCATGAACAAAGTGATTTTGATGGGCCGCTTGGTGCGTGACCCCGAGGTGCGCTATGGCCAGGGCAAAGAACCTTTGGCAGTTGCAAGATATACGCTGGCCGTAAACAAAAGATTTAAACGGCAGGGGGAACAAGACGCAGATTTCATCGGCTGTGTTGCCTTTGGTAAAGCTGGGGAGTTTGCGGAGAAGTATTTCAAAAAAGGGCAGATGGTTTCTGTGATCGGGCGTCTGCAGGTCAGAAAATGGGATGACCACGGCACGGCCAGATGGTCTACGGATGTAGTAGTGGAGGAACAGTATTTTGCTGAAAGCAAAGAAGCGGCAGAAAGCCGTGGTGCAGCGGGGTAGCGTAATCCTGCGGCAGCAGGCAATACATCATCCGCAAAGGACGTGGATGAAACACTGCGGAGAAATGCCGGCAACGGACAGCAGATGGATTTATCCGAGAGTGATGGGTTCTATCCCATAGATTAAAGTATCGAAGATGATGATCTGCCATTCTGAGAGAAGGTGAACGGATGGGCAGAAAAAAGAAAGGCGGACGGCTGTATTTGGCGGTGACCGGTGATGATCTCTCACTGCCGCTGGCAGTCGCTGAAAGTATGGACGAGCTTGCCGGGATGCAGGGCGTGAAGGAAGCGACCGTACGCAGACAGATCTGCATGAGCAAAAAATACACCCATCCGAAGTATATCATGGTGGAGGTAGATGAAAATGATTAAGTTTGGGTTGAGCGAGCGGGAAAGGTGGAGGAAATGAAAGAATGAGCGTAAAGACAGAACTATACAACGATAATTTTCAAAATTTTAAGAGATACGGCATCCCAAAGGCGCAGTTGGTAATCGCAGATATCCCGTACAACATCGGGACGAATTTCTACGGCAGTAACCCGATGTGGTATAACGGCGGAGACAACAAAAACGGCGAAAGCAAGCTTGCAGGAAAGGCTGCGTTTAATACAGATTTCAATTTCAATATTGCGGAGTATTTTCATTTCTGCAACAGGCTGTTGAAAAAGGAACCGGAGAAAAGCAACGGCAGAGGAAAGTCCTCTGATGCGCCATGCATGATCGTGTTTTGCAGTTTTGAGCAGATGCCTACGGTTATCAAATATGCGGAAAAGCATGGGTTTAAGCACAATATCCCTCTTTTCTTTGTGAAAAATTATTCTCCGCAGGTATTGAAAGCAAATATGCGGATAGTTGGAGCAACAGAATATGCACTCCTTCTGTATCGGGACAAGCTGCCTAAATTCAGAAATGGAGCGAAATATGACGCAGACGGGAAACTGATTCGAGGAACCGGGAAAATGATTTTTAACTGGTTTCAATGGGAGAAGGACGGGAAGAACATTCCAAAGATCCATCCGGCGCAAAAGCCAGTTGTCGTACTGAAACGCCTGATCGAAATTTTTACGGATGAAGGCGATGTAGTCATTGACCCTTGCGCCGGAAGTGGTTCCACACTGCGGGCGGCGATGGAATTAGGACGGCATTCCTATGGGTTTGAAATTTCAAAGGAATTTTACCGCAGGGCAAAGGAAGAAATGATTACATATGAACCTGATAAACAGATGTCACTTTTAGGGGTGATGGAAAAATGAAACAGATAAATATTCTGGATGAATTGATCGTGGACAACTTCGCCGGCGGCGGAGGGGCATCCACAGGCATTGAACTGGCGTTAGGCCGTCCGGTGGATATTGCTATCAACCATGACCCAGACGCTATCCTGATGCACAGGACAAACCATCCATATACAGAGCATTACTGCGAATCAGTCTGGAATATCGACCCAAGAAAGGCAACGAGGGGCAGAACTGTTGGTTTGGCGTGGTTCTCTCCTGACTGCAAACACTTTTCAAAAGCAAAGGGAAGCAAGCCTGTAGATAAAAATATCCGTGGGCTGGCGTGGATCGTGCTGAAATGGGCAGGAACGGTAAGGCCAAGAGTGATAATTCTGGAAAACGTGGAAGAGTTCCAGACTTGGGGGCCTGTTCGGAAAGGAAAGCCAGTGAAAAGCAGGCAGGGAGAGACATTCCGGAAATGGAAGGAGCAGCTGCAGGCATTGGGATATAACATTGAGCATCGGGAGTTGGTAGCAGCGGACTATGGTGCGCCGACTATTCGAAAAAGATTTTTCCTGATTGCCAGATGTGACGGGAAACCTATCATCTGGCCTGAACGTACCCATGCACCAAGAAACAGCGAAGAAGTACGAAGCGGAAAGTGTAAGCCGTGGAGAGCGGCGGCGGAAGTCATAGATTGGTCTATTCCATGTCCGTCCATTTTTGATACGGCGGAAGAAATCAAAGAAAAATACGGAATCCGTGCGGTGCGTCCTATGGCAAAGAATACGGAGCGGCGGATTGCGAGGGGGATTGAGAAATTTGTCCTGAAGAACAAAGAGCCTTTTATCGTTCAAGTAAACCACAAAGGAGAGAAATTCAGAGGGCAGAGCATGGAAGAACCTATTCCTACGATTACAGGGAAGCATGGATATGGGTTGGCAACACCTGTGATGACTGCTATTGGGCAGACTGGTTTTTCAGATGATAGATCGTACCGAGTAGAAGAACCTATCAGAACAGTAGTGTCTAAAGCAGAACAGTGTTTGGTGATGCCTTCTCTGATTCAGTACCATTCGGAGCAATCTGAAAGAGTGAGGGGGCAGGAATTGAAAGATCCTATCATGACATTGGATGCGGCGAACAGATACGGGCTTTCTGCTGCATATCTGACGGAATACTTCCAGAATGGACAGCCTCTGGATGTGAATAGTCCATTACATACAGCGACAACGAAAGACAGAGAGGGCATTGTGTTAGCACATATGGAAAAATTCTTCAGCGGAGGATATAAAGGCTGCGGAAGCGATACACAGGATCCTTTGGGAACCGTGACGGCATGGGATCACAATGGACTGACAGAAACATTCCTGTCAAAGTTTTATAAAACAGGGATAGGACAGAGTATTGAGGATCCATTGCATACGGTTACGACCTCTGCAGGGCATTTCGGTGTGGTGACGGTGAAAATGCAGGAGACAGGTTTTGATCTTGGACACTGGCCGAAGGTGCGGGAGCTGCTGAATACTCACTGTGGATACGATATCGCCGAGGATGAAATTATTCTTCTTGGTATCGGCGGTGTGTGGTATTTCATCAGCGATATTGGCCTGCGGATGCTGACACCAAGAGAACTTTACAATGCCAACGGATTTCCGCCGGACTATATTATCGACCATGATTATACCGGGAAAGCATACGGAAAGACAAAGCAGGTTGCAAGATGTGGGAATGCGGTTCCTCCTCCTTTTGCTGAAGCACTGGTGCGGGCGAATCTGCCTGAGATGTGCGGCAGGAAGGTAGAAACTATGGAAGAACTGAGAGAAGAAATGATCGGATGATGGGAGTGGAAATGATGGAAAGAAAAGAAGCGCTGGATATTATCATAGAGCGCATAGATTTGGCCGAGAGGAAATATTCGGAACAGGTGCCGCAATATATCGAAGCGTTGAAACTGTCGGCGGAACTGCTGCAGGCCGATGCAGAAGGGCGTCTGGTGGTTCTGCCGTGCAAGGTGGGGGATACAGTATTTGAGATTATCGAGGAAAGTGTGCATGAGCATTATTTTTACATCCAGTCGTACAAAGTGCAGGACGTATCGGCGAAAGCGGTGAAGTATGCAGGGGATTGGACTCCGTTAGATGAAAAAAATCTGTATTTCAGCAAAGAGGAAGCAGAAGCGGCACTGGAAAAAGAAGGATGGGGCAGACAAAGAGCAATCAGGTTGTTTGAGGAAGTCGAAAGAATCGAACAGGGGTTATATGACGGAGAAAAAAACTTCTTCGGCGGAATCGAATGGGAAGATATTTTTGAACAGGTCAAGGATGAATGCGGCATTGAATTAGGATTTACGGAACTGGTAAAGGAGGGATAAATTGCCAACAGAAAGAGACATCAACCTAGATACATACAACATATCCGGCAACCGATATCGTGAATTAAAATACTTCTGCCGGCAGTACCGTGAAAAGCAATCACGCCTGCGGTCTATGACGGAAATCGGCTCTCCTGCCTTTGACGGGAACGGTGGCGGTTCTGGAAGAACATCGGACAGAACGGCGGACACGGCAATCAAACGAGCGGAACTGCAAAGGGATTTGGAATTGATAGAACAGACTGCCGTGGAAGCTGATGCGGAGATTTATCAGTATATCATAAATCATGTTGCTGACAGTGTGCCGTTTGAGTATCTGGGCGTTCCAAGCAGCAGAGCGACATTTTACAGACGAAAAAGAAAATTCTTCTGGTTGCTGGATAAAAAGAAAAGTTGAGACAAAAAGGACAAAGTTTTATGGTATTATAATATCATACTCCTGTATGGACATGGAGGCGCAACTACACCAAACAGAAAGGCACTCGGAAACGGGTGTCTTTTCTATTGCAAAAATTATGAAAGGGGGCGGTGAAATGCCTGAAAAC
>CALCGT010000033.1 GCA_937901125.1 uncultured Clostridia bacterium | reverse complement strand
AACCCCTTATGAAGTTTATTTTTCTGTATCGTTGCACTTGACTTGACAATTCAAGTAGAAAAAAATAGGATATGACGATATAATGTAAGAAAAACTGAGAGGATGTTTATTATGGAAGAAGTAGAAAGTTTTGTATGTGTCTCGTGTGGAAAAGAAATAAAATATCCAGATTATAGTTTTCGATACTGTCCATTTTGTGGAAAAGAACAGTATGTCATCCCAGAGAGAGAAAAAGATATAGTGCTAGATGATGATATAGAAAAGATGGTATATGAATGGTTGGCTAAAACATTGAAAATAGATGATTGGCTTGTTTCGGAAACCGTGAAAAATCAAACAGCAACGATTTTTCTTTTGATATGGCCAATACTTGAAACAAAAATATTCAATAATGATATGAGTCATAAGCAAATTATAGATATCTCTAAAGAGGTTAGGTCAGAAATACCAGATGTAGAATTGGATATGATTGCAAGACATTTTTATGATCGATATCAGGACCATAGTAAATATAGAAAACTTGTAGCAGGAAGAGATTGGTATAAAATTGAAAGAGTATTATCAAAGTCTTATTCTAGAATATATAAGGATGAGAAGATAGCCTTGTTAATATTTGTTGTTTATAGATATCGAAATAATATTTTTCATGGTATTAAATCAATTAAGGAATGGAATAAATTTTCTGAGGAAATACAGCTTTGTATTAAGTTTATGGTTATGCTTGGAAATTGTATGAAGACACAGGACTAATTCTCAAAAAATCCTTAGTAGTAAGAAAATTCGTTTTACTACTAATTTTACTACTAACAGGTAGTAATAACTTGCTATAGTTTGCTCTGATTTGCCACATTTCGTAATTTCAGAGCGATTTCTAATAATCCCGAAATGCCTTGCAAAATGGGGCAATACGGGGCATAAAGGAGTAAATTATGACACCCATTAGAATACTTTTCATCTGCCACGGCAATATCTGCCGTTCCCCCATGGCAGAATACCTTTTCCGTGACATGGTCCAGAAAAAAGGACTTTCCCCCCTCTTCCACATCGCCTCTGCCGCCACCAGCCAGGAAGAGATCGGCAACGGTGTCTATCCCCCTGCCAAGCGCAAACTGGCCTCTGTGGGCATTTCCTGCAATATGCATCATGCCAGACAGGTAACGAGAGCCGATTACGATACATATGACTATCTTCTCGTTGCGGAACGCTATAACATCCCCAACCTGATGCGGCAAATCAAAGACGATCCAGACCACAAGGTATATCGTTTGCTGGATTTCTCTGCCCATCCTAGGGATATTGCAGACCCTTGGTATACAGGTGATTTTGATATCACTTATGACGATATCACGGAAGGACTGGAAGCCTTTCTGGAACATCTGAAAAAAGAAGGTGAACTATAAGAAAAGGGCCATACGATTTTTTGAACCGAACCATTTTGTGCAGACAGTACAAAAAAGACATTTGTAGAATTAAATTAGCTAGTTACAAACTAACATCGTAATTCCATCGGTGTCAGTTTTGTTTTTGTCTGAATCCGTTGATAGTTATAAAAATAAATATAATCATCAATCACATTTTTTGCTTCCTCAAAACTATTCAATTTTACTCTGTGGATACATTCTGTTTTCAGAATGGAAAAGAAATTTTCAGCAAGTGCATTATCATACGGATTCCCCCTTCTTGACATAGATGGTGTTATGCCGTATGCTTGAGTCAGCTTAAAATATCCGTGGGAGGTATATTGAAAGCCCTGGTCACTGTGGAACTGCAACTCTGCGGTGACCTTTTCCTTTTTCTTAGCAATTTTAATTGTATTAAGTACAAGCTGTATATTCTGTTCCGTTCCGGTTTGATACGCGACAATACTATTATCATAAAAGTCTCTGATAATCGATAGATATAGGGTTCCTTGGAGCGTTTTAATATAAGAAATATCTGTTACCCATTTCTGATTTGGTCTGTCAGCACAGAAATTTCTGTTTAACAAATTTGGATAGCGATGTAATGATTCTCCGTGCCATCTGTATTTTCTGCGTCGTACTACAGATAATAGGCTGTATTTTCGCATGATTCTGAGGATTGTCTGGATACTCCAAGGATACGACACATTTCACTGATAGGGTATAAAACTTTATGACGATAAATCACCTTAAATTTTATAGAGGCTTTCACTCCTTTCCTATAAGCGATAGAAAATCCAGCAATAGTTCATTTTCCATTTTCAATCGCTTGTTTTCATATTTGTACTCCTGAAGAGTTTTTGCCGGTTTTCTTCCTCTTTGTTTTGGAATTGATTTCTGTTTTTTCGTTTTGCTCGATATAGAAGATTCCGAGCAACTTTTTCATTTTGAAGTCCGAGTTCTTCGGCAATTTGCTGACGTGTTTTTCCTTCTTCTGCCATCGCAGTTACAAGTGGCAGCAATTCCTTAACTTTTTCGTATTTTCTTGGCATAGAAAGACCTCCTATTATAGTTTTAATTCTACAATAAGAGGTCTTTTTTTACTATTATCCGATTTTACTGGTTCGGTTCAAAAACCGTGTCTTTTCGAAAGCCTATTGAACCAGATTCTGACATAATGATTACAGAACCAGAGAAGGTGCTGTGTATACTCTTGCGCCCAGTTCCTGATCCAGCATATACAGGCTCTTAGGGTCGCTACCAAACAGTTCCATCTTTGTGATAAGGTCGTTGGCATTCTTTTCTTCTTCGCCCTGTTCTTTTACGAACCAATCCAGGAACTGCATGGTACGGAAGTCGTTTACATCCTTTGCAGCAGCGTAGATAGTATGGATCAGATCTGTTACATATTCTTCATGCTTCAGACCTTCCTTCAGAGGATCCATCAGTGCATCCAATTTTACGCTGGGAGCATCGATGGCGCCCAGTGTTACCTTTTCACTGTTGTTGTGCAGGTAATCATAGAACAGCAGTGCATGGTCTCTTTCTTCCTGTGCCTGAATGCGGTACCAGTTTGCAAAGCCGTCTAAACCTTTTTCAGAATAGAAATTGGAAAAATCCAGATACAGATAAGCGGAATAGAATTCCTTTACGATCTGATCATTCAGCAGTTCCACAACTTTTTCATTTAACATAAAACATTCCTCCTTAATAAAAAAATCATTCCTCAGAAACAGTCTCTTCTTGTGTTTCCTCTGGTAATTTTGTAGCAAAGACCTTATCGATACGTTTCTCTTCGATGCCCTCGATCTGGAACAGCCAGCCGCAGAGTTCGATCTCGATGGCTTCATCTTCTTCGGGAATACGCCCCAGCTGACCGATGAGGTATCCTCCAAGGGTATCATAATCTTCCGTTTCTTCGAAGGTGATCTCCAGTTGCTCTTCCACATCCTGCAGATCGGTAGTACCGTTGATGCGATAGACCCCATCCTCCATCAAAGTGATATCCTCTTCTTCTTCCACATCGTATTCATCAAAGATATTCCCAAAGATTTCTTCCATGATATCTTCCATGGTGACGATACCGGCTGTACCGCCGTATTCATCAATGACGATGGCCATGTGTACCTTTTCCAGCTGCATTTCCTGCAGCAGCTCGTCCACCTTTTTGGAAAAAGGGATGAAATAAGGCTGCATCAGGATATCTTTCAAATGGAAATGACCTTCTTCCACACGAGTGACATCCGCAAGGATATATTTGACCATATCCTTTACATGACATACACCGACGATATTATCGATATTATCATCATAGACAACGATTCGGGAATATTTTTCCTCTGCCATGACACTTTTGATTTCTTCCAGTGTGGCATTCAGAGAAACCGCAACAATATCTGTTCGATGGGTAGCGATATTCCCCACAGAGATATTGCTTAGTTCGAAGATATTGTTGATCATTTCCTTTTCGTTTTCATCGATAGAGCCATTGTCGCCGCCGGCATCTACCATCTGGCGGATCTCTTCTTCTGTTACGTTGTTTTCCTGTTCCCGCACCTTCTTATTTCCCATGCGCACCAGCAAAGCCGCATTCAGCACAAGAGAACACACCAAAGCTATATAAGCTTCCAAAGTCATCACTCCAAAATACAATAAATTGACAAAAATACTCTCTTGTAGTTTATAGCCAAACTTTATCTCTGTCAAGTCCGACCGAATGCAACCATTTTTTCAAAAATACCAGCTGCTTGACAATTGTTCCTCCTACAACGTATAATGGTTACATAAGATGGTTACATAACACCAAAAAGCGACAACATCTGCAAAAATAGAAAGGAAGTGTTGCCCATGAATTACAAAAAAATGCTGCGAGAAAAAAAGATCCCTCATGTCCAAACGAAGCTAAGAAGCCACCATATTGTAATGATGCCAGAGGAAATCTACGCTGCCAGCGGCATTGTCATCATGGGGCGACGCATCAAATCTCTGATCTTCTCCACCGATATCGCGATCATCCGCAACTGCAATGCAGATGCAGTGCTGGCTGTCTATCCGTTTACACCCCAGCAGATCATCGCCGATGCTATCGTTTCTACTTCCAGCCTTCCTGTATTTTGTGGCGTTGGCGGTGGTACGACCACAGGCGCCCGTGTTGTTATGCTGGCAAAGGACGCAGAAGCACTGGGGGCAATGGCAGTGGTCGTGAATGCACCTACCAGCAATACTGTCATCGAACAGATCGCCCGTGTCGTAGATATTCCGATCGTTGTGACAGTATTGGATGAAAACACAGATATTGATGCCCGTCTGGAGGCGGGAAGCAGCATTTTGAATGTTTCCGCGGCAGCCCGCACGCCGGAAGTGGTTCAAATCATTCGAGAACGCTATCCCGATGTGCCCATCATCGCTACAGGCGGCCCCTCTCGTGAAACCATCCGCAAAACAGTTGAAGCCGGCGCCAATGCCATCAGCTTCACCCCACCCACAGCGGAAGAACTGTTCCACGGGCTGATGACTCGGTATCGGAACGAACATGAATCAAAAACAAATAAAGCAGGACACAAATAAAAAAAACCTCAAACCACTTTGAAATTCAACGGGTTTGAGGTTTTTCTTATTTTTCCAGTTCTTCTTCCTTCTTCTGGGGGGAATGACAGCCTTTGCTGTGGGCACAGCCTGCGCAGCTGCTGCCGCACTTTCCTTCCTTTTCCATGCGCATGATCTTCGCCTGCTTCTGAATTTTACGAATATTGAAAAATACCAGGCAAAAAATCAGTATTGCAGGGATGATTGTGGCAAAAAGCGTTTCTGTTGTCATTTACAACGCCTCCTTAAATATAGTGATCCATATAGGTATGAAGCTTCTTTTCCCATTCAGCTTCATCGACGATATTTTTCGCCATATCTTCGATGATCAGTCTGTCGCTTTCCTTCATGCGCCAAAGCTGCTTCCAGTCCAGAGGGAAGCCCATACGGCGTGCCAGCTGATATTTTCTCTGTTCCAGTTCAGGCAGTGCCAGAAAAGAATCGATATATTCCAGCATCCAGGGCAGATCTGTATCCATATCACCATTAACTTCCTGCAGCAGGTTGATGATATGGTCACTGCTGATCTTGCCGTTGGCTTTTGTGGGATCGATATGAGCCAGTAATTTTCTGATTTCCAGCAGCTTATTCATATCGGTATCTTCTGTCCAGTCGCCAGCATCCCGCACCTCTTCCATCAGAGAACCGGTACGCAGAACAAAAGTACGCAGGCGAACGAAATTTGGGTTCACCGCATTGATGACCTTCGCTGTTTCAATGGCATTATCATCGGAAAGCTCTTTCCCGCCAACACCGGGCATGAAATAGATGGACAGTTCTATGCCGGCTTCTCTGACCTTTCTGCCGCCGATGATTTGTTCTTCCTGAGTACAGCCCTTTTCGATGAGAGCCAATACCTTATCAGAACCGGATTCATAGCCGGAGTGGATTCGGTCTAAGCCTGCTTCCTTCAGCATTTTATAATCCTCGGGGCTGATCTTCGCCAAAGTATTGGCTCTGCCGTAGGATGTGATACGCTTGATCTCGGGGAGCTTTACACGCACATAACGGATGATCTCCGCCAGCCAGTCGGCACGCAGACACATGGTATTGGCATCCTGCAGGAAAATAGAATTGCAGTCGCCTTCTGTCATCCAGCGGAACACCATGTGGTAGCACCAGCGCTGATCGTCTGTCATCAAGGTCTGATAATCATGATTGATGGCAGCGATATCCCATTCACCATCTTTTTTATACTGTAAGATACGATCACGCAGTTCCGCCATAGTATCGATATCCTTTTTGACATCTTCCACAGGGCGAGTATGGAAATCATATTTTTTATAGAGCATACAAAATTTACATTTATTCCAAGGGCAGTTTACCGTTACCCGCAGCAGCAAACTGTTGGCTTCACTGGGGGGACGGATAGGCCCGATCTGAAAAACCATTTCTTCCATTTTCATTTCTCCTTTGTGTAAAAAACAAAAAATCTTCTAACTTATTTATTTTAGCAGATTGAAAAGAAAATGCAAGGGTTCTATAGGGGAAGTTTCTCTCAACTGCTCTCTTCAAGGTTTCTTTCGCTATTGAGAAGACCAACGTTTTTCAGTCACACAATCAGAAACAAGCTATGCACCTTTTTTGTCCAGCTACATAGGATATAGCATAACTCAAAGCGAAAGGAGAAGAAAAGATGAGTCAGTACAATCGCTGCAATTGTTGGGACTGGGATAATGACCGCAGAAGACAGCGCCACATTCATGAAATCATCGGCAGCACAGCTGTTCTCAACGAAGAAGAGGAATGCCATAACCATCGTTTTGCTACAGTGTCCGGTGAAGCTATTCGGTATGGTGACAGCCATGTGCATGAAATAAAATTCCGCACAGACTTTGCTGATGGCCATTTCCATGAATTCTGCGGTACGTCCTCCCTCGCTATTGAAGTTGGCAATGGGAAACACGTGCATTTTGCCAGCGCATGGACAGAAGAAGAAGACGGTCATAGACATAGATTCCAGGTGGCATCCCTGATTGAAAGTCCACTGGATTTTGAATGTGACTAAATCAAGGAAAGGGGCACCTTTAAAGGTGCTCCTTTTCCTGTTCATCTTTTTTCCATTCGGGAAATATACTGCTAGTAAAAACCCTTGGAGGGATTTCTATGAAGTTTTTAAAATCAATACATATTACCAAAAAGATGGTATGCAGCCTTGCGTTGGGTGGGCTTCTGCTGATTTCTGCGTCCATTGCCCTGCCCCCTGCCGCCGCAAGGGTTTCTGCTATGGTAACTGCCAACGCAGAACGGAAACTGCCAATTTATTGCGTACAAACGGAAAAGCCGCAGGTCTCTGTCAGCTTTGATGCCGCTTGGGGTGCAGAAGATACTGACGAACTGCTCCGCATATTAGCGGAAAATGATGTAAAAGCCACTTTCTTTCTCTGCGGGTACTGGGTTGAAAAGTATCCGAATGAAGTAAAGAAGATTGCAGAAGCAGGTCACGATTTGGGGAATCATTCTGCCACACACCCTCATATGAGTCAAATCTCCTCTGAACAGATCGCCCAGGAATTACAAAAATGCCACCAGAACGTAAAAGACCTGACAGGGGTAGAGATGGATCTTTTTCGCCCGCCTTTCGGAGAATATGATAATCACGTGATCGAAACAGCGGAAGCAAATGGGTATTATACAATACAGTGGGATGTTGATAGCCTTGACTGGAAAGAACACGGTGCCGAAGCGGAGATCAACCAAGTCCTGAATCACAAGCACCTAGGCAACGGCTCTATCATCCTCTTCCACAACGACGCCAAATACACCCCTCAAGTATTGGATACCATCTTGAAGGGATTAAAGGAAAAAGGATTTGAAATCGTCCCTATCTCCGAACTGATCCATAGGGACAACTTTGAAATGGACCATGAAGGTCGTCAAATCCCAAAAGCAGCAGAATCCTGATACAAAAAGAGCGATACTCCTTTTCTGGAATATCGCTTTTTCTTTATTTCAGTCTCTGTCTTACGACCTCATACATCAGCACCCCTGCTGCAATGGATGCATTCAGGCTTTCTGCCTGCCCGGGCATGGGAATTTTCACCCACTGGTCGCAAAGATCAGCGGCTTTTTCGCTCAAGCCTCTGGCTTCATTCCCGATGAGAAAAGCACAGGATGCTTTTAGGTTCAGGTCATAAGGCCATTTGTCCCCTTTCAGGTGTGCCGCATAGAGAGAGATTTCATTTGCGTTCAGTTTTGCAGAAATCTCATGCAAGTCCACATTTTGGAACACAGGCACATGGAACAAAGAGCCCATGGTAGAGCGCAATACCTTAGGATTATAAAGATCTACGCTGCCCTTGGATAGGAACACCGCATCGGCACCGCAGGCATCTGCCGTACGAATGACCGTTCCAAGATTGCCGGGGTCGTTCAGTTCTTCTGCCAGCAGAAAAAAAGGAGTTTCTTTGGCAAATACAGCTCCTTCGTTCCATTCCAGCTTTTCGCAGACTGCCAAAATGCCCTGGGGGTTTTCTGTATCACAGACCGACGCAAACAGCACATCGGGCAGGCAAAGCACATCTGCTTTTTTTTCATATCTGCTCAGGTCATTTTCCGCCGCAAAGGTCTCGCTGACGGCATAGGTTTCCACCGCCCAGTCAGCAGGCACTTCGTTGATAAAACGCAGCCCTTCTGCAACAAAAACGCCTTCTTTATCTCTGTTTTTCTTTATCTTCAATCCGTTCAGCCGTTTCACCCATTTATTGTCTCGGCTCTCGATTTTTTTCATGGTATCACCTCTTCTTCTATGATAAAGGAGAAACTATCCCTTTGCAAGAAAAAGGATGCAACTTTCCAAGTTTTATGATATGATTTGTGCAAGAGAGAAAACAATATCACAAAGAGGAGTGATCCATTATGACACCACAGAAAAAAAGACAAGAACTTCTGAGTGCGACTCTGGTAAAAAATCTTGAACGCCGCCACTTTGAAGCCTACTATTGCCCCACAGCAGCAGAAGCCGTAGAAAAAGCCCTATCCCTGATTCCCGAAGGCAGCAGCATCACATGGGGCGGTTCCATGACGATCCGCGATATGGGTCTGACAAAGGCTGTCAAGGAAGGCAACTACAATGTTATCGACAGAGACACAGCAGCAACCCCCGCAGAAATGCGCGAAATAATGCGTCAGGGTCTCTTAACAGACTTCTATCTGACAAGCACCAACGCCATTTCCGAGGACGGTGTGCTAGTGAATATTGACGGCACAGGCAACCGTATAGCTTCCATCTGTTTTGGCCCCAACAACGTCATCGTCATGTGCAGTCTGAACAAAGTAGCTCAGGATGTGGACGCGGCCATCAAAAGAGTACGCGGCTATGTTGCTCCCGTCAACAGCATGCGCTTCATGGGCAAAACCCCCTGTGCCATCGACGGCACCTGCCACAACTGTACCTCCCCCGAATGTATCTGCAATCAGGTGCTGGTAACAAGAGTTTGCCGTCCCGCAGGCAGAATCAAAGTCATCCTGATCGGCGAAGAACTGGGCTTCTAAGGAAAATATATCCCCTGTCAGACTGGCAGGGGTTTTCTTTTGAAAGGAGGAAACCTATGAAAATCATGGTGGATGCCGATGCCTGCCCCGTAAAGGAGCTCATCATCGGCTGTGCCAAAAAACACGGTCTGGAAGTCATCATGGTCTGCGACGTAGCCCATATGCTGTTTTATAACGAGGATTTCGTCACCATCGTTACGGTAGACCAAGGTGCAGACAGCGCAGACCTCGCTATTGCCAACCGTACCCAAGGGGGAGATATCTGCATCACCCAGGATTATGGCTTAGCCTCCCTCCTGCTGGCGAAAAAAGCCACTGTCCTCCATCCCAACGGCTTTTTCTATACCCAAGCAAACATTGACCGGATGCTTTTTGAACGTCACCTTTCCCGGGAAATGCGCCGCCAGGAAAAATCCCGCGGCGGGCATATCCGCAAGCGCACCAAAAAGGATGATGAGAAATTCCTCGCCGCATTTGAAAGAGCCCTCGAAAAGGGAAAACAGCATATATAAAGCAGAAAAACCCTATCCATTTGGATAGGGTCATTTTTATCTGTTCGAAATCTTTATTATGAATTAAATACGGGCAATACCTTCCTCAATGGCAACATCGGCAACCGCCTTTGCCACGGCATCAGCAACAGATTTATCCAGTGGGGAGGGAATGATATTTTCCGCACTCAGTTCCTCCTCGGGAATCATGGCCGCAATGGCGTATGCCGCCCGCTGCTTCATGCTTTCTGTAATCTCTTTGGCACGCACCGCCAGTGCCCCTTTGAAAATACCGGGGAAAATCAGCACGTTGTTAATCTGATTGGGGAAATCGCTTCTGCCTGTGCCAACCACCACTGCGCCGCCTGCCTTGGCCTCCTCAGGCATAATTTCAGGCACGGGATTCGCCATGGCAAAAACAATGCCCTGATCCATGGTAGCTACCATTTCCTTTGTCACCATATTGGGTCTGGAAACGCCAACGAAAGCGTCCGCTCCCTTCAGCGCATCCGCCAGCAGACCCTTTTCATGGTGCAGGTTGCTGATATGAGAGATTTCTTCCTGACCGCTGTTCAGTCCTTCATCCCCTTCGCAGATGATGTCGTTTTTATCGCACAGAATGATATTCCCAAAACCCATGCTGATGAGCAGCTTGCCGATGGCGATGCCCGCCGCACCGGCACCATTGATGACAATCTTCATTTCGCCCATTTTCTTGCCTGTCACCTTCATGGCATTCAGCATAGCCGCCGCTACCACGATGGCTGTCCCATGCTGGTCATCATGGAACACAGGGATATCGCAGATCTCCTTCAGTCTCCGTTCAATCTCAAAACAGCGAGGAGCGGAAATATCCTCCAGATTGATGCCGCCAAAGCTTTTGGAAATCAAATAGATCGTATTGACAATGGTATCTACATCCTTGGAATCGATACACAGTGGGAAAGCGTCCACATCACCAAATTCCTTGAACAGTACACATTTCCCCTCCATCACAGGCATCCCCGCCGCAGGGCCGATATCCCCCAGCCCCAGAACTGCCGTACCGTCTGTAATAACCGCCACCAGATTAGAACGTCTGGTCAGGCGGAAGGATTCTTCGTAGTCCTTCTCGATGACGCGGCAGGGCTCTGCCACGCCGGGCGTATATAACAGGGACAGATCTTCTCTTGTTTCCACAGGTTTTCTGGAAACCACTTCGATCTTCCCATTCATTTCATAATGCAGCTTGAGTGCTTTTTCGTTGATATCCATATCAATTGCTCCTTTTTCATTTGTTTAGCGTAGAACCGCTTGATACCATTTCTTCCGGATGGAATACTTCGTCAAATTTTTCTTCTGTCAGGAAGCCCAAAGCAATGCACGCTTCTTTCAGGGAAATATTCTCTGCATGGGCTTTTTTTGCGGTTTTCGCCGCATTTTCATAGCCGATATAGGGACTCAGGGCTGTCACCAACATCAGGGAACGGTTCAGATTTTCTTCCATTTTTTCTTTATTTGCCCTGATGCCGCAAACACAGTTTACCCGGAAGGAATCCAGCACATCCGTTAAAAGTCTGACTGACTGGAGATATTCATAGATCATCACAGGCATGAAAACATTCAGCTCTAAGTTCCCCTGAGAAGCGCAGATACCGATACCTGCGTCATTGGCCATGACCTGTACCGCCACCATAGTTACCGCTTCACACTGGGTAGGGTTCACTTTGCCGGGCATGATGGAGGAACCGGGTTCGTTTTCGGGAATGAAAATTTCGCCCAGACCACAACGGGGGCCGCTTGCCAGCCAGCGCACATCATTGGCGATCTTCATCAGATTTGCCGCCAGCCCCTTCAGGGCACCATGGACAAATACGATCTCATCCTTAGCTGTCAGAGAATGGAATTTATTTTCCGCTGTAATAAAAGGGATACCTGTCAGTTTGGAAACTTCTTCCGCTGCCGCTTCTGCAAAGCCCACAGGGCATTCAGACCAGTGCCAACGGCTGTGCCGCCCAAAGCCAGTTCCGCCGCTTCCACAAGGCTCATTTTAATCATCTTTTTGCTTTTTTCCAGCATATTTCTCCACCCACTAATCTCCTGGGAAAAAGTGATGGGTGTGGCATCCTGCAGGTGCGTTCTGCCTGTTTTGATAATGCCTTCATTTTCCTTTTCCAGTCGAAGCAGTTCCTCGATCATTCTTTCGATGGCAGGGATCAGTTTCTTCTTCGTTTCCAAAACAGCGGCAATGTGCATGACTGTGGGAAAAGTATCATTGCTGCTCTGGCTCATATTTACATGGTCATTGGGGTGCAGCAGCTTCTCTCCGGCGATCTCATTGCCCCGATTGGCTACCACTTCGTTCATGTTCATATTGCTCTGGGTGCCACTGCCTGTCTGCCATACTGCCAAGGGGAACTGTTCCTCCAGCTTGCCCGCCAGCACTTCATCGCAGACCTGTCCGATGATGGCACAGCGTCTTTCATCCAATCTGCCCAGTCGGCAGTTTGCCTGTGCCACAGCCTTTTTCAGGATGGCAAAAGCGTATGTGATCTCCTTCGGCATTTTTTCTGTACCGATCTTAAAGTTTTCATAGCTTCTCTGGGTCTGTGCGCCCCAGTAGGCATTTGCGGGCACCTTCATTTCACCCATGGAGTCTTTCTCGATACGATATTCCATGCTCATTTCTCCTTTGTATATCGATATAAAATCCGGCAATTTTCTCTGTTTTTTAGTGTAGCACAACCACCCCCTACCTGCAAGCGCACTTGTGTTTTCCTGCAAAAAATGCTAGAATTTCTTCATACGTCATACAAAGTTCAGATAAGGAGGAATGAATTATGTATACTACAAGCATTGCCATTCAGGTTCTGCCTGATGTATCTGATATCAAAAAAGTCTGCGCTATCGTGGACAAAGTCATCACTTATATTGAAAGCACAGGCTGTCATTATGAAGTAGGCCCCTTCGAAACAGTGGTGGAAGGCGATTTTGACAAGCTAATGGAGATTATTAAGCGCTGTCAGGAAATTCCCATTGAAGAAGGTGCCCCTTCTACCAAAGCTTATGTGAAGATCTTCCATACCCCCGCAGGCGTTCTCACCATCAATGAAAAAATCGACAAATACAGATAAACCATCAAATCAGAAAAGGAAAAGAACCATGAAAAATATCATTTTTGACCTGGACGGTACTCTCATCGATTCCATGCCCACCTGGCGGGGCACAGGAGAGACCTTCCTCACCAGACACCACTTCCCGGTTCCTGCAAACCTGCTGGATGTGGTAAAAAGCCAGACATTATATCAAACGGCAGAATACTTCCGCAATTCCCTCGGTGTTTCCATGGAACCTCAGGCCATCGTAGATGAGATCATCAACTATGTGGAGGATGCCTATCGCCATACCATTCCCCTGAAGGAAGGCGCAAAGGCCTATCTGGAAGCTATGACAGAAAAAGGCATAAAAATGGGTATCCTCACCGCTTCGGAAGCAAGCTATATCCTGCCTGCACTGGATCGGCTGGATATTCATAAATATTTTGACTGCATCCTTACCTGTACGGAACTGGGTGAATATAAAGAAGACGGCAAAGCATACCTGACTGCCATGGAAAAATTGGGCGGCACCCTGGAAAATACCGTCGTTTTCGAAGATGCGGGCTATGCTGTAAAGGGTGCAAAATCCGCAGGATTTACTGTCTATGCCGTTTTAGATCATTCTATCCGAAAAAACGAGATCGAAAAAATCGAAAAACTGGCAGACAAATGTATTCGTTCTTATGAAGAACTGCTGTAAAAACAGGAGGTCATACCCTTGAAAAAACAGAGATTGCACGTTCTAGTCATGGATGGCCAAGGCGGTCAGCTGGGCAGTCAGCTCATCAAAGCACTGCAGCCATATCAGGATAAGCTGAACATCATAGCCGTGGGAACCAATGCCACCGCAGCCGCAGCCATGATCAAAGCAGGGGCAAAGCAGGCCGCTGCGGGGGAAAATCCCGTCATCGTCGCCTGCCGTAAAGCTGATGTCATCATCGGCCCCATTGGTATCGTCATTGCAGATGCCATGCTGGGGGAAGTGACTTCGGCTATGGCAGCCACAGTGGGGCAGGCCGATGCCACCCGCATCCTCATCCCTGTCAATAAATGCGAAAACCTGATCGCAGGTGTTTCCAGTCTGCCTATGTCTGCTTTGATACAGGATGCTGTTGCAAAACTAGAAAAAATCATGGAGGATTGCTGGGAATGTCTTGTATAAAAGCATATCCTACTTAGTGCATCCGCAAAAAAACATCCGCAGAAAAAATACCTGTGAAAAAAGAAAGCCGTAAGACAGCTGTGTCCTACGGCTTTTACAATGTAAAGCAGTTTTATCAGTTGAAAAATTATTCCTCAATGTTCTCGCCTCGGTAATAGGCAGCGGCTCTTTCCGGGCTTACCATATTGATAAAGCAATCTGTGGCGTATTCGAACCCGGCAAAACCGCCGATGCGGGGCAGGATCTCGATATGCCAATGGAAATCTGTATTTCTGGGGCCATCCATCACACAAATATTATAGCCGATATCCTCTTTGAGCCTTGTTACCTTTTGCAAAGTCTCCCACAAAAGATGGGCAAGGTCTTCCCTCTGGGCATCATCCATATCCCCGAAGTCCCTCTGATGGATTTTGGGTGCCAGCCAGACCTCATAGGGAAATCTGCCCGCATAGGGGGTGATGGCAATGAAATTCTCCGTTTCCCCGGAGATGCGCTTGCCCTGCTCCCTTTCATAGACCAGCATTTTGCAGAAAAGGCAATCCTTCCCCTGCATCTTTTCTGCCATAGCCGCTGCCCGTCTGGGGACGACAGGCAGCCCCATCACCTGCCAATGGGAATGGCGGATGCTCATGCCGGCAGAAGGGCCGCAGTTCTTAAAAATCTGGACGTATTGTGTGTGTTCACGGGTACGGAAATGATTCAGTCTGTCCTGCAACACATGCATTACCTTTTCGATGCGTTCCACGCTGAAGGCATCGATGGTCTCATTATGGTCCGGTGTATCCACCAGCACTTCATGCCTGCCCCTGCCTGCTGTCTGTTCATAAAAGGCTTCCCCTTCCAGCTCGCCGCAGCCTTCCTTCACCGCAGGGAACATATTGGGAAATACCCGCATCTGCCATGCCCCATCGGGACCATCCTGATAAACCGCATCTGTGGTCCATGTTTCATGGCCGCCGCAGAAAGGGCAGTTTTCATTATTCGTATTTTTCGCCTTGGTATTATGGACAAATTCATAGGGACGATTCTTTCGATTTTCCGCATAAAGCGTCATTTCTCCCGTGAAGGGATTTGTTCTGAATTCAGACATACTCATTCCCCTTTCTGATACGTCCATTTTTCGATGCCGCGGAAAACATTGCTTTCCACGGGATTGATCTCCCCACCGATATTTTTAGAAGCGAACACCGCCTGATTGCGGTAGGCAATGCTGATATAAGGCAATTCCTCCGCCAGTTTTTTCTGCAGACTGCTGTAGGCTAGCAAGGTCTGCCCCTCGCCTACGGCTGTTTTTGCTGCTTCCAGAAGCTGATCCACCTCCGGATTGCTGTAACCGATATAGTTCAGGCTGCCGCCTGTGCCAAAGAAAGGTGCCAGATCTGTCACCTCGGAGCATTTCCAGCCGCCTACGATGATATCATATTGTCCATTGATAAACTTTTCCTGATATGCTTCAAAGGGCTGCTTATCAATGGTAATCTCAAAGCCAATGGCAGTCAGTTCTTCCTTCATCTTGGAAGCGATCTGCACTCTGCCTGTGTTTTCCTGATTTACCAAAATCGTGGCCTGTAAAGGTTTCGCTACGCCATTGACGTTTTTTTCCAGCCTGCCGTTACCATCTGCATCTGTCCAGCCACCGTTTTTCAGAAAGGTGGATGCCATGATCGGGTTATATCCATAGAGAGCCACATTTTCCTCGTAGAGCCAGCTTTTGGGATTGATGGGCGTATTAGTCATCACACCATAATTCAGATAAACGCTTTCTATCAGGCTTTCCTTGGGCAGGGCATAAGCCACCGCCTGCCGCAGGGATTTATCCTGAAACAGCTCCCGTCTGAAATTGAAAGCGATAAAATCATATTCATTAGAGGTATACTGATACATACCAGAGATCCCTTCATCAACGTATCTACCGACTTCCATGGCATCCGTCACCAACACATCGGTCATGCCCTGCTCAAAAGCATGGATATCCGTTTCTTCCCCCGCTGTGATCTTCACGCGGACGCAGGAAATATTCGGTGCTTCCCCATAATAGGAAGGGTTTGCTTCCAGCATCAGTTCTGCTGCCTGTTTATAGGAATGCAGGCTATAGGGGCCATTGCCCATAGGTTTCAGGTTGATCTCTGCCTTGGGATCATTCTGTCCGCCGTAATAGGCAGCGGAAATGACAGGGAAGCGCAGGGCTGCCACATTGGAACTGAAATTATCATGGAAGGTAAAAACAACCGTGTATTCTCCTGCTTTTGTGCATCCGCTGACATAATTCAGCACCTTTTTGTAGACTGCATCCTCTGGAGCATTTCTGATCGTATTCAGGGAATAGACCACATCATCTGCAGTCACTCTGCCGCCATTTTGCCAGAGGAGGTTTTGTTTCAGCTGCACTGTCAGGCTTCTGCCGTCGGGGCTGATTTCCCAGCTTTCCGCTACAGCGGGGCAGGCTTTGCCGCTTTCATCAAATGCCATCAGGGGCAGATACATCAGCTTCAAGATACGGTCTACCGTTTCTTCTCTATTCAAAAGGGGGTTCAGGGTCTCCGGGATACGCATGGAAAGATTCAGGGTGTCTGTCTCTTTTTCCAACATATTTTCCCCGCCCACCGCGGTAAAATCTTCTTCTGTCTGCTCTTGTCCCCCCTGCCCGCAGCCGGAAAGGCTCAGGCAAAGGGTCAGCAGAAGCAGCCAAATCCTTTTTTTCATATTTCTTCCAATCCTCTCAAAAGCCATCACAGGCGATAGACAAAGCGGTATATCTTTTCCGCCAGTTCCACCCGTTTTACATAGCTTTTCGTTTCTCCATAGGGTATTTCATCCAACGTGATGCCGTCACGGCTCTTTTCTTCATCGGCCAGCCATCGGGCAACATTTCCATGGCCTGCGTTGTAGCCCGCTAGGGCAGTTTCCCGCACAGCATCGAATTTTTCATAGAGCCAATGCAGATACCAGCAGCCAATGCGGATATTAGTGTCTGGGTCGGTCAGGTCGATGGCTTTGGGGTCCAAGCCCATCTGCGCAGCTGCCCACCAACCAGTCTCTTTCGTCACCTGCATCAGCCCTACCGCGTCTGCGGAAGAGACTGCCTCCGGCTGGAAGCGGCTCTCGCAAAAAATGACACCATAGACCAGACTTTCCTCTAGCTGATACTGGGTAGCATATTTTTCCACGATATCCTGATATTTCAAAGGCAGAACACGGGGAAGTACCACACAATAGCCGAAGGTCACCAGCAGCACCAAAGTCACCGCCAGCGTAAACAATTTCTTTATGAATCGAATCATTATCGTTAGCTTCCTTTATATTGTTTTCAAAAGTTCCGACAGCTGCCCCTGCAGATATGCCAAATCTTTACTATTATCGATGACAGTATCCGCCGCCTGTTTGTATTCCTCCCAGCTTTTCTGGTTGGCGATACGGGCTTTTGCCAGTTCATAGGTCACACCATCCCGTGCCATAACCCTCCGGGCACGGACTTCAGGGTCGGCATAGACCACCCAGACCCCGTCGCAGACCTGTTCCAGACCCGCTTCCAAAAGCAAAGGCGCATCCAGAATGATGGCTGTGGCAGTGTCTGCTGCTTTTGCTGCGGCGATCTGTCTGTCTACCTCTGCACAGATATATTTATGGGTACACTGGTTCAGAAATGCCAGTTTTTCCCCGTTGTTGAACACGATCTCCCCCAGTTTTTTGCGGATGATGTTGCCCTCCTCGTCCAAAATGCCTGTGCCGTAATAGGCAATGATCTCCTGATAAGCAGGTTCCCCCTTCAAGATGATCTCATGGGCAATTTTATCCGCATCCACGATGACTGCCCCCGCTTCCGAAAGGCTCTGGCTGACAACGCTTTTGCCGCTGCCCGTGCCCCCTGTCAATCCAATTACTTTCATAGCTTTCTACCTCTTTTTATTTCGCTTCGAACCAGGATGCACCTTCATGCACATCCACATCCAGAGGAACGGCAAGCTGCACTGCCTGTTCCATGTTTTCTTTCAGAATCTTTGCCACGGCTTCCTTTTCGTCCTTGTAGGTCTCGATGAGCAGTTCATCGTGTACCTGCAGGAGCAGACGAGAGCGATAACCACCATCTTTCAATGCTTTATGCACCTTCACCATGGCGACCTTGATGATATCAGCAGCACTGCCCTGAATGGGCATATTCATGGCCACCCGTTCGCCAAAGGAACGCTGAATAAAATTGCCGCTCTGCAGTTCCGGCATAGCCCGTCTGCGTTGCCACAGGGTAGAAACATAGCCCTGTTCTGTGGCGTTTTTGATAGTTTCATCCATATATGTTTTAATTTTCGGATATTTCGTAAAGTATGCGGAAATATAGGCATCCGCTTCTTTTCTGGTAATGCCCAAATCCTGACTCAGGCTAAAGGCACCAATACCGTAAACGATACCAAAGTTGACTGCCTTGGCATTGCTTCTCTGCAAAGGGGTGACCTGGTCAAAGGGCACATGGAACACCTGAGAAGCTGTCAGCCTATGGATATCCTGATTATTTTTGAAAGCATCAATCAGGGTCTCATCGCCGGAAATATGGGCCAAAACCCGCAGCTCGATCTGGGAATAGTCCGCATCCAGGAAGCAGTAATTGTCGCTTTCGGGAATAAATACCTTTCGCAGTTCACGGCCCAGTTCCAGACGGACGGGAATATTCTGCAGATTCGGCTCTGTAGAAGAAATGCGCCCAGTTGCGGTGATGGTCTGGTTAAAGGTGGAGTAGATTTTCTCTGTATCCATATCCATCACCGCCAAAAGCCCATCGGCATAAGTGCTTTTCAGCTTTGCCAGCTGTCTGTAGTTCAAAATATGCTCCACGATAGGGTGTTGCGTCCGCAGCTTTTCCAGTACGTCTGCAGCTGTGGAATAACCGGTCTTTGTCTTTTTGCCGCCCTTCAGACCCAATTTTTCAAAGAGGATCACGCCCAGCTGTTTGGGGGAATTTACGTTGAATTTCTCCCCTGCCAGAGTATAAATTTCCTCTTCCATGCCATCCATGCTTTCTTCCAGTCGTTTCTGGTAGGCCAGCAGGGCTTCTTTGTCCACCTTGATGCCGTATTTTTCCATATCCGCCAATACATAGATCAGAGGCATTTCAATTTCGTAAAACAGGCTATCCTGCCCATTTTCTTTCAGTTTTTCATCCATCACAGCCTTTGCACGGAAGGAAATCTCCGCCTGTCTGGCGGCAAAGGCTGTTCTTTCTCCTTCTGGCAAAGAAGCAAAAGCCTTTTTTGCTCTGCCCTTCCCCAATACTTCCTCCTCAGAGGGATAGGTTTCATTCAGAAAGGTATTGGCAATATCGTCATATTCATAGGAACTGCCTGTGGCATTCAGGATATAGGCTCCAATTGCGGTATCGAAGGATGCTTCAAAGCCATCATAGCCATAGCCCCGCAGCAGCTTGAGATCCTGCTTCACATCGTGTCCAATTTTTCGATATGCAGGGTCTTGGAAGAAATCCTTGAAGATTTTCAGGATATCATCCATCAGAAGCTGCATGGATGCTTCCACCCAAACGCCCCCCAGTTTTTCCTGATACAGGGCAAGCCCCTGACATTCATCTTGATCATATACGAAAATATAGGCCGCTTCGCCTTTTTCCAGGGCAGCCATAATGCCTTCCGCCCCTTCTCTGTCGGCAATCAGCTCATAGGTTTTTTCTTCTTTTTTAGGCGCAGCGGCAACAGCCCCCTCAAAGCGGCTGAACATACTTTTGAATTCCAGTCGTTTCACCAGCTCATAGGCTTCTGCGTTGAACATATCGTTAATCTTCAGCCCATCCTTGTTCCATTCCAAGGGCAAATCCCTTACAATGGTCGCCAGAAATTTACTCAGTCTTGCCTGTTCCTGAAATTCCGTCAGGTTTTCCGATGCCTTTTTGGGCTTGATCTCTGCCGCATGGGCAATGGCAGTTTCGATATCGTGATACTGTTGGATAATCTTCGCCGCATTCTTTTCGCCAATACCGGGCACACCGGGGATATTATCAGATGCATCCCCCATAAGGGCCTTCATATCGATAAATTCCGTAGGTGTCACCCCATATTTTTCCACCACATCCGCAGCATAATAATCCTCTGTTTCTGTGCGCCCCCCTTTGGTCTTGGGGATGCGGACTTTCAGATTTTCCCCTGCGATCTGCAGCAAATCTCTGTCCCCGGATACCACTACAGGCAGCACACCGTTTTTTTCCGCCAGGGCAGACAGCGTCCCCAAAATATCATCAGCTTCATAGCCTTCCTGTTCAAAAATGGGGATGTGCATGGTCTGCAGCACTTCTTTCAGCAGGGGCATTTGCTCCCGTAGTTCTTCCGGCATACCCTTTCTTGTCCCCTTATATCCGTCAAAGGTTTTGTGACGGAAGGTGGGTGCGTGAAGGTCGAAGGCCACCGCCAGATAATTGGGGTTTTCTTCGTCCAGCAGTTTAAACAAAATATTCAGAAAACCGTATACCCCGTTGGTATAACGGCCTTCCCCATTAGTCAGCAGCGGAACCCCGTAAAAGGCACGGTTCACGATGCTGTTCCCATCAATCAGCATAATTTTTTCAGCCATAAAAATAGCCTCCCATGTTCAAAATTGGAAAGTAATACCGGAAGCAGGCAGCATTTTTTCGTCCTGCTTTCATTGCTTTCCTGTATTTATAAAAAGCAAAAATGCGTAAGACTCCACATTAAATTTCATTATACACCAAAACCGAGAAAAAACCTATCTTCAAACAGAAAAAAATACCCAGACAATATACTTTTTTCTTTCCATTTGCATATAGTTGAAAGAAATCAATTTCTCTCAGGAGGAGTAATATGAAAAAGAAGATCAGTTTGGCTCTGGCGGGGCTGTTATGCTTAACTGCGGGAGTAGGCTGCAGTTCGCAGCCCACAGAAGATGCCCTCACGCTGGTGCGTCTCAACGAGGTAGTACATTCCGTCTTTTATGCGCCCCAGTATGTGGCTCTGGAAAAGGGATTTTTTGCCGAGGAAGGGCTGGATGTGACGGTGGCTGTTGGCAATGGTGCCGATAAATCCATGACCGCCCTTTTGTCCGATTCTGCGGATATCGCCCTTTTGGGCACAGAAGCTGGCTTGTATGTTTACGCCGAAGGGAAAGAGGATTATCCCAAAACCTTTGCCCAGCTGACCCAGCGAGCAGGCAATTTCCTGGTTTCCAGGGAAGAAGAACCTGATTTCCAGTGGTCTGATTTGGCAGGGAAATCCGTCATCGGCGGGAGATTGGGCGGTATGCCGGAGCTGGTTCTGGAATATGTCATCAAGGAAAACGGCATGACCATTGGGGAAGATATGGAGATCATCAATAATATCGATTTTTCCTCCACCGCAGGGGCGTTCCTGGGAAATGTGGGCGACTATACTGTTGAATTTGAGCCTGCAGCGACCACATTGGAACAGAGCGGCGCCGGGCATATTGTGGCATCTCTTGGGCAGGCCAGCGGCTACGTACCCTATACGGTCTACATGGCAAGGGACGATTTCATGACAGAGCATCCTGAAATCATCGAAGCATTCACCCGCGCCATCTATAAAGGGCAGCAGTGGGTAGAAAGCCATACCTCTGCGGAGATCGCTGAAGTCATCCTGCCCCAGTTCCCCGATTCCGATGCCGAAACCCTGACCACCATCATCGAACGCTACAAAGCCCAGGATACCTGGAAAACCGACCCCACCATTTCTGAAGAAGGCTTTGCCCTGATCCAGGAAATCATGATGGAAGGCGGCGAATTGGCAGAAGCCATTCCCTACGAGGATATCGTTGTGACAGATTTTGCTGAAAAGGTCATGAAATGACCGCATTTTTCCGTTCATAACAAAAGAGGATCAACAGCATAGATACTGTTGATCCCCTTTTTTCTTTTGGAATTTCTCTTTTCTCGCCCGTCAAATACTTATTCCGGTGCCGTTTCGTCCTTCTGCACCCGTCTCTGGATTTCTCCTGCGAAGTCCTCCACGGCAAAGCCTTCTTCACAAAATTCTGCGGAAGAAGCAATGACCGCGCCGACCCTTGCCATGTCCTCCATATTCACTCTTTGAATTTCATCTGTGTTAGAAGAACAGCAATCCTCAATGATGAGAATGTTGTAATCCAAAGACAAGCCGTCATAGCAGGAAGTACGGATACAATTTGGTGTGGTGGTGCCCGTCAGGATCACCGTTTTTACGCCCAGTCTCCGCAGAATCAAGTCCAGTTCCGTCTGGAAAAAGGCCGAGAAGCGGGGCTTCACGATGGTATAATCCCCTTCCATAGGCTGAAATTCCTTGGGCACATCGATGGACAAAGGTCCTGTGCTGCCGGGTGCAAGATAGCGACCGCCCCTCGCCCAGCTATCATAGCGGGTAAATTCCACATCACTGCCATTTTTGCGGTAAACACGGTTCACGAAGAAAACAGGGATGCCCCGTTCTCTGGCCTTTTGAATGACCCTTCCACAGGCAGACACGCTGTCTGCCGCCTGTTTGATGCACAAAGGCGATTCCTTGCTGATAAAGGCATTTTCCATATCGATCACGACCAAAGCCATTGTTTTCCAATCCATATTTTCTTTCCCCTTTCACGATCATGTTTCTAAAAATATACCATATTTTTTCTCTGCTGACTACTGTTTCTTTCCGAAGGGAAAAGCACCATTTGTCCTTTTTGCAATATATTGGAAGTATCTAAATTCCCAAGGGAGGTCGTTTCCATGCGCCCCATCGTTTCGTTAGAGGACGTCAGCCTACGCTATCACAGCATCAGCGGGGAGACGCCTGCGGTTTCCCATTTGAACCTCACCGTCCAATCAGGCGAATTCATATCCATCGTCGGGCCCAGCGGCTGCGGCAAATCCACCATCCTTTCCATGCTGGCAGGACTGCTGGCCCCTTCGGAAGGACACATAGAAGTCAACGGCAATATCGGCTATATGCTCCAAAAGGATTATCTCCTCCATTGGCGCAGCATCCGCTCCAATGCTCTTTTGGGATTGGAAATACAGAAAAAACTGACTCCGGAAACAATCGCCTATGTGGATGCCCTTTTGGAACAATACGGTCTCGGTGATTTCAAGGAAAGCTACCCCTATCAGCTTTCCGGCGGCATGCGTCAAAGGGTCGCCCTCATCCGCACCCTTGCCATCCGTCCCGATATCCTGCTATTGGATGAGCCTTTCTCCGCTCTGGATTATCAGACTCGCCTTTCCGTTTCCGACGAAATTGGCACCATTATCCGCAAGGAAGGAAAGACCGCCATCCTAGTTACCCATGATATCTCCGAAGCCATCAGCCTTTCCGACCGGGTTGTTGTACTGACAAAACGTCCTGCAAAACTTAAGAAAATTTTTGATATCCGCTTCTCTATGGTAGAGCATACCCCCATGCAGGCAAGGGAGGCCCCGGAATTCAAGGATTATTTCAACGCAATCTGGAAGGAGTTAGATGTCCATGTTTCATAATTATGATTTGAAAGCCGTCTCCAAAGAACAGGCAGCCTTTCTTTCCCACATCCAAAAGCGAAAAACAGCCGTACTAGCTTTGCAAATCATTCTGCTGATCTCCTTTTTCCTTCTCTGGGAGATCGCCGCCAGACAGGGTTGGATCGACCCCTTCCTGTTCAGTCAGCCCACCCGTATGCTGGCTTCTGCCAGAGAAATGATGCAGGATGGAACCCTCTTCCTGCATATCGGCACCACCCTTTGGGAAACCGTAGCCGGCTTTCTTTTGGGAACGATTCTTGGAACACTGACAGCAGTTCTCCTCTGGTGGAATCGCTTTATCTCTGATGTGGCAGAGCCCTATCTGGTGGTCCTCAATTCTTTGCCCAAAACCGCCCTGGCTCCTATCATCATTGTCTGGTTCGGGAATAACCAAAGCTCTATCATTCTTGTGGCTCTGCTGACTTCTGTTGTTGTTACCATCCTCTCCGTCCTGAATGGTTTTCTGCAGGTAGATGAAGAACGCATCAAGCTGATACAGATTTTTGGTGGCACAAAGCGGCAGGTGCTGACAAAAGTTGTCTTTCCCGCCAATATCCCCTGTATCCTCAACGCTTTGAAAATCAACGTGGGGCTTTCCTTTGTGGGCGTGATTGTCGGGGAATTTCTGGTAGCCCAAAATGGGTTAGGCTTCCTGATCATCTATGGCGGTCAGGTTTTTAAACTTACACCACAACCGAGAATTGCGTCTTTCTGTAATTTATCCTGTGGATCTCCACCTCTGTTTCCGGAAAAATATCGTATGCAATCACCAGCTTTTCCGGATAAACATATATGCTTTGCAAATGCTGATACAACAAAGACAATGCTATTTCTCGATCCATCATTTTCTCTAATGCCTGAACGATCTTTCGGATTCTGTCATCCATATCCTCTGGTTCCTGCTGTTCCAAAAGGGCTTCCTCCATATCAGATCTTAGCTTTTTCTCCTGTTCTGAAAAAGCAGCATCTTTCCTTTGATACATACTTTCGTCGATCATCCCATCCAGATATTTATCCAGAAGCTTTTGCCGCTTTTCAGAAAGACTGTGCAAAGATTCCTTTAACCAATACATCGAATCCTGATGGGAGTTTTTCAACACATTCCTTATCATTTTGACTGCATCCTCTAGAAGCTTTTCTTTATTTTGATATAGTCCATTGGCGATTTGCATCAGCAATCCTTCCATATCCTCATTTTTTAAATGGATATTATCGCATCCTCTGTCTGTTTGCACAATCAGTACCTTTGGCGTACGACTGGGATGGGGGGTTTTCCTGCCATTTCTGACATATTCGCAGCAGCACCAGTTCACGACCTGTTCCCCATTCCCCCTCTTATACCGTGTTCGCCAAAAGGTATTTCCGCATAAACCACAAATGATCTTGCTGGACAAAGGATGATTTCCCGGATTGAATCCCCTTTTCTTTCCCATGCTTTCTGCACTATGGCTGACTTTCGTTTTCCGATCCATCTCACGGTTTGCTTTTTCCCATAATGCTTCATCCACAATGGGCGGTACACCGTTTTCTTTTTCGATCCACTGCTCTTCTGCCACATGAAAAGTCTTTTTCGCATTGAAATCATAGTGTTTCTTATTCATGACATAGGTTCCTTTAAACAGAGGATTCCGAATGATCCTTCGGATGGTCCCATCATTGAATGGATTCCCGGACCTGGAAAATATCCCTTTATTTGTCAATGTTTTGGAAATCGCCCTTGTGCCATAGCCGTCGGCACACATCTGAAACATCAGCCTGACGATCTCCGCTTCTTTTTCATTGATGACGACTTCTTTCCCGACTTTATCATAGCCCCATGTGTTGGAAGTGATGAGAACTGTTCCTTTGTTTTTCTGCCTGTTTCTATGAGCATTGTTGATTTTTTTTGAAAGATCTCTGCTGTATTCCTCCGCAAGGATCGCTTTGATTCCTGTGATCAGCGCATCATCCGAAGAATAAAACTTATTCTCCAAATAAAAAAAGAGCTTTTTCCTGTTTTGCACCAGTTTATCCAAAAATAAATACCAGTCTTTTGTGGAACGCATCAGTCTGTCCTGGGATTTGATGACAATGATTTCGAACTTCTTCCTTTCCATATCCCGAACCAATCGATGGTATTCCTCTCTGCGTTTTGTCATCGTCCCAGACTTGCCCTCATCCACATATTCATCGACTAAGACCCATCCATTGGAACGGACTGCCTGTTTCGCTTCTTCGATCTGTTTTTCCAGGGCATTCAGCTGCATCTCATCTTCCGTGCTGACTCTGCAATAAATGACCGCTCTATTCCCCATGATCCACCTTTCCGTCAAAATGATTTATATTGGTTTTTATAACACTGACCAAAAAGCAAGAAAAGGAACTGCATCAACAGTTCCTTTTAGAAAGATCCTCAAGCAATCTTTTGTATTCTTCTTCTGTTACCAGACCCTTATCAAAAAGGATTTTAAAGATTGACCTTAAATTTCTATCCATCTCATCATATCCATCAGGGAAATCATTCACACCCATTCTCCCTTTTCTCGTTTTTATATGTTTATTGCAGTACAAGCCAAAAAAATCACTGATCTGTAAATCTATACCACCTCATAACCTCATTTCTTTGGTTAAGGTATTATACTTCAAAACAGCATCCCCACAAATGAACTTTGAATTTGCAATAAACATGACTTCTTTATCCCTCCTTCCCGGACATCTTTCTTCTGTTGCTATTACTGTAACAAAACCGGTGTCCAGAAATCTGTACATTCAGAAATAAAAACTCTTTTTGGAGATAAAATATCCCCCTCGGTTCCATAAAACCGAAGGGGACGATATCATTTCTTATCTTTATCTTTCTAAAAGCTCTGTGAAATTCCCATCTTTATAGCCTGTTACTTCCTTCATCAGCCCTGTCAGGCTCTTCCCTTGCCTGCGTAAATCGTCTATCCGAACATCGGCGGCAATTTTTCCATCCTTTAAAATCAGCGCACAGTCGATAAAGTTTTCGATCTCATCGATCTCATGGGTCGTGATAAAAATGGTTTCTTCTCCCGTTAAGCTACCTGCCAGTGCCTGCATAAAATCCTGTCGGGTGAACATATCCTTTCCGATAAAAGGTTCATCCATAATAATGTATTTTGCCCGTTTGGCCATGCCGGCTGCTACTTCTACTTTGGCCTTTTGCCCTTTGGACATATTTTTGATGGGCTTTTCCTCCAATTGGAAATAAGCCAACAGCTTTTCGTAATAGGCCATATCAAAATCAGGGAAGAAATCTAGCAGAAACGCACCAAATTCCTTGGGTGTCAAGTCCTTGAAATAGCTGCCTGCTTCGCTGATATATGCGACCTTCCCATAGGATTCCTGTACAGGCTTTCCCTCTACGGAAATACTTCCACTCCTGGGTGTCAGGATACCTGCCATCAGCTTCAACAATGTAGACTTGCCAACACCATTGGCACCAAGCACCCCAACGATCTCTCCTGTTTCCACCTGAAAAGACACGTCTTTTAAGATATCCATTCCAACCAGATAAGAAAACTTCAAGTCTTTTACTTCTACCATCTGTCTCCCTCCTCACATCTGCCTGCAATGTAACATTGCATATATCTGTTCAGGTTATGATCTCCAGTTGCATTCACTGTTTCTTTTCGGATATAGCCTGCCTTTGGCGCATTGTCTACACCGGCAAGGAATTTCAGGTCATCTTGCCAGAAATCTGTTTTCAGCCTGCCCCGATAGAGAAGCTTTCCGCTGTTTTTATCATAAACTTCCAGATACTCTGTTTCCGGCGTGCCATAGCCCAACACTTCATCAATCTGTTTTCCTTCTTCTGCGGTTCTGCTGCTGAAATACAGCACTTTGTCCCCACGGACAATCGCCTGATCTCCTTTCGCGTCGAAAGAAACTTCTTCAACCTTTCCTGCATTGTCAATCCAAAGAAGAATACTTCCTGTAATCATGCTGGCTCCGCCATAATGCTGGTCGTTCTCTTCTGCCTCCAGAAATCCCCGCACATCAATCTCCAAAGAAGTTCCTTCCTCCCATGGAACGATATTGGATTCTACCTCATCGGCAATGCGGAAATCTTTGTATACATAAGTCAAATTATCTTTATAACGCTCTGATTCATCCAAAAGCTGTCTGCTGCCGCTGCCCAACAGCTTCCCTGCGGTATCATAAGCATCCACGATGAAGGTATCTCCTTCTGTACGATAGAGCAGCAGCAGGTCTTTTTCTGCGACAGCATCCAGTCCAACTACTTTGCTTTCTGCCGGATCAGGAACAGGGATCAGTGGAACGGCTTCCCCCAATACTGTTCTGTCCTGGGCAACTTCTACCAATGTTTTTTCTTTATACGTATCTACAAACATTTCACCATTTACAGCATCATAATCATCAAGAGCCAATCGAAACACATAGGTCTGTCCCTGGCAGCGTTCATCGGGGGCTGTCACCGCATAAACATCATCTCCGATTTCTGCCAGATAGGTATGCAGGCTCCCGCCGTCCTGTCCATCCGCAGCATAATTATAATTATCCATGAAAAAATGCTTATTGTCCGCAGTATAAAAGTATTCTTTATCCCGAAGGATTAGCCCCGTAGAATATCTTGCGCCAATCCATTCTCCCTGCCATCCGCTGCCTATTTTCTTCAAATAATTCCAATGGTCGATTTCACAAAAAACCTCAGCCGCATCCATGGTGATCGTCTGACCCGTCATCCCTTCGATGCCATTTCTGCCGTCGAAAAGATGTATGGAGGACGTATCTTTTTCTTCCACATTTGCTCCTTCCGCAGCAGCGATTACCGTCTGGTCAAAATATTCTTCCTCTGGCAGAGCGGAAACAAAATTTGTTTCCAGTGAGGAAAGACCACATCTTTCCCCTTTTATCTTTGTCTCCAGTTCCTCAACGCCGCAGTGATAAAAGGCCGTTTCCAGATTCCCATCTAAAATAGAGAAACGGAAACTGCTCACCTGATCACCGCCGTGGCCTTCCAGAGGAAAATCGGAAAGATATGCCCTGTCCCCCTCCAAGTCCTCCAGCTGAAAAGTCCCGTTATCCTTTGCCTGCATCATATAGACCCCAAAGACAACAAAACAAACAATGGCGCACAGAATGCTCTCCATGACCCAACTTCTTTTTTTCATACCTCTTCCCCCTTTCTATGCCACATATTTTTTCCGCATATCTTTTACAGAAAGCAAAACCACACCGATGGACAATACCACACAAAGCACGCCCATAACGATACCCTTCCCTGTCACAGTCTGCGCATAAGAGCAATATTGCAGGATATCTTCCCTCCAGAGCAATGCCAGCATTATCGTATAACCACCGATAAAAATACCCCCCACAGCCATAGCTGCTGCAGCAAAGGGTTCTGCATGATGCAGCCCTGCATAGAGTATGCTTGTTAAGATCAGAAAAAGGCCTCCAGCCAAAGACAACCCTCTGACGATGCTCACTGGAAAGGCTGCATATAGGAAAACACTCCGCTGAAAGGCCAGATACAGCCCGTTTGTTCTGGTGGCATCCAACCCTTTCACTGTCACATCCGGTGTCACATAAAAAATTTCCTCTGCCGCCACCTTCGTATGGCTTGCCATCACAGGGAAATATGCCGTAACGATCAGAATCAGCCATGCCATAAAATACAGCAGGATCATCGCCATTCCCGAAAGCAGGAAGGAAAAATAAACCTGCTCCCGTTTCATGGGCAATGTCAGTAGAGTATAGATCCCCTTATTGTTGATGTAGAAACTCTTTGCCTGCCAAAAGATCATGACAAAAAGAAGCACTAAGCCTGCTAGAAACAAAATCGGGATGCCGCTACTGTCTATGATTTCCTCATAGGGCAAAAATGCCTTGGGGAAATGACTCCTGTCCAGTTCTGTAGCAACCTGTGTGAAGGAGCTTGCCAGCAATAAAATGCCACCCAAGACGATGCTTCCGCCTAAAATTCCTTTCCCACCTTTTTTCATCATCCAGGAAAAGAAATAGTCACTTAATTTCAATACATTCTTCATCTTTCATCCCCCTTTTCCCATTCATTCTTCAGCAATACCAACACCATATCCAAGGTCAATCCATTCGCTTTTGCCTGTGCCACAAAATCCACTACCAGCCCTGCGGTCAGTTCCTTTTGGATGGCTGCGTAGATCTCCTCATCCCAATGGATGATACTGACGGCATGGGGCGGTGTCACCACAAGCCCCTCTTCTTCCAACAGGCGAAATGCCTTTTGCACCGTATTGGGATTGATCTTCAAAAGTGCTGCCATTTCTCTGCGGGAAGGCAGGGACTCTCCCTGTTCTACAGTTCCGATGAAAATTTGCCGCTTCACGAAAGAAACGATCTGCAGATACACCGCTTCCGATGGATTTAATTCCAATTTCTTAAAATCCAGCATCTTTCATTCCCTCCCTTCCAACTGTATTACTCTTACAGTACACTTCTTAAGTGTATCATAGCAATAATACACTTATCTGTCAATATATTTCTTCCAATAAAAAAGCGTTCCTGTTCTTACGTCTTTTCGACGCAGTCAAACAAAAACGCTTTATCCTCTAAAAATACAATCCTTCTTTTGCAATGTCACAGGTTATTTCCGGGCACATATCTCTGCCGCCAGTTGGGCAATGGTCTTTTGGTATATGGGATGCCGTTTGTTGGGTGCGATTTCAGACAGGGGCTTCAGCACAAATTCCCGCAGATGCATTTCTACATGGGGAATCACCAAATCTTCTGTTTCCAAAATTTCATCATCATAGAGCAGGATGTCCAGATCCAGTGTTCTGGGGCCCCAGTGGATCACCCGTTCTCTATGGGCTGCCTGCTCGATTTCATGGAGCCGTTCCAATAATTCCTGAGGGGGAAGAAAGGTCTTTAAAATCAGGCAGGCATTTAGAAAATCATCCTGCTCCACACCGCCATAAGGCTCCGTTACCAAATAAGAAGACACCTTTTCCACCCGGCACCCCCTCGTTTCATCCAAGGCTTTTACCGCCTGATCCAGATACCCTTTCTTATCTCCCATATTGGAACCAAGCCCCAGATAGGCCTTATGCCAGAATCTTGTGATCTCCACAGAAACCGTTTCCAGGGGAAGCCCTACCGGTGCCCAGGGCTTCTTCAATTTCAGGGTGATCCCTTCCAGAAGGGGATAGCGCAGCAGCAATTCCTCCGCCAGATTCTCCGCCGCTGCCTCGATCAAATTGCAGGGATGTTCTTTCATATAGGCAGTCATAAAACCGCTTACTTCTCCATAATTCACCGATTTTTCCAGATCGTCGGTTTTCCCTGCCTTTCTGGTGTCCAGATACATGACAAGGGAGAGCAGAAATTTCTGTCCCAGTCGGGTCTCCTCGGGAAATACGCCATGGTTTGCAAAAACCTCCAGATTTTTAATTTGTATTTTATCATAATATTTGGATCTCATTCTTTTCTGCCTTCTCTCAAAATCGCCTGGGTCATGCGGATGGCTCTCATATTTTCCTTTACATCATGCACACGGATAAATGCGGCTTTTTTCTGTACGCCCAGCACAGTCGTTACCAGCGTTCCCTCCACTCGCTGATCTGTGGGCAGGTCAAGGGTCAGGCCAATGACAGATTTTCTGGAAGTTGCCAAAAGTACCGGATACCCCAATTCTACCAACCGCTCCAAATGATGGATGGCCATCAGGTTGTGTTCATAAGTCTTGCCGAAACCGACCCCCGGGTCCAGAATGATCTGATGATCCCCAACGCCTGCCTGCTTTGCGATGGATACAGATTCTTTCATATCACGGCACATATCCTCCAGAAAATCGTCATATACTGCAGCCTCGCGATTATGCATCAAACAACAGGGTACCTGATAGCGGGCGATGAGCTCTGCCATCTTTCGGTCATATTTCAGCCCCCAGATATCATTTACCAGATCTGCACCTGCTTTCAATGCTTCTTCCACCACAGGGCTTTTATAGCTGTCGATGGAAATAGGAATGTCAAAATTCTTTTTAATCATTTCAATGACAGGTACAACCCGTTCAATCTCTTCCTGAATACTGATCTGTTTATGCCCGGGTCGTGTAGATTCGCCCCCTACATCAATCATAGAAGCCCCTTCTTCTATCATATCCGCTGCATGTTTTTTTGCCTTTTCCAGGTCATTCCACTTTCCGCCATCGGAAAAAGAATCCGGGGTAACATTCAAAATCCCCATGATATAGCAGTCATTTTCCACATCAAACATACGATTCCCAATTTTCATCATATTGTTTTCCTCCAAAATCAAACGAAACAGCATACTGCTTCTATCTTAAACAGTAATAACAAAATTTTTCTTTTCTCTATCCCAGTTACACTCCTGAAACGCAGCGCAAAAAGCACAGTTTCTCGATTTCTTATCCGCCCGGTAAAGGATACCCTTCAGGTCATCGGCAAATCTGGTTTCCTTTCTTCTGTGTGATCGGATGGCGGATAGGATCTGTTCCTGCTCTTCTTTTTCAAAGCCACATTCTATTAAAATTTCTTCTGCTATCTGAAAGCTTCCCTCCTCATGGGGAATGCCTTGGGTATACTGCAGGTGTCTGCCAATATCATGCAGCAGGGCTGCTGCATAAATAATCTCTTTTGAAAAATGCAGATTTCTTTCCAGATTTTCAATATAGGCGATCCTGGCCACATCCAAAAAATGTTCTATGGTATGGCGGCAAAAAATACGATCCTGCTCCAACTCCTGTATTTTTTGCAGGCTGTCCTTCCAAAGAGGATGGGTACAGATTTGATTCACTCTCTCCATCGGCCGATTACCTCCGCTCTAACATACGGTAAAAGCTGTTCTGCAATTTTTCATTGGCGTCGAATACCCCTCTTGTGACCACTGTAACTGTTTTTGTCCCCGTTTTTTTGATGCCGCGCATAGTCATGCACATATGTTCCGCTTCGATCAAAACCATCACCCCCTGGGGCTTCAGTTCCTCCATAAAAGCATCTGCCACCTGTGCAGTAAGGCGTTCCTGCAGCTGAAAACGCTTTGCAAAAACTTCAATGGTTCTGGCGATTTTGCTCAGCCCTACCACTTCTCCATTGGGAATATAGGCTATCGCAGCCGTTCCATAAAAAGGCAGCATATGGTGTTCACAGAAAGAATAAAACTGAATATCTTTTTCCATAACCATATCATTTTGATCTACATGAAATCTTTTTTGCAGATGTGTGGCTGCGTCATCCGTATAACCAGCAGCCAGTTCCTCATACATTTTCGCGATCCTGTCCGGTGTTTCCAGAAGCCCTTCCCGCCGGATATCTTCCCCGATCCCTTCCAGAATCAGTTTTACGCCTTCTTTGATTTTTTCTTTATCCATCGTATTTCCCCCGTATGTATCGTCTTATCCGCTTCTACTGATAAAAAGGAGTGCCAAAAAAATCACGGTTCTTCCTTTCCCAAGCAAATAAACATCGTTTTTTATCTCATTCGTCCAAATTCTTTTTCTATCATGCAGCACATGCAGTGCGTTAAATACTCTTTTATTATAACACGTTTTGACATACTTCGTATATACCCGAAACCCAAACTTTTACAAGCCATTTTCACCATTTTTGACACATGAAAGATCTGTTACAAAAAAAGAAGTCCATTTTGCTGATGCATAGCATCCTTCATGGACTTCTAAAAACAGTTCTTTTGATGGATAAAGCAGATAAAGTCTTCCTGCGAGAGGGGTACCATGGATGTTCCGTGCTGCTCATCTTTTCCATTCGTTCCACTGCCCCTAATTGTACTCCTTCACGTTTCTTCAAACCGCATGGGTATATAACGCAGCCCATCCATGAGCTGTTCGGTATCCGTAGGTACAAAGCCCAGATGCCGATAGACCTCCACTGCATAGGGAGAAGAATGGACAGTAAAGACCTGCCTTTCATAATCCTGCCGCATCGCCTCGAACAGGCGTCTGCCAATCCCCCTTCCGTGATAATCCGCATCCACAAAAAAATCTGCAATATGCCGGGATGCTCTCATACAGAGAATCCCCACCAATTTTTCACCGTCAAAAGCGCCATAAAATTTCAGATTTCTGGTGCGTTCCCGGTCATACAGACTGGCACGAAAAGCAGCAATTCCCTCCGGGGAATACTCCGGTGCTTCAAATTCCAGAAACACCTGCCAGCATAGTTCCAGAGCCTTTGGTATTTCCTCCGGACGCAGTCTGCGGATCGGGTAACGCTCCCTGCTGCGGGTAAGGCTGTATAGGGCCATATCGACTACCTTGCCGTTTTTCACAGCATTGCAGCGCATAAGACCTTCATAGAGAAAACATGCCTTTTCCAATGCCCGACGGGAACCGACGTTATAGGCAAAGGGTTCTGCATAGATGCGCAGAATATCCGTAGTTTCAAAAATCAGTTTACAGAGCTGACAGATGGCATCGGTCATAATGCCTTTTCCCCAATAGTCCTCTGCTAGGTAATATCTCAGCTCTGCCGTTTTGGAATGGATATTGCCCTGTCAGAAGGCACCGATGCTGCCAATAGCCTTATCCTCTGCCGTGATGGCGTATGCGAAAGCAGTATTTTCAACTGCTGACAGCATTGCAGTGATGTAGTCTGCCCCATCTTGCTCCGTATAGGGAAATGGCAGACCATCCCGCAGATTATTCAGTATGTTTTGATTGGATAAAGCAGCCGCCAGGTCTTTTGCATCGGACAGCCTCCATTTTCTCAGTGCATATTTCATTTTCCTCCTCAGGCCTCCTTCCTGTACCATTCCAGCAAGTCCGTCAGATTTTCCTCGCTGACACAGCTGGCCCCATGGGTCAGCAGTTCCAGCATGACATCCTCGCCAGGGGTTCGGTCCTTTTTCTCCGCCAGATCCTTTCCAGCTGTTTTCACCATCACGGGCATCATCAATTTATAAACACCGTGGAGCCTGCTCATATCAAAGCCACCCTGCAGAGTAAAAACAGGAAGGCTGACGGGGAAACCGGTAGCTTTCTGCAATTCCTGCAGCTGAGAACCGGTAGCCCCCATGCCTACACCACAGACAGCTTCCACATGATATTCCTTTGCTGCTTTTTCATAGCCCTGCACTTTGCCTGCCATGATCCAGCCCAGATAGAGGATGCTGCTTCCCGAGGATACTTCCTTTCCTGCTTCGGAAAGTAGGTATACGGGCAAGCCTGTCTTTTCCCCCAGTGGTTTGGCATACTGTTCGGTAAAACCGGTGTTTGATGTGTATACAATTGCGTTTGGTTTCATGGTCTGTCACTGTTCCTTTCCGCATCTTTCTTTCGCAGCCATATTCCATAAAGGACCAACTGAAATATCATAGGCATGGCTTTCTTCCAGCTCCGCCTTGAAATAGCAGAATGCGAACAGCAGAAGAACGCCATTTGTCAAGGCAAATATCATATCAGAAAGCAGTATACCCAGCATTTGGTTTGGTGCGATGTGCAAAGGGAAGGAGAGCAGCGTTTCCTGGCTCATTCCCATTACTGTGCCGCCGGAATACCAGACGATGGCGCAGAATAAACCTGCTAGCGTCACCCCCCCCCCAAATAAAGGACAAGATCATGGCAACTCGAGACAAAGTCATAAATATCTTAAACGCTTTTTGAATGGTATCCAGATTTTTCATATGATTTTCTCCTTCATTCCTCTTCAGATTCCTCTGCTTCGTTGTTTTTGTTTTCTGCCAGTCTAAACTGATAGGAGGCAAAGAACAAGCAAGATGCCGCCGCCCATAGGATGCCGCCGTAGGTAAACCCTGCACACACAGCCATCAAGATGCCGGACAAAGCCATCAGGGCACCGGCACAGTTCAACAGCGTGGATGTAGTATGTTCGTTTTCCATTTCTGTATCAAATCCTCTCCGTGTTCCTATTTTCTTATATTTATTTTCTTATATTTTATAAAAGCTTCCTTTTGACCGATAGGCATATTTTGCAGAAGAATGTGTCAGTTTTATAGGTTAGCAGGCAAAACAAAACGCAGAGTTCTCTTTTCCAGCCTGGCTCTGCGTCCGACCTTTCTGCAATTATGTATATAAAATGGAAACCACGCCTTGTTCTGTCAGGATATTTCAAACTCCGCGGAGATATCCATTCTGCCTGTCCCTTCTTTTTCCGACAGTCCCTGCGCCATAAAACAAAAGTTACCTCCATAGATTCCATTTGTCATTTCATCTTTTTTTGAAGGCAACGATTTGCCGGTCTGCTCCATTTTCTCCGTATTCGCATACCAAAAGATACTCCTCATTGGCAGTGAGTCCATAGCATCGATCACTGTTATTTTTCGGCAGCTGGGTTCCTAAGTAAATATCGTTGTCCTTCCAGAACTTTACACGCTGTCCGCCGGGAAGGGGATATTCCAGATTGATAAAGGAACCCTGTAACGAATAAAGCTCTGTCACCCGGGACATGTCTTCGATCCCTAAGGCATTGAATTCCTGTATCAGCTGTGCCTTGCACTGGCAGACAGTTTCTGTACAATCAGAACAGTATTGATATTCCCTATTTTGACAGCATGTGGCCACGACACACGTTCCCCCAAAAGGATGCCCCTCTGTTTTCACACATCCCTTACACGTTTCCTTCATGCTGCATTTGCTGCAATCTGCTCCACATATTGTTTTCATACCTCATTCACACCTTTCTATGGTTTCTGATTTATCGTCTTTTCGTTTCTCCTCCGTCCAAAAACTCTCTGCGGTACTGACTCCGCTTTTTTGAACGCCTTGGTAAACACCAGATAATCCCCATAGCCCGCCCGTTCTGCGATCTCCGCCACGGAAAAAGAGGTGGCGAGCAGAAGCTTTTTGGCTTTTTCCATACGGATATTGGTCAGATAAGCCAGAAAGTCCACACCGATCTCGTTCTTAAAAAGCTGGCTGATATACTGGGGGTTCAGGTGGAATTCCTCTGCCAGAACAGAGAGGCTGACTTCCTCCGCCAGATGCTCCTGCAGACACCGAGTGATGCCCGTGATGACACGTTCCTCCTGCTCCTTCGGCTCCTCTGCAATGGCTATCCGCTGTTCAAACAAAGAGATTTTCAGATTATCGATGCAAGTCCCAAATTCCTCGTAGTTCACAGGATTAAGGATATAGTCTGTAATCTGCAGCCGCAATGCCTGCTGGCAATAAGAAAAATCATCATAACCCGACACAATCACATAGGCGATCTGGGGGTGTTTGATGCGGCTGAGCTGGATGACCTTTAATCCGCTCATAATGGGGATGTTAATATCCATGATGACGATATCCGGGCGGAGGGTGTCGATCCGAGCCAGAGCCTCCACGCCATCAGCGGCTTCCCCCACAACTTCACAGTCGTGGGCTTCCCAGTCGAACAGACGCTTGAAGCCCTCTCGGATCATGATCTCATCATCCACCAGCAATACTCTTAGCTTCTTCATTTTTCTTCCACCTCCTCGATGATGGGCAGCAGCAGATGGGCAGTCAGACCGCCCGCTGTATTTTCAGTGTACCACAAGCCACAGTCCCGACCGCAGAGCAGCTTGATCCGCTTCTGCACATTTAAAATGCCGATGCTGTTGCCTTCCAGCTTTGGTGCCTGTTTGTCATAGTGCAGGAGCAGTTCTTCAATCTTTCCCTTTGTCCCCTCGGCAAAGCCGCTGCCCGTATCGGTCACCCGAATTTCCATGCGGTCGTCTTGCTGCTCCGATTTTTGTGCCACAATACACCTCGCCCCGATAGCCTTTGTTTTTCAGCCCGTGGAGCAGGCTGTTTTCCACAATAGGCTGCAGGATGAAGTTGGGAACCAGAACGCCGCCCAAATCCAGGTCGATATCATAGTTGCATACCAGCTCCGGATATCGGTAGCACATCAGCTCCATATAAGCCTCCAGCAGTTCCAGTTCATCATCCAGTGCTACCATCTGCCGATCCACCTTTACGCTCAGTCGAAAGAAATCCACCAATCGCATCAAAAGGTTCGCCACCTGTTTTTCGTCATTCAGCTGGGCCTGAATACGGATGGTATCCAGAGTATTATAAAGAAAATGAGGATTCACCTGACTTTTCAGATACAGCATGGACATTTTCTGTTCTGTCAGTTCTGCCCGAAGGATATCGGGATTTTCCAGGATCAGATAGAAGGACAGGGTCATCAATGTCAATCCCATGCCACTGATAAGCCAGGTGGGATTCGCACCTTGCAGAAGAGACACACATACCTCAATGGCAAGGGCCGCGCCAATGGCAAACCTCATAGATCGTCGCTGCGTCAAATACCAGATGGACCAGCATTGCGATCAGCAAGACGGAAAATGTTTTGTGCAGGGGCGTATGCTTCCGTCCGGCGGAAAAATAAACAAAAGCTACAAAGGCAAGAATCAGGAATAAAGCGATCTCCATTCGCAGCATATTTTTCACTCCTTTACTGATATTGCAGCTGACATACTATTTCAAATATAGGCAAATAATCCAGTGAAATATGTCAATTTTATAGATGTTATGGCGATATACTATCTGGTTTTTATCATACCATAGTTTTGCAGGCTTTGTGTGTACAATCTCTACGTTTTTCAGCAAGAGGAAACGGTCCCTTAACCGCAGAAAGGCAGCATGAACCTACGATCACTTGCTTCTTCGTCTTTTCTGTGAGTGTGTGCAGATATTCAAACTGGATTGGGTCATGATGAGTGTCATCATCCTTGCCATCCTGGCAGCGGTGATGTATCAGGCCATCGCCTTGCTGGAAAACCGGTTTACCAAATGGTGAAGAAGCCTTTCTTTCCGCATTTCCGATTCTACTGCCATAAAATGCTGGATATTCAATATGGTTTCATATAAAAACCACCTGGACATTCCTGTCCAGGTGGTGATATCAACGATATTCCCTTAACGATATTCAACTCTTTCTACACCAGCATCTGAAAGAATCTCAAAAAACCGTTCCATTCTCTCTTTTGATGGTGTTGCAAATTCATCCGCAGACAAAGGGAGCCCCAAAGCCTCATATTTTCCAAAACCGAATTTATGATATGGCAGCAGCTCCATTTTTGCCTTTGGCAAATGCTCTTTTACGAACATGGCGCTTTTCCGAATATTTTCTTCCGTGGCATTGACCCCTTCGATCACAGGGATACGAATCACGATCTCTGCGCCCGTTCCTCGCAGGCGCTTCATATTTTCCAGAATCTTTTCATTGGGTACTCCTGTGAATTTCTGATGGATCTGACTGTCCATGTGCTTCAAGTCCATGAAAATCAAGTCCATTCGTTTCAAAATAGGCAATACCCTGTCAAAATCAAACCATCCGCAGGTTTCAATGGCTAAACTGAAGCCCATGTCATACAGGCGTTTGCTCAGATAATCCAAAAGTTCTGGCTGAGAAGTTGCCTCCCCTCCGGAAAAGGTGATGCCACCGCCGGATGCCTGATAAAACATGCTATGCTTCTCCGCATCGGCAATGATTTGATCCGCATGCGTATAGGAGACCAGCTGTTTTCTGGCACCTTTGGGGCAAGCCTCCACACAAGCACCGCAGCTGATACATTTTTCCCGTTCCTGATTCAGGTCGATCCCAATTCCTTTGGTGCAAGCCTTTGCGCAGGCACCGCAGCCAATGCAAAGCCTGTGATAAAACCCAACCAAAGGGGCTTGCTGAAAGCCTTCCGGATTGGCGCACCATTTGCAGCGCAAGGGGCATCCCGGCAAAAAAATCGTTGTTCGGATGCCATCCCCATCATTGACGGAAAAGGGCTGTAACTGCATCAGATACCCTTTCACAGACATCATTCCTCCACCTTCCATTTTTCAAACAAAACAGCGATGTATCAGAAGGATTCATGGGCATTTCTTGCCATGATGGATTCCTGCATAGACTTGGACAGGTTTACAAACTGTGTGCTGTAGCCTGCCACACGAACCAGCAGATCCTTATAATTTTCGGGATGCGCCTGAGCATCCTTCAGAACTTCGTTGGAAACCGTATTGAACTGTACGTGGAAGCCACCCAGAGCAAAGTAGGACTGCAGCATTGCGCCTAGGTTTGCCCGTCCACGGGAGGTTGCCACCAAGTCATGGTTCAAACGCAGATTCAGCAGTGTGCCGCCGGCATGGATATCGTGTCCCATCTTTGCGGAGGAACGCAGTGCCGCCAGACAGCTGGAGGTATCGGAGCCAGTGTAAGGAGATACCCCTTCAGTAATGGGTTCTGTTGCCTTTCTGCCATCAGGTGTAGCCCCCAGCACCTTGCCTGTAGGCAGGTAGTTGGAGATACCCATAAAGGCAGTTGTAAAGGTATGACCATAGTAGTCTTTATAAGAGGTTACATCGTGATAGTAATAGTCAGCCAGTTCTTTTGCGATGCTGTCTACATAGTCAATGTCATTGCCATATTTGGGTACAGCCTGGGCTTTTGCACGCAATTCATCATAGCCTTCCCAGTTTGCATTCAAAGCGTCGATCAGTTCGCACATAGTTGTTACTTTGTCTTCAAATACCAGCTTCTTGATGACAGCAAAGCAGTTTGCAGTAACAGCAAGGCCACAGCCTGTGAATACAGGACCGATGTTATATTTTGCACCCCCGTCAACCAAATCTGCGCCGTTTTTCAGACAGAATTCATTACATGCAGACAGGAAAGGACGAGGTGCTTTCTTCTGATTGATTTCCTGGGCAGTGATCAGGCTGATAACGCCGTGTTTTACCATATAAGAGAACTGTTTGAAGTAAGCCTCTTTGATTTCTTCATAGGATGTAAAGGTTTTGGGGTCTTTTTCAGGCAGAGCCACCTGTCTGCCGGTCAATCTGCTCTTACCTTCGTTCAGGGCAAACTCCAGTGCAGCAGTAAAGCTGATGTTGCAGGAGGAAGTCCATTCGAAGGTCTTTCTGGAATGGGGCACTACGCAGCCACAGTTGTTCCAATCCTTTGCATCTTCCGGTTCACAGCCCAGATTTCTCAGCATCTGATAGCCCACGCGGTCGCTATGGATGGCAGGGAAGCCACAGCCTGTGGATACCAACTCTGTTACGGCTTCCATAAATTTCCCAGGGCAATCGGGCTGGATACGGCAGCTCAAAGTGGGCTGATGTGTTTTAATTTCCTTGGTTGCCTGAATTGCCATGTAGGAAATGGTATTGATACCGTTGGTACCGTCTGCCTTTGTACCGCCAACGGTCAGATTTTCAAAGTTTGTATAGCCTGCGAAGAAACCGGCGGTGTTGGAAGAAATGACCCATACCCATTCGGAATACTTCAGCCACAGGCATTCTACCAATTCCAAAGCAGTATCGTATTCGATCTTGCCTGCTTCTTCATCGGCTTTATAATATGGATACATGAACTGGTCAAAACGACCAACATTCAGTGCCAGGGGATTTTCCGCGATGATACCGCCCAGTTCCACGAACCATACAAACTGGATCGCTTCACGGAAGGAGGTGGGAGGATTTTCGGGAACAGCAGCACAGACTGCGGCAATCTCCTCTAATTCAGCCTTTCTAACTGCATCTGTTTCCGCAGCCGCCATTTCCTTTGCCTTTTCGCTGTAGCGATTTGCCAGAGTGATGATGCCATCGCAAACAAGAAGGATGGATTTGTAGAAATCCCGTTTCTTCATATCCCCAGGCTCTGTCTCGCTCAGACCTTCCATATATTCCATGGCTTCTTTCTTGATGCCGCCAAAGCCCTTGGGGAACAGCTGGTCAACATAGTCGGGAGAAATTTCGCCGATGCCGCCGCGCCATTTGGAGTCTGTATCCAAGAAGCCTGTATCTACGCCAATCTTATTTGTTTCCTCGGAAGCCCGTGCCAGGAAAGTATCTTCCACAGATTTTCCTGCCCAATAAGGGAAAATTTCCTTACGGCAGAATTCTCTCTGTTCATCTGTCATATCATAAGGATCCTGAGGACGGGTTGCAAAATCATCCATTTCATCATCGACCCATTTCCAGCCATATTCCGGAGTCAGAATACCGCATCTGCGGAATTCACCACTAGCACCAACGACCAGCTCCCCTTCAAAAATAGTAACCGGCAGTTCACAACAAGCATCGTAAAAGGCCTGTGCTGTGCGGATCTGCTGGGGTAGACCTTCTGTTCTTTTAAAGGATTCTGTCCAGATTCTTGCTCTTTCGCAAGAAATATGGGGTTTTTCATTTAGATAATTCTGACGGATCTTCTCCACTCTGGGTGTAACGCTCATAAACTCACCAATCCTTCCAATCTAATCACATTTATTTTTTGTAATAGATGACCATACATAATTTGGAAGGAACATTGCCGGGGTTTTCATAAATATGCGCTTTCGATGCATTATAGCGGATACCATCACCCGCATGGATCAAATATTCATTTCCATCCACAGTTAATTTCATCGTTCCTTCAAAAACAAGTACATATTCTTCTGTACCTTCCTCATGGGGAACAGATTCCGAACGACAGCCCGGTTCCATTTCAATGGACAGCATTTCAAATCTTCTGCTATCGTCATACGGGAAAAAGGGGTACAAACGAAACCGTCCTTCATCACTCAGAAGAGCCTGCAGGTCCTCTCTGGGCATGAATTTTGTCTCCTCAACTTCTCCTTCTAATAGTGCCGTAAAAGAAATATGCAAGCCTGTGGCAATCTTCCAAAGAGTCGCAACCGTAGGACTGGATTCCCCTCTCTCGATCTGCCCCAGCATGCTTTTGCTGACACCTGTCATTTCAGCCACTGCGTCGAGGCTTAATTTTTTTTCTTTACGAATTTGCTTCAGATTTGCAGAAATCATACTGCTCATTGCATCCATAAGTTTCCTCCTATGTTCAAATGCGCGCGTTATAACGCATCCTTAAGGTTAATTTAGCACCCAATATCGGACTTGTCAATCCTTTTTGACCGTTTTATAAAACAAAAAAATCATTATAACGTACATGTGTTTCAAAAATAAAAATGATAGTTCCTTTGGAAAGTTTTTATCGTATATTTTAGTATATCATGATGCACAATATAGCGTCAAACAAGAGAAATCTATCAAATACTTTTAGAAAAATAACAAAAGCAGTATGAACAGGTCATACTGCCTCATTAGATTCATATTCTGTTCTTATAATATTTCTTTCGCTGGATGGCCTTTTCAATTTTATGGAAGCCTTCCACATATTTTTCATCCCGAATGGCAATCAGCGTATATAATGCATCGATGATGACCTCTTGGGCAATACGGGAACTTAGTGCCACGATCCGATACTGGGTCTCTTTGCTGGCCGTGTAAATCTGGATATCGGTGATTTTGCTCAAAGGAGAACTGCCGATACTGGTCAGGGAAATCGTCGTTGCACCATTGCTTTTTGCCAACTTTGTATTGTCCACGACATCCTTGGAACTGCCGGAATGGCTGATAGCAAAAACCACATCTTCCTTTGTCAGCAAAGATGCTGTAATGGTCTGCATATGAGAATCCGTAAAAGCGACCGCATCGATCCCAAGGCGCAGCAGCTTATGCTGCAGATCCACTGCAACGGAATGGGAACTGCCCATCCCCAAAATCACAACTCTTCTGGCACTGGTGATACAGTCCACTGCCTTTAACAGGGAATCTACCTGAAGAGAATCATGGGTCAGCGTCAATGCCTGCATCGTTCCCTGAAATACTTTATCCACGATGGTTGAAGCAGAATCATCTTCGGAGATTTCTTCATGGATACTTTGCATAGGGGTCACAATATCCTGAGCCAATGTCACCTTAAAATCCTGATAGCCGCTCAGTCCCAGTTTTCTGCACGCACGAACCACTGTTGCATCACTAACACCACTGGATTCTGCCAAGCCTGCAACAGAAAGATAAATCACCTTTTCCGGGTTCTCCAAAATATAATCGACTACTTTTCTCTCAGCCTGGCCAAGGGAATCCCGCATGGCCTTCATGCGAAGCAATAATGTAGGCACTCTTTCTGCATTCATCGTTCTCACACCCCTTCATTTGATTACAGTGTATCAATATTTTTTTCAAAAAACAACCAAATGAAGTAATTTTTAGCAAATCATACGGTAAATTCACCCATCTTCCTTTCAATCGTTTCAATCATTCTGACGATTCTTTCAATTTTTGCAGAAACATCACTGCATCCTCTGCGATGCCAATATCCGAATGATCAAAAATCGGTGCTTTTTTGTCGATATTTACCGCAATGATGCAGCCTGCCCCTGAATACCGGCCAGATGCTGCATCGCACCGGAAATACCGCAAGCAATATAGATCGCAGGACGGATCGTCTTTCCCGACTGTCCTACCTGCCACGCATAAGGAGCAAAACCCGCATTGACCGCCCCACGAGATGCCGCAGGGACTGTACCAATCTTTTCCGCCACTTGTTTCAGCAGGATAAAATTCTTTTTCGAGCCAAGCCCCATCCCACCAGCCAATACGATTCTTGCATCATTCAGGTTCTTTTCCTCTTTCCATTCTGTTGTTTTTGTCAGCAGCTTCAAGGGAGAACTTACGCCGTTCCCACTACAGGATAAAATCTGGCCCTTTCGTTTTTTGTTTGCTTCCAGCAAAGGGAATACTCCCTTCTGCACCGTTGCCATCTGGGGATAGGAATGCCTGCAAAAAATATCGGCCATCAATCTGCCGCCAGTCTGCTTCAAAAAACCACTCTCTACAGAAAGCTGAATACAATCTGCTGTCAGCCCCGTTTTGACCTGTGTGGAAAGCATGGCTGCCACCATACGCCCAGCTGATGTGGCAGGGAATAGGAATGCCCACGGTCTGCCTTCTTCCATCTGGGAGGCAATTACTTGAGCCTGTACCTCGTTTCTGCAAACAGAAAAACGATAGACCTTATCCGCGCCACAAGCAATGGCTTCCTCTGCCCCATGACCAACTTTTTTAAAAAGGACTGCTGACACTAGGCAGTCGGATTCCTGTGCTAATTCCTGCGCCTTTCCTAATAATTCCTTTGTACCAATCGTCAGTTTTTCTCCCCTATTTTCACAGTAGACCCAAATTTCAGAAATATAATCCTTTTTTTCTTTCATTTTGGTCCACCCTCGTCTTTCATCTGATCCAGCTTTACCTGTATAAACACCACGCCCTCTTCCACGCCGCAAAAGGCACAGTTTCGCTTCCAATCAGGGAAGTAAGAACGTTTTACTTCCGTAAAGGAGCCTGCACTGCCCACCTGCTCCAGAAAAATCCTGATCGAAAAGCAAAAATAGCCCGTCTGCCCCCAATACCGCAACTTCCCGCAGCAGACTTTTAGCTGCTTCTACTCCCATCGTAAAGATATCCACTTGTCCGCCCGGCTCTTCTTTCAGGGTCAGTGCCGTTTCCAAAGAAAATACGTCGGCAGGGTTGATGATAGAGGACTGTGCATCACGGCGGATACGGCCATCGGCAGATAAGCTTTTTTCAATATCCCCCGGCACCTGTTTCATACAAACCGCCATACGCAGCATACTCATGCCTCTTCCTCCATTTCCTTATAAATATCAGCTAAAGCGTCATGAATCTTTTTATATGTTTGGAATCCTTTCTCATATTTCTTATGATTTTCCAGATCTGGCTTAATGATGGCTTCAGTTTCCACGCATTTTGCAACACTTTCTTCAAAGGAGCCAAATACACCTATCGCCACCCCTGCCAGCATAGCAGAGCCTAAGGAAGAATCATTATTCTTTGTTTTCATCATTTCAATGCCAAGCACATCACTGACGATCTACCGCCATAAAGTGCCCTTTGCCCCTCCGCCAATCACGATAGCCTGATGGATATCCAGGTTTTTCTTCTGGATCACCTGATAGCAGTCCTTCAAGGAATAGGCAACGCCTTCCAGAAGTGCTCTGGTGAAGTGTCCTTTCGTATGGTAAGAACGAATACCCGTAAAACTACTGCGGAGGCTGCCATCGAAGTAAGGGGTCAGTTCCCCCTGCAGATAGGGATGGAAATACAAATTATCACTCAAAGGAGGGATTTTTTCCGCTTCCTGATTCATCCATTCGTAAGCATCGATGCCCTGCGCTTTGCTTTCCAGCATTTCGCCCCTGCCCAGGGTATCACGATACCAGCGGTAAGATGCCGCACAGGATCTGGTACCTGTGCCGGGATACCATAAGCCGGGAATAATATGCTGATAATTCACCAATCGTTTATTGGGCAAAGGACGGTCTGTGATTGGGCAAATACGCCCTGCTATTGCCAGTTTGACAGTCATTTGCCCCTGATGGATAGCACCGCATAAACCTCCATGACTGTATCCGTAGAGCCCGCAATAACCTTCGTGCAGGAAGAAAGTCCCGTTTCTCTGCAAGCCTGTTCACAGATGGGGCTTAGGATTTCCTGAGGGTCAACAATCTTTGGCAGCATTTCCCTACGGATGCCCGCCATAGTACAAAGCTCATCGGACCAGCAACGGCTGGGAACATCCATGAGCATAGAACCCATGGCTTCCACATAATCTGTAACAAAATCGCCTGTCAGACGATAGCGTACATAGTCCTTCACAAACATGATCTTATGGATTCGATCGAAGTTTTCCTTTTCATGTTCCCGCAGCCACATCAGATGAGGAAGGGTCCACATTTCATTAGGTATATTATGGGAGAATGCGTAAATTTTGTCTTCAAAGTGTTCTTTCAGAAATGCAGCTTCTTTCTTGCTCCTGGAATCTGTCCAATATATAGAATCCCGAATGACCTGATCTTCCTCATCCAACAGGACTGCTGTGTGGGTCGCCGCATCCAAACAAATGGCGACGATATCTTCAGGGGCTACCATGGCTTTTTTCATGATAGCTCGCACATTTGCCACAAAGGCCTGCTAGGAATCCTCCGGTTTCTGTTCCGCCCAGCCGTTGTTGGGATAATATGTAGGGTATTCTTTTGTCGCTGTTGCAACGATCATGCCATCCTCACGAAGGAGGGTCGCTTTGGATGAGCCGCCGCCAAAATCTACACCAATCAAATATTTCATGAGCATTCCTCTCCTGCCTTTAAAAAAATCTTACCGTATCATCAATCTTCGTATGCAGGCATTTCGGCATCAGCTTCTGCCACTGCTTCCGCATAAGCCTCCAATGCTTCTTCCAGCGCATCTTCGGGGATCACCAGAGGAGGTGTCAGTTTCATTGTGATACCTGCGCCTACTGCCGCATAGAACATCAAACCTTTTTCTGTACATTTTTTTGTTACTTCCAGTGCAAATTCAGGATGGCCTTTTTTTTGTTTTCGCATTTGCGAAAGTACAAGCCCAAGCCAGCCCCAGCCCGCCTACATAGGAGATTCTGTCAGGAAATCTTTCCTTCAGGGCTGTCAGGTGTTTTTCCATAATAGCTGCTTTCTTCGCGGCCACTTCGTCCAGTTTTACTTCCTTCATAAAGCGGATATTTGCCGCTGTTGCTGCCGCTGCCACAGGGCTGCCGGAATGGGTAGATGTCATGGTATTGGGTGCATACAAATCCATGATTTCTTTTCGGCCAAATACACAGGACATTGGCAAAGCACCACTCAGACCTTTTGCTGCTGTGAAGATATCGGGCAGGATATCATAATGCTGGAAGGCAAACCATTTGCCTGTCCGACAGAAGCCTGTCTGGATCTCATCCATAATCAGCAGGATATCATATTTATCGCAGAATGCACGCAGTTTCTTTGCGTAGCTCTTGGGCATGGGATAGCACTGGATGCCGTTATAGGATTCGATGATGATACCGGCTACATTTTCATATTTCACACCGTGGGCATCGATGGTATCCAGCAATGTCTGGAACATCTTTTCCTCATCAAAATCAGGATTTGTTTCATCTGCCCAATCATGCTCATACCCATTGGGCCAAGGTGCCTGAAATACATCTTTATCCAGATTGCCAATCCAATCTTTCAGGCTGTCCATACCACCCACCAGCTGGGACGCCAATCTTCTGCCATGGAACGCGCTTTCATAAGAAATGATTACTTTCTTTTCCGGTCCGCCCTTCATTTTCCCATAAGTTCTTGCCAGTTTGAAGGCACATTCTACCGCTTCTGTAGCGGCAGACAGCATGAACGCTTTTGCATCGGGGATAGGGCAAACGCTTACCAGTTCTTTTGCCGCTCCACCCGTTCCTTTGTAGGGAACGCATAGGATGCCAGCAGGGGTTTATCGATCATGTTCTGGATAGCTTCTTTCAGTTTGGGATTTGCATGACCTGCATTCGTGATCATAACCGCAGAGGAAAAATCCAGAAATTTATTGCCATAAGGGTCGCAAACCATAAAGCCGTCTTCTGTATGATCCCAAACGATCAAAGGTTGACCCGCCATGGAACGGGGTTCATATTTCTGCATTTCCTCCAGCAGAGGGAAAGATTCAGGCACAGGGATAGGTGTACAGATCCTTCTATATTTTGTTTCGATGTGTTTTACTTCTCTTGCTTCCATTTCAAAACCTTTTCCGTTCATAAAAATACCTCATCTTGATTTTTTGTCCCCAATGTTTATTTGAGCCTTGCAAAAATCTGATCGATCTTATCCAGTGTATATTCGATATCTTCCATAGTATGCTGGATGCCAAAGCCATTATGGGCAGGCACAGGGCTTGTACCATAGTTATGGAAATAGATACCTTCCTTTAGACATTCTGTCAGGAATTTTCCGTTCAGTTCCACATCGAATTTCCGTTTCACAGTTCTCCAGTTGTAATCATCTTCGGGGTCTTCTACGCCAAAGTAGATACCAAATCTTGCCCCAACGCCTCTCACATGCCCTTTGATGCCATGCTTCTTCATCAGATCTTCAATGCCGTTATAAAGAGCATTACCGATCTTTTCCAGATAATCGTAGAACCAAGGCTCCTGAATCATTTTCGCACATTCAATGGCTGCCATCACTGGCATCAGTGCGCCGGAATATGTACCGCTGACACCGGCAGGGCCTGTCGGGCCGCCCATTTCCATGATCTCTTTTTTCCCAACGACTGCCGCAATAGGGAAACCGCCGCCAATGACTTTCGCCAAGGTGGTCAGGTCGGGAGTAACGCCATAATATGACTGGGCGCTGCCGGGGCGCATCCGGTAACCACAGATGACCTCATCAAAAATCAGAACGATTTCTTCTCTGGTGCAAAGCTCCCGCGCCTTTTCCAGATATTCCTTTCTTGCAGGATAACAGCCGCAGTTATAGGAAATGGGTTCCATGATGATCGCCGCCACCTGATCTTTATAACGTTCTACCACCCGTTCCAGCGCATCATAATCATTGAATTCAACGTTTTTCACTACATTGCCGAAGCATTTGGGAAATCCTGCACCATCTGGAATGTTTTCAATTTCGCCGATCTCATCCATTTTGCCTTCGTTGTTGTGGTTGTACCAAATCATTTCATGCATGCCATGGAAATGACCCTCAAAACGGATGATGATTTCTTTTCCTGTATAGGCTCTTGCCAGACGCAATGCAGACAGCGTTACTTCTGTACCGGAATTTACCAAACGCACTCTCTCCGCACTGGGAATCAGCTTGCAAAGCTCCTTTGCCAGTTCGATGGTTTCCTTTGAATCATAGCCCCAATAAAAGCCTTTTTCCAAGGCTGCCTTTGCTGCCGCTTCCAAGCGAGGATGCTTATACCCAAACAAGGCAGGCCCGGCAGAGGAATGATAATCGATATATCTCTTTCCTTCCACGTCATACAGATATGCACCTTCACATCTATCCATATACAATGGCTGCCCCAATGTCGCATTAAAACGTCCGCCTGTAGAGCCGCCGCCTACCAAATACTTTTGTGCTTCCATATACATTTCTTTTTGCAGCCACATAACTTCATACCTCCTCTTTCCGAATATCCAAAACCCAATAACTCTACCAATCTAGTTTCTGTAAAAAATTATGCCGATCCCATGATCAAATTAGGCAAAAGCGTTGATAAGCCTGGAACGAAGGCTGCTGTAATAATCGTTGTAATGATAATGATTACAGGCACCAGCAGATATGGAATAACCTCCTGGATCTTTGCTTTTGCAATAGACATGGACAGGAACAGATAAATACCAACGGGAGGAGTCAGGCCACCCAATATGGTACACAGGCAGAACATAACGCCAAATTGCGTCATATCTGCCCCCATGTTCTGCAGCAGAGGATAAACAATAGGCAGGATAATGGGCATCGCCGCCAGACTTTCCATAAAACAGCCAATGAAAACCATGAAACCCGCTGTCAGCAGCATGATCATTGTTGTGTCATTTGTCAGAGACAAAATAAAATTGCAGATAATATCACCAACATTTGCTAAGGAGAAAATGTAGCCATAGATCGTGGATACCGCCAATGGCACTAACTGCTGCTGCGCCAGAGCCGGAGATGCCGGCAAAGATCATATTGGCCGCCACGCAGCAAATGCTCAGCCCGCCACGCAGCCAGGAAAATAAAGCTGCTGCAAAGCCTACGATACGTTTGGAGATGCCCGCCTTATCCATGATGGCACCGCCCAGAATAAATAAAGGGACTGCCATCAGAGAGAAAGAGTTGATCCCGCTGATAAATCTCTGCACAACGATGAACAAATCAATATTGCTCCCAAAATAGATCCCCAGAAAACCGGAAAGACCCACAGCGAAGCAAATGGGAACCCCCAGAATGATCATAACGATCAAAGATACTACTACAATCGGAATCATTTTGCTTCACCTCCATCTTTGATCTGCTTTGCATGCTTTGGAACTGCGCTAATGAAAGACAACAGCATCGATACCGCACCTACCGGGAAAGATAGGTAAACAATAGAATAAGAAACGCCAACCGCTGAAGAATAAGAATTGCTCATATTCCGCACCAACTGAATAGATGCGGGCAGCAAAACCACCAGGAAGGATGCTGCCACGATCCTTGTGATCACATACAATACAAATTTCACCTTTGTATTTTTCAAGACACTCTGCAAGATGTCGATCGATATATGTCCATCTTTCCGAATATGGATTCATGATACCATTAGGATCAAGCTCTTTCTTCAATGCTTCGAAAACGACCATATTTTCTTTATATTGTTCCTTCATCAATCTGCCCAGCTTCATGCCGACACCATGATGGTCGTTGACAACACCGCCATTATCCAGAATCGCACGAATGCCGGCATTCCAGATCTCATTATGCAATCTCATAGCTTCTTCGGGGTCTTCGGGAGGATTTTCGATGATAAATCTGTCATAGATCATAACGCCCCATTCGTACCAGTGAGAGAAATGGGCAATAAAACGAACCCCTTCAAACTGTTCTATGGTCTTTTTCAATGCTCAGTAGATATTTTCCATATTGGAATAAGTTGAGATCGTATCCAACGTACCGAACATCTTAGGCAGATCCAATGCATGATCGGGATAGAAGAAGGTCACACGGCTGTCCCACCATTTTTCGCCATAATCAGAACCAAGGTCTATACCGTCTCTTTCTTCGCACATTTTCAGGGCAATCCGCTCTTCAATTGTAACGATCTCTGCATTGCCTTCGATGGCGATATTCATAAACGTCCCCTCTTTTTCAACACCAAGGATATTTTTGATGATGGATTTCGTTTCTTCTTCATTATACAGACGCATGATCGAAGGTTTAAATTCCTGAAGAAGATCTCTGCCGAAAGTCAGACCCGTTGGTACATCCTTGAAAAGGAACGCTCTAAATTTCCGTACTTCAGGCCGTTTGAAAATTTTCATCGTCGCTTTTGTGATGACCCCAACGTGCCTTCGAAGCCAAGGAACATATGTAAGATGCTGGGGCCGGAAGAATGTTTGGGTACCGGTGTAGATTTCAGGATCTTGCCGCTGGGCACTGCCATTTCAATATGCATGCACTGGTCATCGTTCTTGCCGTATTTCGTAGAAAGCACACCAATGCCATTATACGCCAGAAAACCTCCCAGTGTGCTACAGGTCAGGGAACTGGGGTAATGCATCAGGGAATAGCCCTTTTCATTCACATACCATTCCAGCTGTGCAAAATTGATGCCGGCTTCCGCTGTGACGCACATGGATTTTTCATCCAATTCGATGACTTTATTCATACGCTTCATATCCATTAGGATACCGCCTTTGACAGCTAATGCGCCACCCTGAGAGCCTGCACCGCCGCCCCATAGAAATACAGGAATTTTATAATAATTGGCGATCACAAGAATACTTGCCACTTCTTCATCATTGCCAGGATGTATGATAAAATCCGCCAATGGCATCATTCTGCCCCTGTCTTCCCAAAGTCTAGAAAGCAAAAGTAATCCACGCTGTGGCTGATCTTATCGCTTGTGGTAACAGAAACATTATCTCTGCCAACAACATCTTCCAACTCTGATCTGATCATGTTAAACATAAAGTCGTTCATAGTTCTCTCCTTTCCAAATGAAATTTTAATTCATTTTCTATTTCTTAATTTTGAAATAAATATAGCATATATGAAATTAAATTTCAATCTGGAGATTTCAACAAATTCAACATATATATTTTGTTGATTTTGTATTTCTGCAAAAACACGTCCAACCACCATTTGGATTCCTTTATATTCCGGCATTTTCTCCACTTTGATATCGATTCATCTGACATTCTTCTTTTCCCATTTTCAAATATTCATACAATGAAATATAATTTCACATTTTATGTATCTTTTTTTGATGCTTGAATTGTCAAGTCAAGTGCAACGATACAGAAAAATAAACTTCATAAGGGTTTAAAAAGTTCAGGCACTTACGAGGACGTTTATTCAATTCATCCACTTTACTTTG
>CALCGT010000032.1 GCA_937901125.1 uncultured Clostridia bacterium | reverse complement strand
AATGTACTGGGGACAAGTCTAATCAGCTGTCCTCAAAACTTTTTCTTTATAAAACCTGTCCACTTACTTGACTACAGTGCATTTCAATATCACGGTTATAATCCCGTAACACTTTCCTACAAAAACTGTCAAACTGGTATCTTATGGTTTCCATTTGATCTAACGAAAACTTCATGAATCCTCACCTCCTCTCCTGCACCGAGAGGTCGGCTTAATTCCCCTTTCATAATCGTTCCCATTTGAAAATTATCGTTTGGGACAGTTTTCCAAAAAAAATTTTTTATAAAAATAGAAAAACCAAATAGCCCTAAAGTTAGGTCTAGAAACACATCCTAAGTAGGGCTCTTATTTGCCTCTGGAAATTTCATCACCTACATTTTCAACCCCTTCTTTCAAAATTAATTTCCTCTGAATTGTCCTTCTATTTCTATCTCTTTTTCTCTTATTAAAATGTTCACAAAGCATTGAAAACACAGGAATTTCTCGGTATAATGTAGCTATTAGGAAACCATACGAAAGAAGGTCTTATACGATGAAAAAAATGATTAAAAATGTCTTAGCACCATTGTTAATCGCAGCGTTATCTCTGACCGCTTGCAGCAATGGCACATCTGATTTTATAGATGAAACTGTTCTTAAAATCGATGGTCAGGAAATCATGAAATCCGAATACATGGTTCATTTATATACCACTAGTATGGAACTTGTTTCCACTGCCGGTGAAAGTGCATGGAATATGGACTTTGATGGACAGTCAGCAGATGAACTGGTGGAAACTCATACCATCAATGCCATCCAAAATTTAGTTGCAGCACAAAAATATGCTACCGAAAATGGAATCACTTTGAATGATGATGAAAAAGAAGCCTCTAAACTTGCCGCCAAACAGTTTATGGAAAATGTTGATAAAAAAGATTTAAAAAAAATGGGGATTGATGAAGAAAAACTGACTACTGTCATGGAAAATTCTTCTTTGTATTCCAAAGTGTATCAAGCCATTTCCGAAGAATGCACAGTAAACGATTCTGAAATTGATGAATTCTTCGAAAAAAACAAAGAGGGTCTAATGGAAGAATTCCAGCTTCTGAAAGTAAACAGCATCATTGTAGATGATTTGGAAACAGCCGAGGATGTTCTAGAAAAAGCTAAAAACGGCGAAGATTTCTCGAAATTGTTTAATCAGTATGATGTCGCAGGTAATGTAGAAGGAGAAGGGGAAAACGGCGAAATGACCGTATATCGTTATCATCTGGAAGCACAATTTGGTCTCTCTCCTGATGTTGCTGAAGGTGACATCGAAGGACCTTTCAATATGGGCAACACCTACTTTGTCCTGAAAGTTATAGCAGAAGAATCCCCTGATGAAACAGAAGTCAAAAAACTTGCCGGCGAAACCTACCGTTCCAATATGCAGACAATCCATACAGAAGAACGCATGTCCGAACTGATTTCTTCTCAGACAGTTGAAAAGATCGACAGTGTATGGGAAACTCTTGAAAACTTCCACTAAAAAAACAAACACTGAGAATTACCAGATGCTTTGCATAGCCTGTAATCGGCACAAATCAAAAATATGAAAGAGGCAGGATCCATAACGATTCCTGCCTCTTTATGTATTCAGCCGAATAAATCCACCTCATGAATGGATGGTAAGCCTTCATCTACCATTAACTTAAACAGAAATTATTTATAACTATAATCTAGTTATATCCAATTTCTTCCTTGCCGTTGTTCTTAAATATTTAATTCTCGGCTCACCCACTACAAATGTAACAAAAGGAGCCTCATCTTCCTTTATACCCAAGCTGTCGTAAAGCCTTCTGTCTATCTCGCCAACTATTTCAAACATACCGATAAAGCACGTTCCAAGCCCAAGCCTGTTTGCCATCATATCCATATTACCGTATGCTATAGCAGAATCTGTCTTTGCCCATGGGTCATCTTTTTTTGCAACCATGATGACTGCTGCACTTGCGTCATTGAAAAAGAATTTGTCCATGCCTCTTTCATAATAATCCTTACATCTGGTTATCCACATATCAAAGTACCGGGGAACACCCTTAAACTTATCGCGAATGGCTTCCTCTCTGCGCTCAATATCGTCAGTAACCTCTTTGAAAATTTCATGAGCGAGCCTGCTTGTTTCCTCCGCCTTTTTTTATCAAGAACGATATACCTGAGCGGCTGCCTGTTGCTAGCCGTCGGCGAATATGTTCCCGCTTCGAGTATAGCGTTTATCTTTTCGGGAGCTATTTCAACATCCTTAAACTCTCTGGTACTTCTTCTGAATTTCAAAGCGTTCAAAAAATTTTCTGCTGGAAGATTAAATTTTTCTTTATTGTACGCTATAGTCTCCGAATGATCGTATCCCACCACAAAAATTGCTTCCGAAGGACAAATCGCCTCGCAATGTCCACATTCATTACAAATAGCGCCGTCTCTAAAAAATACTGTTCCGTCAGAAACAGTAAGCGCCGAAAAGCTGCAAACTTCTGTACACATCGCACATCCAATACATTTTCCTGCATCAATATTTACCATAAAATCACCTCCTTTTTCATAACAGGTATCATTGGACAAAATGGTAAATATCTTTACAAATAGCATACGTAAATATCAAAAGCATCTGCTTCGGTAAGTCTGGTAATAAGAGAATAGCTTCAGAACAGCATCCCACAAGCCCAGATCGATACAGGCAGCACAGCCATGGAGAAAAATGTTGTCAACAACGTAATATCCGAAGATTCTTCCGCGCCAACCTTTCCATATTGCTCTACCACCATCGGCATGATCGCTGCACAGGGGCAGGCCATGGAAACGACACAGATTTTTTTGACCAGAGGATCTATGGGAAGGAAATATACCAGTATTGCCGTAACCAAAGGAAAGGAAATCATTTTTACCAGTGCCGTCTCAACAGCATTCCTTCTGCCAATCAAGGCCAGGATACCTTCATTTCCGGCCATAGCCCCAATATAAATCAAAGATAATGGCGTGGACATATTTCCCAGTGTAGATATGGCTTCCATCATAAAATCAGGCACAGATGCAGTCCAGCCCAACAAAGAAAAAGCCAGACCTACAAAAACCATTACGCAGTTTGGATTCATCAATTTCCGAACAGTCTCCTTCAAAGATGTTTTTCCACCATTATCTCCTTGAAGTACTTGCACTGCAAAAGTCCATAAATAAAGATGAATCCCAAAAAAGCCGGCAGACATATAAAGCCCACCTGTTTCGCCAAAAAACATCAGCGCTACAGGCAATCCGATAAAACCATTATTGGATGTGGCTGTAGTAACTTCCAACATTTCCATATACTTTTCTTTCCATCCTCTTTTTTTGCAGTATGTACGAACCAGTTTCCCACCAATTACCGCTGCCACATACTGGGCTGCAACCAGCAAAAAGAAGGTCTTCAGACGATCGGCATCTATCTCATTCGCCGCAATCGTCACAAACAGTAGCGCAGGACAGGTCAGTTTCATAACCAATGCACCAATTCCCGTATTAACAACAGGGGTGATCATTTTCTTATGATTTGCGTAATAACCAACACCAACCATCGCAAACAATACAAAGAACTGTCCAAACATAAACTTCCCCCTCCTGAAATCTTTTTCTTTCATTGTACCCAATTTTTATTTTTCCAACTGTATAATTCCCTAAATTCTTTCAACATTTCTATTGATATACTAAAAGAAAGCTTTCCAAAAGGAGGATTTTTCTTGAAACTGATTCTCTCTCCCAGCACAGACCCTGCTTTCAATTTAGCTTTAGAACAATATGTTTTCGACCATATGGACAGATCGCAGGAATATTTTATGCTGTGGCAAAACGAAAATACTGTTGTAATTGGTAAAAATCAGAATACCTTTGCTGAAGTGCATCATAAAGTCGCTCGCGAAAAACAGATTTCCATTGTACGAAGATTATCCGGCGGAGGTGCTGTCTATCACGATCTTGGAAATCTGAACTTCACCTTTATTCTAGATGCCAAAAACACTACCGAACTAGATCTTCATCTGTTCTGTCAGCCTATCACAGAATTGCTCCAAAGTCTCGGTGTGCCTGCTGAAATAAACGGCAGAAATGACATCACTATCGAAGGGAAAAAATTTTCAGGCAATGCCCAGTATATAAAGCAGGGTCGAATCATGCATCATGGTACACTGATGTTTCAATCTGACCTTTCAGTTGTTTCGGATGTCTTAAATGTATCAAGTGATAAATTTCGCACAAAGGCAACAAAATCTGTACGCAGCCGTATAACAAATATCTCCCCCTTTTTGAAAGAGCCTATATCTCTGGAAGAATTCAAGGATCTCATTATAAAACACATTCTGAAAACTGATATTGTGCAGTCCCATATTTTCACCCAGGAAGAACTTGCTCTTATCCATAAAATCAAAACAGAACGATATGATACTTACGAATGGACTTATGGATATTCTCCTTCCTGCGCTATCACCAAAAAGAGATACTTCGACCAATGCGGGCTATTGGAAATCCATATGAACTGTAAAGATGGCAATATACAAGATTTACATTTTTATGGAGATTTTTTTGGCATTAAAAGTCCAGATCTTCTTGCAAAAAAACTCATCGGCATCCCTTTGGAGTGGGATGCTCTTGCGGAAATTCTGCATTCCACTCCAATTTCTGATTACTTCCATGGTATGAAGAAAGAAATGTTTCTTTCTTTTCTATTGGAAAGTGAATAATATTTTTCAACCTCCTTCTATAAAAAAGAAATACCCTCATCCGCCATAAACAGATGAGGGTATTTCTTTTTTATATTTTATAAAGTTATGAAAACCATTATTAAATCCACCCGCCATTACGCAGTACATAAATAAAGATAAACATTGTCAATATAGAAAAAAGCATAGAATAAATCAGAAAGTCACCTGTCAACTCTGCATCTGCATCAAATTGGATTGCCATCTGATAATTGGTAATCGCCGTTGGTGCAGCAGCAAATATAAAAATTGGAACCAATTCTGTTCCTACAATATTCAACTCATAAATTACTGTAACCAACACAACTATGGGTAAAATTACCAGTTTCACGCTCAGTCCTACAAAAAGTGCCTTCCAATTTTTCTTTGCAGAACTCATCCGAAACTGTCCCCCCAGCAGAAGAAACGCTAAGGGTGTTGCAATCTCAGCCAAATCCATTCCCGCCGTATAAAGAAACTGTGGTAAAGAAACAGAAAGCATTCGGAAAATAAATCCAGTCATTACACCCCATAAAATAGGATTTTTCAATGACTGTACCGCAGTATGTTTCAGATTAGGCTTTTCTTTCATTTCAGAAAAAAAGGAATATACAAAAACACCGATCACATTCAGTACCGGTAGTGTTACCGCCATGATGGATGTTGCCATCGCCACGCTGGCAGATCCGCCTAATATCTTGGAAAAAGGTAGTCCGTAAAGCATATAATTCCCACGATAAATCGATTGAATCAATACTGATGCCCGTCGCCGATCATTTGTGACCCGTGGCACAACGAAAATCAAAACCAACAGGCTCACTGCAATAATTGCTAAGGCAATGATAATCAGTTTCAAGTATGAAATATTTATTTTTTCTGCTGTGTAAAGATTAAAGAAAACCAAAACAGGGAATAAAACCTGAAAACACAGCACATTCCCCTGCTGTATCAGTGCATCCTTCAGAACACCGATTCTTTTCAGGCTAATCCCCAATAGAATGATTGCAAAAGTGGGCAGTACCGCATTGCAAGCAAATAATAAATTTTCCAATCTATCCACTTCTTTCTCATTCTGTCAAAATACCAGCGATTGTCCTGTTTTATTCCAGATAACGATTGGCTGGCCTTCTTTTTCATATCGCATAATATCTCTTCTTGCCATTTTTTCCATATACATCGTATCCTCCTGTTCAAAGGGAAAATGATACAATATGATTTTTCGTACAAGGAGTATTTCCTGCAGAATCATTCTACCTGATGGATGATTAAAAAAAACTGGTGTTACAAAAGCAATATCAATCTCCAATCCCCTTAATTCAAAATATGCTTCGGCCTGATAATCTGCATCCGCCAAAAAGAGAATCCGCTTTCCTTTCATTTCCATCAAATAACATCTATTCGTCACGCCGTGAAAACGTTGATCCAAATGGCGAACATCCAGATAACTGCAAGCAAAGCCCTCTGCAAGTTCCACTCTTTTTTCTTCATCAAAGGAAATTGCTCTGCATCCATTCAGCCTCTCCGTGGAACAGGGTAATGCATATCCTTTAACATTGTTCTTCTGCAAATATTGCTGAACATAGGGTATATAAAAATGATCCGCATGGGAATGGGTAAACAAAAGATAATCAATATGGGCCATTTCTCCGATCCCCTTCTGCATCCCATCCCATACGGCATTTGGCAATTGACTGAAATGTCCACTATTATCCAGATATAACCCATCAATCAATACCTTGATTCCTTTATATTGAAGAAGTACCGCGGCATTTGAAACATAAACCAACCATCCGCGATTTTCCATTTTGTTACGCCTCTCTTTATTTCTATTTCGGTCTGAAAATAAATACTTCCAGGTCTTCATCATAAGCTCTGCCCATTTCAAGACCATCGCCCAGTTCTCCAATCACAACATCAAAAGTTAGCAGAACTGTGTTATTATCTGTCAAGTGACCACCACGCACGGTACCGCTGTTATCAGATACATTGATATGTACATGAAGCAGCGCATTGCCATCATCATCATGGCAAATCATACCGGAAACACCGGTTACGGAAACAGGGTCTGTCACTTTGATAGGGTCGCCATATCCATAGCCCGCTTTTTTATCAGGCAATGCAATAGGCACCAGATATTCACAGCCATTCAGGCTGCCCATACCGGACAGGATGATTGCATTGTTGATGCCATATTCTGCACATACAGTTTCCAGCCCTTTCATAACATTTTCCCCGGGGCTCATTCTTACTGCAACAACTCTTTTAATACCGCCTTTTGCTGTATAAATCATATCATCGACTCCTTTCATTTTATAAAAATTTTTTCTATCTTGAATTGTCAAGTCAAGTGCAACGATACAGAAAAATAAACTTCATAAGGG
>CALCGT010000031.1 GCA_937901125.1 uncultured Clostridia bacterium | reverse complement strand
CCCCTTATGAAGTTTATTTTTCTGTATCGTTGCACTTGACTTGACAATTCAAGAGAAAAAAGCCTGAAGCCCGACTTTGCCAGACTTCAGACTTTTTGCTTGCCGATTTCTTATTTATCGCCTTTTTTGTTTACACGGCTCAGGAATTTATCCAGTTCGATGATAGCACGGCCATGGGTACCTTCGCAGATCTTATCTACTTCATCGTAAGCCTTTACGCTGTATGTCAGCAGCTTGCCTTTTACTTCTGTTACTTCTGTAACCACGCGCACTTTCATGCCAACGGGTGTAGCAGCCAGGTGAGACAGATTGAAGGTGGTGCCTACTGTTTCCCAGCCTTCGGGCAGGAAAGGTGCTACTGTACCGATGGCTGTGCCTTCAATCCAGGAGATCATTCTGGGGGAAGCGAATACGGGCACACGGTCATTGCCGAAATGTGCTGCTGTATCGCCTTCTTCTACGATAAATTCTTTTTCAAATGTCATGCCGGGTACGATGTTTTTAAATTCCATGATTCGTTCTCCTCTCAGTTTTCCACATCTGTTGTTTCTGGGGAAGCTTCTTCCCCTTCATTGGCGATGCCCAAAATTTCATTGCGCACCTTCTGGTCAAACAGAGCACGGAATTCGTCCCCTGTCACCTTTTCTTTTTCTACCAGCAGCTTTGCGGTAGCATGGAGCATTTCCATATTTTCTTTCAGGAGGCGTTTTGCTTCCCGATAAGCTTCTGTTACAATACGGTTGACTTCCTGGTCGATGGTCGATGCCACACCTTCGCCATAATTTCTGGCCTGGCCCCAGTCTCTGCCGATAAAGACTTCGTTGCTGTCTCCGCCGAACTGGATGGGCCCCAGAACCTCACTCATACCATATTTTGTAACCATATCCCTTGCCATAGATGTGGCACGTTCGATGTCGTTAGAAGCACCTGTGGTGATGTCCTTGATGACCAGTTCTTCCGCTGCACGGCCGCCCAGCAAGCTGACGATTTCCTGTTCCATCATCATCTTTGTCATATACATACGATCCTCACCGGGCAGGGGCATGGTGTAGCCGCCGGCCATCCCCGTAGGGATGATGGAAATGCTATGGACAGGGTCCAGTTCGCTCAGCATTTCAAACAGGATAGCGTGACCGCCTTCATGGTATGCTGTGATGTATTTTTCTTTCTCAGAAATGACTCTTGTTTTCTTTTCAGTACCCACGCCAATCTTGATGAGCGCCTTCTGAATTTCTGCCATATCAATTTTCTTCTTACCGTCTCTGGCTGTTAGGAGGGCTGCTTCATTCAGCAGGTTTGCCAGGTCTGCACCGGTGAAGCCTGCTGTGGTCTGCGCCACCACTTTCAGGTCAACTTCGGGAGCCATGGGCTTGCCCTTGGCATGGACACGCAGGATGGCTTCTCTGCCTTTTACGTCGGGTCTGCCTACATAGACCTGCCTGTCGAAACGACCGGGTCTGAGAAGGGCAGGGTCCAGGATATCGGCACGGTTTGTAGCTGCGATAATGATGACGCTTTCATTGATGCCGAAACCGTCCATTTCTACCAGCAGCTGGTTCAATGTCTGTTCTCTTTCATCGTGTCCACCGCCCAGACCGGCACCTCTGCGGCGGCCGACTGCGTCAATTTCATCGATGAAAACAATACTGGGGGAGCTTTTCTTTGCCTGTTCGAACAGGTCGCGGACACGAGATGCGCCAACGCCGACGAACATTTCTACGAAATCGGAACCGGAAATGCTGAAGAAAGGCACGCCCGCCTCACCAGCAACGGCTTTCGCCAATAATGTTTTACCTGTACCGGGAGGGCCTACCAAGAGAACCCCTTTGGGGATACGTGCGCCCAGCTCTGTGAATTTCTGGGGTGCTTTCAGAAACTGCACCAGTTCTTCCAACTCTGCCTTTTCTTCATCACAGCCTGCCACGTTATCAAAGGTCACTTTATTCTCCCCATCTACGCTCATCTTCGCCTTGCTTTTGCCGAAGTTGGCCATTTTGCCACCGCCCCCCTGCATTCTGTTGAACAGAAGAGAGAAGACAATAATCATAACGATCAGCATGATGAGGGAAGGGACAATCTGGGAAAACATGCTTTGCCGCTGCAGTTTCCCAACTTCCATCTTGACCCCATTTTCTACTGCTTTTTCATCCAGCTTTGCCTGCAGCGTAGACATACTGGGTACATCAACAGTAATGATGCTGCCATCTTTCAAGGTTGCCTGTGCTGTACCATAGTCGCTGACTTCTGTGCTTCTGGAAACTTCGACAGATGCCACATTATTTGCTTCCAGTTCCTGCAGCAGGTCACTGTAAACATAGGCTTCCGCAGCTTCCTTTTGCTGAGGGAGCACCTGGGGACCGGTATAGGCCAAGGCTGCCAGGATGACGATAAACACCAGAGCATAGAGCCCTATGGATTTAAAATATTTGTTCAAGAGCGTTCCTCCTTATACTCATAATTATTTTGACCGTCCGGTCTTCTTTACCCCACAGAGACCAGACCATATCAATTTATAATTGTAGCATACTTTATATAGAAACGCAACGAAGGTTTTCCCGGAAAAGACGAAAAAAAAGTCAAAAAAGCCGTAAACCAAAAGGTTTACGGCTTATATTTTTTAGTCCTCTTCGAAGTGCAGCACGCCTACGTAGTTCAGGTTTCTGTATTTCTGGGCATAGTCCAAACCATAGCCTACCACGAAAGCATCGGGGATGGTGAAGCCTGTATAGTCTGCCTTGATATCCACCACACGGCGGTCGGGTTTATCCAGCAGAGTCACCAGCTTCAGCTTCTTGGGATTTCTGCTTTCCAGCAGCTCTTTCAATTTTTTCAGGGTTCTGCCTGTATCGATGATATCTTCCACGATCAGCACGTTTTTTCCGGCGATATCCTCATCCAAGTCCATCTTGACATTGATCTTGCCGGAGCTTTCTGTGCTGTCGCCATAACTGGAAACACTCATGAAATTCATGGTCACGGGCATTTTCATCTTCTTCGCCAGATCGACGATGGTCACAACGGCACCCTTCAGGGCGCAGACCAGTTCCACCTGTTCATCGCCAAATTCCTGATATAAATCATCTGCCAGTTCTGCCAGTCTTTTGTCGATCTGTTCTGCAGAAAGCATCACTTCTACTCTTTCTTTCATTCCTGTACCCTCCGTATTCGAATCCAAATCCGCAGAACCGTCTGTTCATCCTCCCCCGCGGCCGCGGAAACACGCAGACCGGGCACCCAAAGGACTTCCTCCCCCATGGCAATAAGGGGATAGGATGCACGCCGGTCTCTGGGGATCTTTTCATCAATGAACAGATCTTTGATCTTTTTCCTGCCGTTTTGCAAAGGGATAACGTCCCCCGCTTTTCTGGTTCGGCAAAACAGCGTATGTTTTATTTTATCATAATCAAATACGTTCGTACAGGTTTCCCCGGAAATTTCGACTTTTTTTTCATGGAAAGAAGCACAGACAGCAATGCCCACCTCAGGAATCAGCACTTCTTCATCCATAGGAAGTTCATAGCAGAAGCCTGTCGTCTTTTGTTCTCTTTTGCGGGAGAGAACCAAGGCTTCATAGCAGTTTTCAGCACGGATGCCTTCGGGAAAATCGCGGCTTTTTCCCGTTTCCTTTTGCAGCAGATCTTCCAGAGCTTGGATCTGCACCTGTGAAACATCGGTTTTCAGAAAATTTGCCATAGCTTTTCGCAGAACCCGCCGTTTGATAGCAGGGTGCAGCGCCTGCAGCTTTTCTCTGGAAAGATGGATTTCCTTCGCAGCAGAGGACAGCTTCACTTGGGCAAAAGAAGCTTCCGTCTGCTGTTCCAGAAACTCTTCTTCCTCTGCCAAAAGAGATGCAGTTTCGGCAATATGGACCACAGCCTTTGGGTTGATTTCCTCCAACAGGGGCAAAACACGCAAGCGCAGCTTGTTTCGGGTATATTTTTCCTGTTGGTTGGTGGCATCTTCCCGCCAGAGGATGTGATTTTCCCGACAATACCGCTTAATTTCTTCCCTGTCGCAAAACAGCAGAGGACGGCAGATATTCCCCCGCACAGGGGCCATGCCCGCAAGCCCTGTCAGGCCTGTCCCACGGCAAAGACGCATGAGAACCGTCTCTGCCTGGTCTTTCCGATGATGGGCAACGGCAATACGGCCTTCTCCGCCGGCTGCCTCCCGAAAGCCAGCATAGCGCAGGATGCGACCCGTTTCTTCCTCACCAAGACGGCGCAGTTTGGCTTCCTTTGCCACATCATACCGCTTCACGATGCAAGGGATACCCAGAGAAGCGCAGAAACTCTCCGCAAAACGAGCGTCCTCGTCCGCTTCCTTGCCCCGCAGCCCATGATGGATATGGACAGCGGTAATCTGCCAGTTCTCTTCCTCCTGCCAGCTATGCAGCAGATGCAGCAATGCCACAGAATCTGCCCCGCCGGAAAGCCCCACAATGAGCTTTGCACCCCGGGGGAACATATGAAATTGTGCGATGGTCTTTTGTACTTTTTCCCGCATAGTCGTCTCCTCATTTGGTTTGTCACCATATTATCATCACTCTACACGAATTGGGGAAAAAACGCAAGTCCACCAACACTGCCAGTTTCAGGCACGTTTTCGCCAGAAACGGCTGGCCAATACGGTCATATCGTCCCGTCGGCCCTCCTGCCGTTCCTTTTTGGTCTCCTGCAGGATATACTCCGCCGCATCCTGAGGGTTCGACATGGGAGAGGAGGTCAGCTTGCCTTTCAGCCAAGCCCCCGTCTGTTCTTCGCCCCCAAGCGCATCGGTAATGCCATCGGTCACCATGAGGATCATATCTCCATCCTTCAGGAGCATCTCATTTTTCTCCGCACTGACCTGCTTCAAAATACCTGCAGGCAATGTGGTAGAGCGCAGGGAGATGATACGGCTACCCCGCCAGATATACGTTGCCACAGCTCCCAGCTTGATGAACTCCGCGTGTCCGTCGAACAGGTCTACATGGCAAATATCCAGAGTGGCATAGGTCTCCTCGCCCCGCCGCAGGAGCAGGGCAGAATTGATCATCCCCACCGCCAGTTCACGGTCAAAGCCGGCTTCCGTGAATTGCTCCAGCAGTTCGATGGCGATACGGCTTTCCTTCGCCGCCCGTTCCCCGGTGCCCATGCCATCGGAAAGGGCCAGAAGGGCATTGCCCCGTTCTGTTTCCAGAAAGGCTGCCGCATCCCCTGTGGGTCTGCCCTCTTCCGCAGGAGAAAAGGCTGTGGCTGTGGTCAGGGAAAAGGCAGGCTCTTCCCGAAAATGCAGGGTACAGTCCCGTTCCGCCCCGTCTACCGAGCAGGTGCCTTCCTCCAATAAGACCATGGGGCAGCCCAAGGTCTTTTTCACCAAAGGCAGAATCTTATCTCTGCAAATGCCTTTTCCGCCGCAGGCAGGCAGCACAATCCGCACCTGCCGGGAACCTCCGGTTCCCTCCCGGCCGTTTTTCTCTTCTGTGACAACTACCTTTTTCGGTCGAAAGCCCTGTTTTTTCAAGGCATCGGTCAATGCTCGTTCGGCTCCCTCCAGAAAAACGCAGTTCAATTCCATCTGTCCCGAAAGGTTCTGCATGATCTCGCCAACCGCCCGCAACTGCTGTCCTACTAACTCTCTGCATTCCGTCAGGCGGCTGAGCCAAAGGCAATCCCTTCGATACATTTCATAAACCTCGTTAACCGTTTCCACAAACCCATCCACCCGGGGGCAGGTCTCCCGAAAAGTTTCCGGCAGTTCAGCTTTCGTAAACCGGCCCCGGCTGTCGCAATGGGACAGAGCGGAAAAGGTCATGCTATAGGTTTTATAAAGGTCTTCCTCCCAGCAGTAATGGGCCAGCCCGCAGTCTTGACAGGCCCTTCCCGCAATGGTATCGACCAATCTTCCGATTTCTCCTTTGTCTTTTCGTTCCCCTTCCTTAACAAAGGTTTTTGCCAGCGCTTCGAAGGCTGCCGATACTCCCAGCAGCTTTTCTTCGGTCAACTCCTTCATCTTTGTATATCTGTCTTGGGGGCTTTCTGTTTTCCGCATACCACTGAGCTTTTCCAGCAGTTCATTGGGGAACAGGGAAAACAGAGCTGCCCCGATTACCAAACCTCCCATCCAAATCGGTTCCAGCAACGTCATATCTATGTAAAACAGAAAAATGCAGGGAGCCAGCACCATAGCCAGAGCAGAGGCCAACCTGCCCAGCCCGCTGACGCAGCCCGCCAACATTCCCCCTAAAGCGAGGGCAACAAAAAGGGGTAGTTCCACCCCATTACAAAGAAAAAGCAGGAAGCCCAGAAACACCCCGGCAGCCGCGCCACCGCCAATGCCCTCCTGCCTTGCGGCAAAAAGAAGGAAGAAAGCCGAAGCCGCCGGCAAAAGCGTATCCCGCAAAAGGGGATGCCGCAAAGAAGCCAGCCCCGCCAGGGCACCCCCCAGCAGGAGAAGCAGAGAAAGGGTTTCTTCTCTGGTCAGGGTAAAATACTTCTCCCGTTCCAGCAAAAGCGCAACACCTTTCTGCAAAAGATAGCTGATGCCCAGGGTCAATGCCCCTTCCACTGCCCCAATGGCGAAGTAGAAGCCCAGCCCCTGTCGGCTGATGGCAAAGAAAATGCCGGCCAAAGCGGAAGCAAAGGTGCCCAAAAGAGCTTTCTTTCCCATTTCCTCCCGCAGGAGGAAACGTCCCATAGTAAGCTGGATGGCAAAGGCCGCCGCCAGTCCCGCTCCTGCTTTCAGGGGCGCATTGGGAAAAGAACCTAAGCCCACCGACAGCCAGACCGCCCAGAACAGCCTGCCTTCTCCAAAAAAGGCCGAAAGATAGGCTAAGCCCATGGGGCGAAGCAGCCCCAAAAGCTCCACCCTACCCCAAAGAAGCCCCACCAGACAAAAGCCGCCGCCCTTTGCCAGCGCTTTCCAGGGAAAAGGCTTTTTCGGCTCTTTTTGGGGCAGGATCATCTTGCCCAAGGCAGGGGTCTGTTCCGTATATTCCAATGTAATTTCTGTTTTTTCCATACTGCTTCCCTCCATATGCCCATTCTAATCAAATAGAACTGCTTTTTTTGTCAAACAGCGTCGAGAGAGAAAAGAAAATTTCGACAACCTTCGCCCCGTTCCCCTTGCGGAGAAATGGAATTTATAGTAGAATAAGGAAAAACAAACGGGTGAGCACCTACCGCATAAGGCTATCTGCTTTACGCGGCTTTTTCATTTTTTAGGAGGAATGTTTTATGTGGCAAATGCTTTGGCCTATTCTCATCATCATCGGCGCAAATACCCTTTACCATACCTGCGCCAAATCCACCCCGGCGGATATCAGTCCCTTTGCCTCTCTTGCGCTGACCTATCTGATCGCAGGGGCAGTTTCCATCGTGATGTTCTTTTTGACCGGCGGACAAAAAAACATCCTGCAGGAAATGACGAAAGCCAACTGGGCCACCATCCTGCTGTCTGCCTCCATCGTTTTTCTGGAATTTGGTTATATCTGTGTCTATCGGGCAGGCTGGCAGGTCAGCGTAGCTTCTTTGGTCTGCAATATCACTGTGGCGTGCATCCTGCTTTTCGTAGGTATTTTTCTGTATAAAGAAACCATCACCCCCAAACAAATGGCAGGCATTGCCGTTTGCGCCGCCGGGCTGCTCCTGATTGGCAAATAAAAAAAGAGTCCTGGAAGGACTCTTTTTTTCGTTCATTTCTCTAAAATCTGTTTCCCGTTTTCTTTTTTCCATTTGCGATATTCTTCCACATCGTCATGGACCATCTTCATCACAAGGGCGATCACCGCTGCATCATCTACATAGCCGATCCCGGGCAGGCTGGCAGGAGAAACGATATAGAGCAGCCCCCCAAGGATGGCAATGACAGAGCCCAGGGGGATGTCTGTATATTCCCGTTTGGAATAGGCACGCACGAGGGAAATCAGGATCGGGATATCTCCCAGTTTATCGCCCACTACGGGGATCAGATTCAGTTTTTGCTCCAGACGTTCCAGAAATTTTTCCAGCTTATCCGTATCCTTCACAAATTCCGCAGCCTGGGCTTCCTGTTCTTTCAAAATCGGCAACAGCTTTTTTTCATCCATCCTTCCCACCTCCATGGGCTCGTCCCTTTTTTATCTGCTATATTTCTTCTTCATGCGGATATCCTCCCCGAAAAATTTCAAGGTGGTATATTCACCGATCAAGCGGCTCATCACACGGTCGGAATACTGCTCCATCAGCGCCTGATAATCCAGATTGGTGGAGATCACCACAGGGCGTTTGTGGAGCTTTCTGTCGTTGATGATGCGGAACAGTTCCGATGCCGTAAACATGGTGGCAAATTCCGTTCCCAGGTCATCGATGATGAGCAGGTCTGCATCCAGCAGCTCTGCATCCCAATCTGTGGTTTCTTCTTCCTCATCCCGATGGAAACGCATTTCCTCCAGCTGCTTGAAAAGCTGCCCCGCTGTCAGGTAAAGGACCGTCTTCCCCTGAGCTAGCACATCCTTGGCAATGCAGTTGCACAGGAAGGTCTTTCCCCTGCCTGCGCCGCCGTAAAGGAGCAGATTGTCCCCAGTGAAATCCTCCGCAAAGGCCATGGCCATTTTCAGGTTGCGCTTTGCGTTTTCCTTGGGAGAGATTCCCTCACCGGGCACCACATCATCGCTGAACAGGCGCAGATCGAAGGTATCAAAATTTTCCACCTGAATGATATCCCGTACATTGGACTGGTCGTAGAGCCTGTCCATCAATTTATGCTTCATGCAGGCACAAGGGGTGTTTCCTACATATCCCGTGTCCTTGCAGGTCTCACAGACATATTCCATTTTCAGCAGACTAGGGGACAGGCAGTTTTTCGCCATGATGCCCATTCTTTCATCCTCCAAATTCTGCTGCTTCTGCTTCATTTCCGCCACTGCTGCCTCCAGAGCATCGGGGCTCAGCAGCACCAGCTTCGCCGTAGAAACCCCCAGCAGGGAAAGCTCCTGTTCTATTTCCGCCAGTCGGGGAAATCTCGTATACAGGCTTTCTCTGCGCTGGCGCAGTTCCGCCGCCTTTTGGGTGCGCAGGGCATCATATTCCCGCAGCACTTCCTGATAAATTTGCGTTCTCGTTGCCAAAATTTCCCCCTCCTATGAATTCTTCCTTCTCTATTACCATTTTTCCCGTTGTTCCCGTTCCAGTCGTTCCAACTCCGCAAAGTCCCATTCACTCTGGGTATAGTTGATGAAACGGTTCTGTTTGGGTTTGGGCTGTTCTTTCTGGGCAGGCTTCTGCCCAGTCTGATTGTTCTGGCTCTTTTTCGCCGCGAAGGCTTTATCCAGCTCCGCAACGCCTGCGGTATCCTTCACGCCCGCATCCCGCCATTGCCGCAAAATGCTGTCGGTATAAGGAAAGGACGCCTTTCCCGTCTGCAAAACAGTCCGTTCACAGGCCATTTTGATCAGTTCCATGGGCAGTTTGTATTCCTTGATCCATTTTTTCATATAATTCTCTTCCGCAGGCACAGGCAGTCTGTTCTGCCCAAAGGACTGCAAAATGGTGCGGAAGCCTGTTTTTCTCAGTTCGATATATTCTGCGGCTTTTTCCACCGTATCGATGCCTTCTTCTGCCCAGCCAAGGGCCACTTTTTCGATATAGCGCATGCCCTTATGCCCATTGGCGGTGCAATAGGAAAGCAGCAGATCAATGACATCCAAGGGCAGTCCCAGCCAATCGTGGAAACTGAAAAGCAGGCTCATATCCTGATGGGAAAGCATCTTACCCAGTTTTTTCTGGGCGGATTCGAAAAGATGTTTCACATCCTGATTTTTTATGTACATGGCCAACTCCGCAGGGGGATAATCGGGACGTTCCGAAGAAACCAGGGTACGTCTTTGAGGCTGTTTGTTTTCTTCCGCCTTCTGCATCACCTTTCGATCCATCCAATAAGCCCATGCCCGAAGGACATCACTTTCCGTAGCATTCAATTTTTCTGCCACCTTTGCGGAATCCCGCCCTACCACAAGGGTCATCAAATAAATGGAAACATACAAAGGAGGCGCTGCAGGCAGTTCTGTTTCGATGAATGCTTTACTTAATTCAATTCTATCCGCCACGCTCACCTCTCCTTTTTCTCAGGGCTCTGCCCCCTCTTGACCCGATACTTCATCCTAAAACAAGTTTTGGGATGAGGATATTTAGAAAATTAGTATAACATATTTCTAACGACAAAAACAGGGGAACACAGACAAAAAAATCTCCCTGTTTTGGAAACAGGGAGAAGGCTAAGCAGGCTCCGCTTAAGAAAACATTGATTTTATGAGTTGTTGGTTTCTTAAACGGAACTGCCAGCGACACGCCTTAGAAGAAAACGAACATTGAAAAAGAATAAAAGGGATGAATCCTTATATTTTAAGGATTTATCCCTTTTTCATGTTTTCTTCTAAGGATGCGCCATTATTTATCTTGCTTGTTTTTGATATGGGCATTGAAATAGTAGATGATGAAGCACAACACGATCACCGTCAGCGTCACGACCACGATGGTACTGGAATCCTTAAAGCTGATAAAGATGGCCAAAAGCCCCAGCAGCAAGCTGATGGAATACATAATGAGTACTGCTTGTCTCTGGCTGAAGCCATGGTCGATCAGCTTATGATGCAGATGCCCTCTGTCCGCCTGCATGATGGGCTGATTTTTCGCCATACGGCGCAGCATAGCGCAGATGGTATCAAACACAGGCAGACCAACGCACAGCACGCTGACGATCATCGCCAGCAGAGCATAGCCCTTGAACACCCCAAGGATACTGGTCACCGCCAGCACGAAGCCCAAAAAGGTAGAGCCCGTATCGCCCATAAAGATTTCCGCAGGGTTGAAATTACGGGGCAGAAAGCCCAGACAAGCCCCTGCCAGTGCCGCAGTCAGCACCACCGCTGTGGTAGAACCGGTCAGGATGCAAAGAACCATCAGGCTCAGAGCCGCAATGGAGGTAACGCCCGCCGCCAAGCCATCCAGACCATCGATCAGGTTCACGGCGTTGGTCACCCCAACGATCCAAACCAGCGTGATGGGGATACTGAATTTCTGCAGATAGGCTGTCACAGGCCAAAGAACGACCTGAATACGGGTGCCGGACATAATGACGATCAGCGCCGCCAAGATCTGTACGCAGAATTTCAGCTTCGCAGACAGGTTTTTCATATCATCCACCACACCCAGACCTGCGATCATCAGGGCGCCAATGAGAAAGCCCACAAACTGTTTGTCATTCATGCTCTTATCAAAATGATATACCATCAATACTGTGATGATGAAACCCAGCACGATGGCTACCCCGCCCATGCGGGGCATCGGTTTTTTATGCACGCCTCTGTCCTTTGGATAGTCAATAGCACCGCATTTGACGGAAAGCCATTTGGCAAAGGGTGTCGTCACCAGGGTGATGGCGAAGGCACAGGCAAAGGTCGCAATATACAATAACCAATTATGTTCTGTCAAATCATATCTCTCCTCTTTCGAGTGAAAAAAGTTACTTTGTACCGAAGATACGGTCACCGGCATCCCCCAGACCGGGCACGATATAGCCGTTTTCATTCAGCTTACCATCGTAAGCCGCTGCATAGATATCCACATCGGGGTGGTTTTTCTGCAGCCGTTCCACGCCGTCAGGGGCAGCCAAAATGCACAGGAAGATGATTTTCTGCACCCCTCTGGCTTTCAGAAAACCGATCGCCGCATCGGCAGAGCCACCGGTGGCCAGCATAGGGTCTACCAGAAATACGGTTCTTTCTGCCACATCGGCAGGCAGCTTGCAGTAATATTCCACAGGCTCCAGTGTTTCTTCGTCACGGTACAGACCGATATGCCCGATCTTCGCCGTAGGCACCAGATGCAGGATGCCATCTGTCATGCCGATGCCCGCCCGCAGGATAGGCACCACTGCCAGCTTGGTATCGATGGTTCTGCATGTCGCATCTGCGATAGGTGTTGTGACTTCCACGTCTGTCAGAGGCAGGTCTCTGGTTGCTTCGTAAAACAGCAGAGATGCCACTTCCCCGATGATCTCGCGGAATTCTTTTGTACCGGTTTCTTTGCTTCTCAGCATCGCCATTTTAGTATGGATCAGGGGATGCTCAGATACGAAAAATTTGCTCATAGCAAAACCTCTCAGTCTTCGATCTGGTTGATTCTTCTGATGTGGCGTTCATCATTGGAAAAAGGTGTTTCCAAGAATGCTTTCACGATTTCCAGAGCCAGGCCGGGGCCTGTTACTCTGGCACCCATAGCCAAAATGTTGGCATCGTTATGCTCTCTTGTTGCCTTTGCGGAGAACACATCACCGCACAAAGCCGCACGAATGCCTTTTACTTTGTTTGCTGCAATAGAGATGCCAATGCCTGTGCCGCAGATCAGAATGCCTTTTTCACATTCGCCATTGGCTACTGCGTGGGCAACTGCCTTGCCGTAAGCAGGGTAATCAACAGATTCTTCGGAGAATGTGCCGTAGTTTTTATATTCGATCTTGTTATCTTCCAGATATTTGATGACCTCTTTCATCAGGGGGTAACCGCCGTGGTCGCAACCCAGTGCCAACATAATAAAACACTCCTTTTTTATTTGTCTAAATCAATCATTTGGTATCCTGCTGCCTTATTCAGGCGGTTCATGATGGCCATTCCCTCCCCTTCTTCGGAGAATACTTCGGAATAGACCTTTTCCGCGCCCAGAAAATCGAATTTTCTCAATAATTTAAACAAGTTCGCCCCGATTTCCTCAGGTCTTTCCCTGCTGCCCAAAGAAAGGATGATATCCGCATGGTAGAGGTCTTTGGTCTCCTCCGTTGCCATAACGCCTGTTTTCTTTCCGTTGGACATATCCAGTGCCGCCAGACGATTGATCTCGTCGGCAACCGCCTGTCTTTCCCCTTTTACCAGAACGACTTCCGCCTTGGGGGAATAATGGGTATATTTCATTCCCGGTGCCTTGGGCTTCATGTCCGCCGCAGGCTTTGTCAGGATCGCCGGGTCAATCTCCACTCTGCCGACCACTTCTTCCATCATTTCCTTTGTCACCGCACCGGGGCGCAAAATCATGGGCACATCGCCGGAAACATCCACGATGGTGGATTCCAGCCCCCATTCCGCCGCACCGCCGTCCACGATCATATCGATCTTCCCATTCAGGTCAAATTCCACATGGGAAGCGCGGGTGGGGCTGGGCTTGCCGGAGGAATTGGCGCTGGGGGCTGCGATAGGCAGTCCTGCTGCCCGTACGATGGCTCTTGCCACAGGGTGGCTAGGGAAGCGCACAGCAACCGTATCCAATCCGCCTGTGGCCTTGGCAGGCACGATATCCGCCTTGGGAAAGACCATTGTCAGCGGGCCGGGCCAAAAAGCATCCATCAGCTTTTTCGCCGCCGGGGAAATTTCCCGCACAATAGCATCCAACTCTTCAAATTCGGAAATGTGTAAAATCAAAGGATTGTCCGAAGGACGCCCCTTTGCAAGGTAAATTTTTTCACAGGCCGCACCGTCCAGTCCATTCCCGCCCAAGCCGTAAACGGTTTCCGTAGGGAAAGCAACCAGACCTCCTTCCTGCAAGATCTTTGCAGCTGTCTGGATGACTTCCGCAGATTCGGGCTGGCTCAGGTCGACCTTTGCCAGTATCGTCTTCATCGTCTTATGCGTTTGCGCCGCAGCATTTTTTGTATTTTTTACCGGAACCGCAAGGGCAGGGATCGTTACGGCCGATCTTTTCGCCTTTTACGATGGTTTTGGATTTTTTCTGTTCCAGTGCCAGTCTTTTTCTTGTTTCTTCATCGAAGATACCATCCCACTGAGACAGTGTGTACAGGTGTTCTGCTTTGTATTCGATCATCAGCTTGAACAGCTTTTCAAAATCGATGTTAATGCAAACCTGGCTGTCCTCTGTCAGGGATTCCATATCAAAGGGTTCTTCCAGAGAAGCGTTCAGACCATCGATAAATGCAACGATCATTTCTGCTGTCATGTTGAAGCGTTCTGCCAGTTCGGAAACCTTACCTTCAACTTTTTCTACCTTTTCGCTGATGATGTATTCATAGATCTTCTGTTCCTTAGGCAGATATTCTTCCCAAACAGCTTCGATGCTGCTGCCTTCCTGAGAAAATGCCTTTTTCATCCAGTTTTCATATAAGCTCATGCTATTCTCTCCTTCAAATTTCTTATTTTTTCACAGATTACTCCATTCTTTCAAATAATACTATGATTTCCCCCCATTTGCAACAAAAAAAGCACCGATCCACAAGGAAAAAAATGAAACCTGCAAGAAAGGCCCCGGGAAGCAAACCCCAGGGCCAGTATTTTTTATCCGATTTTTCTTCTGTCTGCCTGTTCTTCCACCGCAGGGGGGTATAACAGCACTTCCACCCCTTCCGGCAGGGCAGCCAGAATTTTTTCTAATTCATGTTCTCTTTTCTTTTTGCCCTTCTTTTCTTCCTTTGCGGGCGGCTGCCCCAGGATCACCTGGGTGATCTCTTCCTCTTCCGCAAAACGGCTGATATAGGCTGCCACATCCTCTTCACAGGCAAGATGGATGATACCGCCCCTCCTGCAGCCATAGTCCACCAGATTCTGCAGCAGCTTCAGGGTATCGTCGCTTTTGAACACACTATCCCCCTTCTGCACATGGAGGATATGTAGCTCCCCACCGCAGGACTGGGCCATTGCAAAGCCATATTCGATCAATCGCAGAGAACTCTTCTGCGCTGTTACCAAAACCAAAATCTTTTCCAAAGTTTTCTCCATGTAAAATTCCTCCTTTTTTTCACATCGCCCCTCTCTTTCTCTATTGCATAGTGTAGCAAATGATTCTTAGAAATTCCCGACATTTTTATTAAGACTTTCTTACAAATAAAAAAAGGCATGCCCTTTTTGAAAGCATACCTTGTTTTTCTTATTCTTCTTCGATTTCCAGATCAGCCGTATCATCAGCCACTTCTTCCTCGTCTGCCTCTGTTTCTGTCAGCTCTGCTTCAGGGGCTTCCTCGCCGATCTCCACCACAGGCTCACCGTTTGTATCAACGGAGAAGGTCAGAACGGTCTCATCCTCAAAATCAACGCCTTCCCAGATCATAGTCTCATGATCGGCAAAGGTCATCTGCACCTGCCAGCCATCCTCCGCCACAGGCATCTGACCTGCCATGGAAACGGGCATGCCATAGCTGTTTTTCCATTCTCCTTCTGTCAGAGTGATTTCCGACCAGTCCGCATCATCCGCATAGCGGATCTCCAGCTTGGAAACATCCATCCCTGTCTGGTTTTCAAAGACCATATCATATTCTACTTCCTGAGTAGCCACTTCTTCGCCGCCGCAGGCTGTCATGCCAACTGCCGTAAAAGCTGCCAGCAGCATTGTCAACATTCTTTTTTTCATCTTCCCTATTTCCTTCCCAACTTACTCTGCTGTATAGCTTTCAAATGTGATGCTTTCGATGGTGATATCCTCTACCGGCTTGTCGCTTTCATCTGTCTCTGCCCCTGCAATGGCATCGATGACATCCAGCCCTTCAAATACCTGCCCGAAGATGGTATAGGGATTGCCAAAAACATATTCCAGATGGGCTGCACCGCCCTGTTCTCTGTAGTAGTTCAGCACTTCATCGGGGAACAGCTGGCTGAAGGTATAATATTTGCCGTCGGTCAGTGTTACGCCCAGCTCTTCCTCATTATTATCTCTTGCATCCTGCAATGCTGCCAGTGCATCTTCCATTACATCCTTCTGCTGTACGATAAAGAACTGGCTGCCGTTTGTGCCGGGACCTGCGTTTGCCATAGCAACTGCCCCTCTGTAGTAATGCAGCTTCGGGGAAATTTCGTCAGCGAAGGGTTCACCCCAGCAGCTTTCGCCGCCTCTGCCTGTGCCTTCGGGGTCGCCTGTCTGCACCATGAAATTATCGATGACACGATGGAACAGCAGACCATCATAATAACCGCTTTTTGCCAGTGTCTTAAAGTTTTCCACTGCCTTGGGTGCTTCTTCGGGATAGAACATCATCTTCACAACCCCTGCGGATGTGGTAATAACTGCGATCTCGTCCCCTTCTGCGGGCATCTGGGCCTGCAGGATAGATGTTGTATCTGTATTTTCTGTTGCTGTCTGGTCTGCGTTTTCTGTGGATGCTTCCTTCCCGCAGGCAGCAGCACCAAAAGCCACCACCGCCGCCAGAGCCAGTGCAAGATATTTTTTCTTCATATCACTTTCCTCCGTTTTCCTTTTTCATAAAGACCATTGTAGTCTATACAAGCAACGGGTGTCAATTTGCTAATTCTTAAGAGTTTCTTAAAATCCCTGAAAGTTCAGGACTTTCAACGCATAAGTGCCTTGATCTGTGTCATGACTGCTTCTACGCCATCCCCTGCGGGGCTTTTTTCCATCGCCACCACATATTTGTCTTTGTTTTCATAAAGGGCGAAGATCTCCTTCTGCATGGATGCCGGTGTCATTTCATCCTCATCCAGCACACGGGCAAAGCCTTGTTTTTCGAAGGATGCCGCATTCAGAATCTGGTCGCCGCGGCTGGCTCTTGCGCTCAAGGGGATCAGCAGATGGGGTTTTTTCAGCGCCAAAAACTCAGAAATAGAGTTGCTGCCTGCCCGAGAAACGATGAAATCCGCCGCCGCAAGCAAGTCGTTCAGCCCATCGGAAACATATTCGAACTGTTTATAGTCTGCTCTGCCCAGCAGAGTTTCATCCAGATTGCCTTTGCCGCAAAGGTGAATGATATCAAAAGATTTTGTCAGTTCAGGCAAAATTTCCCGCAGGCAGTTGTTCAGCTTCACTGCCCCCAGGGAACCGCCCATCATCAGCAAAACGGGCTTTTCGCCGTTGAAGCCACAGACCGCCAGACCCTTGGCTCTATCTCCTTGGAACAGCTCTTTACGGATGGGAGTGCCTGTGTGGACGCCCTTGCCCTTGGGCACATACTGCAAGGTTTCAGGAAATGTGGAGCAAATCACCCTTGCGGATGGCATGGCGATCTTGTTTGCCAGACCGGGGGTGATATCGGATTCATGGATGATGACAGGAATATGATTTTTCTTTGCTCCCAACACAACAGGAACTGCTACAAAGCCCCCCTTAGAAAAAACCAGATCGGGTTTCAGATTTTTCAGTAGCTTTTTCGCTGCATGGATGCCCTTTACCACCTTGAACATATCGGAAAGGTTTTCCTTGGAAAGATAACGACGCAGCTTGCCTGTGGGGATGCCATAATAGGTCACGCCTTCCGCTTCGATCAGGCTACGTTCAATGCCATTTTCGGAACCGATATACACGATTTCGTATCCTTCTGCTCTTAAATAGGGCAGCAGTGCCAGATTGGGGGTAACATGACCGGCGGTGCCGCCGCCTGTCAGCACGATCTTTTTACTCATCTATATAACCACCTTTATTGATATTCTTTAGAAACCTCAACGATTATATCACTAAATGCAGCTTTCTTCCATACTTTTTGCCTATTCCTTGCCCTTTTGGGAAAGAAAACCAACCTTTCCGCATAGGATGATAGAAAAATAAGGTATTACCTAGAAAAGGAGAACGACCCATGTATCCATATAATCGAAATACCCACCTCTATGATACCCACACCCACGCCAGAGAAACCACCATGCAGCCCGACCAGACCGCCCTCCTCTCCTCCGATCGGCGGCTGGAAGAGCTGCTGGCTCTGGCACGGCAGGAAACCCATCAAACGGCAAGGAAATTCAAAGCCCTGCTGCAAAATACCGATTTGACAGAGGCAGAAGCCATCCTGAAAGCCATGTATCTGGATGGACTGAAGCATCTGCGGCTGCTGCGGGAGGTGGGTTTCACTATTTTTGGCAACAACGGAGAGATAGAACCTGCCGTAGAACCAGAAATCACCGCCGAGGCTCCTGCCCTGATGGAGGAATTGCTGCTGGCGGAAATGGATGATATCAACTTCTATCGGAATCTGCTGTTTGCCATGCCGGAAGAAGACCTGTGGAATGCCTTTTTCGAGATTATCACCGATAAGCAGAACCATACCGCCGCTTTGAATCATCTGTATGCAAAATACTTTTGCAAAACCTCTGGGAATTGAGGCATATTCGTGGTATCATGTTCGTGAAAAGCGGAAAAAAATGTATGAAAGCAGCTTTTTTGTTGCTGGCAGACAAAAGAACTGTTTCCTTCCATTTTGCAGAGCAAAGCGATTGTGAAAAACGCAGTTTTTCACAGTTTCCGCTGGTAGAAAAAATCTCACGAAAGAAAGGAAGATACCCATGAGCGATTGTATTTTTTGCAAGATCATTGCAGGAGAGATCCCTTCTGCAACCATATACGAAAATGACGAATTTAAAGTGATTCTGGACAGATTCCCTTCCGGGGAAGGTCATGCCCTGATCCTGCCCAAAAACCACGTGGCAAACATCTTTGAAATCGACCCCGAACAGGCAGGCAGAGCTTATTCCCTGGCGGCAAAGCTGGCAAGAGCCATGAAGGAAGTGCTGGGCTTTGAACACATGAATGTACTGCAGAATAACGGCACAGTGGCAGGCCAGACAGTGTTCCATTTCCATATCCACCTGATCCCCAGAAGAGAAGGCGATGGCATCAACGTGACATGGACACCTACAGAACCCACAGATGAACAGATCGCCGCTGTAAAAGCAAAACTGGAAAACCTGATCTGAACATAATGAGAGCCCCTCAAAAGAGGGGCTCTTTTCTTATGTACTCAGTCTTCGATCTTGAAAGCAACCTGCTCCGCAGAATGAGGTCTTTTCAGTTTTTTGCTGTCATTTGCCTTTTCCAGGTTCTTATTGGCACTTGCCAGCATCAGTTTGATTCGGTTCAACTGGTTGACTTCGCTGGCACCGGGGTCATAGTCGATGGCAACGATATTGGACATAGGATACTGTTTCCGCAGTTCCTTGATAACGCCTTTGCCCACAACATGGTTTGGCAGGCAGCCGAAGGGCTGTGTGCAGACGATATTGGGCACGTTGCTGTGGATCAGTTCGATCATTTCTGCTGTCAGGAACCAGCCTTCACCTGTCTGGTTGCACAGGGAAACGACCTTTTCTGCCTGTTTGCCCAAGCTCTTGATATCTTCAGGCTTATCAAAGCGTTTGCTATTTTCTAGGGCATCCATCATAGGCTTCTGATAATATTCGATGACTTTTGCCACGATATTGCCAATGATGCGGGCTTTTCTGGTGCCGCCCAGATATTTTTCCTTCTGCACCTGATTATGGCAGCAGTAGAGGGCAAAGGTCAGCAGGTCGGGAACGACCGCTTCTGCCCCTTCTCTTTCCAACAGATTTACCAGGTCGTTATTGGCTGTGGGATGGAATTTTACCAGAATTTCCCCTACCACACCAACACGGGGTTTTACCACATCATTCAGTTCCAGTTCTTCAAAATCCTTGATGATATTGCGGATATTTTCGCAGTATGTTTTTCTGTCTGCTTTCAGCAGGTCTTTTTTCAGCTTTTCTACCCATTTCTGATGCAATGCATTGGCAGAACCCTTCACTTTTTCATAGGGTCTTGTGCGGTATACCACCCGCATGAACAGGTCGCCGTATACCATGGCCTGCATCACACGATGCAGCAGACCGGGTTCATATTTGAAGCCGGGGTTCTTTTCCAGACCCGCAGGGTTGATGGAAATAACGGGGATATTGGGCATACCCATATTTGCCAGAGCCTTACGAATGAAGGCGATATAGTTGGTGGCACGGCAGCCGCCCCCTGTCTGGGTGATGAGCAGAGCTGTGCGGTTCAGGTCGTATTTACCGGAAAGCAGTGCGTTCAAAAGCTGCCCAATGGCAATCAATGCAGGATAGCAGGCATCGTTGTTGACATATTTCAACCCTGTTTCGATAGCATTCTTATCCATAGCTTCCATAATCTCGATATGATAGCCGGCCTGACGGAAAGCAGGCTCCAGCAGTTCGAAATGGATGGGAGACATCTGAGGGCAGATAATAGTGTAATCCTTCTTCATCTCCTTGGTGAAGAGGACACGCTTCAGGGAAGCATCGCCTTTTTTGATCTTCACATTCTTTTCTTTTCTGTCCTCGATGGCAGCAATCAGGGAACGGATACGGATACGGGCTGCACCTAGGTTGTTTACCTCGTCGATCTTCAGGGCAGTGTAAATTTTTCCTGCCGCTGTCAAAATGCCTTTGACTTCGTCTGTTGTTACAGCATCCAGACCGCAGCCGAAGGAGTTCAGTTGTACAAATTCCAGATCCTGCTGGGTTTTGACGAAGCCTGCTGCTTCATACAGTCTGGAATGGTAGGTCCACTGGTCGCGCACGATGGTAGGACGTTCCACATGACCCAAATGGGCAACGCTGTCTTCTGTCAGAACGGCGATGCGATAGCCTGCGATCAGCTCGGGAATGCCGTGGTTGATCTCAGGGTCTGCATGGTAGGGTCTGCCTGCCAACACGATGCCTGTCATGCCTCTTTCTCGGATATATGCCAGGGTTTCTTCGCCTTTTTTCCGCATATCTCTGCGGAAATTGCCCCATTCTGCCCAGCCTGCTTCTACAGCAGCTTTGATCTCTTTGGCATCACAGCCCATGGGAACGAATTCCTCTGTCATACGTTTGATGACGGTTTCCATATTATCGAAAGAGAGGAAGGGATTCATGAATTTCACATTTCTTTCCTTCAAGTCCTCTACGTTGTTTTTGATATTTTCATTGTAGGATGCAACGATGGGGCAGTTATAGTTATTATCTGCCGCCACGCTGTCCCGTCTTTCATAAACGATACCGGGGTAGAAGATAAAATCTACATCCTGATCGATGAGCCACATCACGTGACCGTGTACCAGCTTGGCAGGATAGCAGACAGATTCACTGGGGATGGATTCCATACCCATTTCGAATACCGCCTTGGAAGAGAAGGGTGACAATACCACTCTGTAGCCCAGCTTTGTGAAGAAAGTGAACCAGAAGGGGTAATCCTCGAACATATTCAACACACGGGGGATACCCACGGTTCCTTTTGTAGCCTGTTCCGCTGTCAGGGGTTCATAATCGAACAATCTGTGGCGTTTGTAATCATACAGGTTGGGTGCAGGATCTTCAATCTTTTCCTTGCCCAGACCTCTTTCACAGCGGTTGCCTGTGATGAAGCGTCTGCCGCCGCTGAACAGGTTCACTGTCAGCAGGCAGTGGTTGGTGCAGCCCTGACATCTTGCCATATTGGACTGTACTTCCAGTGCGTTCATTTCTTCCCGGCTAATGAGGGTTGTCTCATAGCCCTCTGTATATTTATCCTTCGCGATCAGACCTGCGCCGAAGGCACCCATGATCCCTGCGATATCAGGGCGAACAGCCTGTCTGCCGCTGATCATTTCAAAGCTTTTCAGTACGGCATCGTTATAGAAGGTACCGCCCTGTACTACCATGGATTTGCCCATAGCCTTGGGGTCGGAAATTTTGATTACCTTCAGCAATGCATTTTTGATAACAGAATAAGCCAGACCGGCAGAAATATCCGCTACCTCTGCCCCCTCTTTCTGCGCCTGTTTTACTCGGGAGTTCATAAATACCGTACATCTAGAGCCCAGGTCAATGGGGTTCTTTGCGAACAGAGCTACCTTGGCGAAATCCGCTACGGAATAATTCAGGGACTTTGCAAAGGTTTCGATGAAGGAACCACAGCCGGAGGAGCATGCTTCGTTCAAGAGTACGCTGTCGATGACATTATCCTTGATACGGATACATTTCATATCCTGACCGCCGATATCCAGAATGAAGTCTACATCGGGCTTAAAGAACTGGGCTGCCTTATAGTGGGCAACAGTTTCGATATAGCCCAAGTCGATCATCAGGGCTTCCTTGATGAGCCCTTCGCCGTAGCCTGTAACGCAGGAATTGCGGATGACTACATCCTCCGGCATCAGGTCATACATTTCATTCAGGCTCTTCATGACAACATTCAGAGGGTTGCCTTCGTTGCCTGCATAGAAGGAATAGAGTAAATCGCCATCCTTGGAAACCAACGCCACCTTTGTAGTAGTGGAGCCGGCATCGATGCCCAGAAACGCATCCCCATGATAGGTGGACAAGGGGATGCGTTTTACTTTATCCCTGTCGTGGCGTTCCTTGAAGGCTGCATAGTCTGCCTCGTCCTGAAACAGGGGTTCCATACGGGAAACCTCTGCTGCCAGTTCTACGCCTGCTTCCAGCTTTGTCAGCAGGATATCGAAATCCAGCGTCGCTTCGCCTTTATTGGAAACAGCTGTGCCGTAGGCTGCGAACAGGTGGGAATTTTCGGGAATGATAGTGGTTTTCTCTGTCAGCTTCAGGGTTTCAATGAAACGCTGGCGCAGTTCAGACAGGAAATGCAGGGGGCCGCCCAAAAATGCCACGTGACCGCGGATGGGTTTCCCACAAGCCAGACCTGCGATGGTCTGATTGACAACTGCCTGGAAAATGGAAGCCGCTAGGTCTTCTTTTTTTGCACCCTCGTTGATCAGTGGCTGGATATCTGTTTTCGCAAATACGCCGCAACGGGATGCAATGGGATAAATGACTTTATAGTCCTTTGCCAGCTCATTTAAGCCTGTTGCGTCAGTCTGCAGCAGGCTCGCCATCTGGTCGATGAAGGAGCCTGTACCGCCGGCACAAACACCGTTCATTCTCTGTTCTACATTGCCGCCTTCAAAGTAGATGATCTTGGCATCTTCGCCGCCCAGCTCGATGGCTACATCAGTCTGAGGGGCAGTTGCTTCTACGGCGTTTGCTGTGGCAACAACTTCCTGAATGAATTCTACGCCGATGGCCTTTGCCAGAGCAACGCCGCCGCTGCCTGTGATCATGGCAGAGAAAAGCACATTGCCAATCTCTTCCTTGGCTTCCTTCAAGATATCCTTTACTGTTTTTTTGATTTCTGAGAAGTGTCTTCTGTATCTGCTGAATGCAATTTTGTTCTCTTCATCGGCCAGAACGACTTTGACTGTTGTGGAGCCGATATCGATGCCCATTTTATATGTATTTTCATTAAGATACTGCACTTTTCACACCTCCATCTGTATACTTACTGTTTTTCTCTGCGGAAATATCCTTCCACATCTGATATTGAATTTTCTTATATTTTTCTTCGTCATCAATGCTGTCATCCAGCACCTTCAGTGCCAGAATACCATCCTGCATTGCAAGGATCATGGTGACGTAATTGTCTAAATCAAGGGCTTTGGCTACTTCGCCCCGCATCTGCCCCCGTTCCAGAATCTGACGCAGCATTTCGCCCTTCTTCTGATTGAAGGCTTTATAATATCCGGCCACTTTAGGGAATTTCTTCATTCCTTCATAGATGAGGAAATAAAAATTGCGGAAAGGGATCTCTTTCCCGATCTCTGCCTGATAATTGGCAAAGCGCTGGGGCTGGAAAAAGCACTTCCAAAGCAGTTCTCCCGTGGGGATGTCCTTTCTGCTTTCCCTCCACGCTCGCTGCATTTCCTCCGCAGTACAAGCGAAATAAGGGTGGATATATTTTTCAATGACTCTTCCGTCCAAATCCTCTCTGCTCTTAAAGGAGTAGTAGAAGCCGCCTTTGGTCAGGCCTGCTTCCCGGATGATCTCATTGGTGGAAACTTCGGAAAACCCTTTCTCCAGAAACATGGCAAAGGCCATTTCCAATATTTCATTTTCTGTTTTCAAATGGGGTCCCTCCTTCCCGTTTGTTGTATTTTCCTGTCTGAAAGCCCGTTGCTACAACCCCATGCAGCCCCAAAAAACTCCCACGACAAATATCAGACCACTCGGTCTGTTACTCATTTTATTATATTCACGCATCCGGAATTTTCAATATTTCGGCCCGTTAAAATACCGTTAAAAACGCATATATACGGGAGAAATGATACATTCCGGCGATTTTTGTCACACAAAAGAACCCCTTTCCCGCAAAAAAAGAATGCGTCGCCGCCACAATTGGATTTACGCTTTGTGGAAGCAACGCATTGCAATTCTTTTCTATCCTTTTTTATTCTGCCGCTACGATCTCTTCGATCTTTTCCAGTTGATGGGCGATGATCTGATTGCCTGTCTTGATGCAGACCAGATTCACCTGATTCAGCCCGATAAATTCCCCTTCGATGACGTTTTCCTGGATGGTCGTCACCTTGATCTTCATGCCCCGGGTAAATTCCTTACCCCGGAAGGTGATGCGGTCAATAGGGAACAGTTCCTTACAGCGGTCTACCGCCTGTCTGTCCAGGGTCTTGATGACATAAGTCTTTTCGCCGTTTTTCTTTTTCTCTTTCCAGCGGGCATAAACACGATAAATATAAGTGACAACATAAGCCACACTGGCGGCAAACAGATACTGCTGCCAGCCCAGACTGGAAAATCCTTCGATCATTCTCTCCACTTGTCATCACTCCTTTCTACTACAATATATTTATGGTTAATATCCCTTACAGCCAGTAAGGAAT
>CALCGT010000030.1 GCA_937901125.1 uncultured Clostridia bacterium | reverse complement strand
AATAGACAGTATAATCTATTAGGCAGGAGTGTTACAAATTAACTATACCAGAGCAATGCACTTCCAGCATTGGACGATGCAAAGACAGCATAGCCTGAACGAGCATAATCAAAAAGATTATGACTTGGATTTGTCATTGATAATTCGGGGATTTCACCATTTCCAGAATGACAGGCATCAATAATAAGTATTTTTGCACATGCTGGCAATCTGTCAATCTCGGCGCAAACTTCAGAAAAGTCTTTACATATATCAGTAAATTTTAATGAAAATGGGGCACCGCCTCCATGTCCAGAGAAATACACAATAACTCTGTCGGATTGCGAAATTTTCCCTGAATATAACGAGATTACATCCTTGAAATCGGAATATTTAACAGCACAGTTGTTCCCGCAAACAACAATTTGTTCGTCTGGTATCAATAATCCGTTTTCGAGTCCTTGCCTAATGCAATCGTTGTCACCATGAACAAAAGATAAATTATAACTTACATCATCATATTCAGCGACGCTAATCAGGATTGCCCATGTTTTATTCAATCTATTTCACCCCTGTCAAATTATTCAGCAACAAATTATACGACCACAAACGATTTCGTTCACTATCACCTATTTGAGCAACAATACCGTATTCTTGTAAAATGTTCATGGCTTTCGCAATTGAATTGAACGAAAGACCGATATTCTTCACAGAGAAAGAAGTGTTTGTAACAGGATGTCTTAATAAATGAGTATATACCGAGAGGACACCTTTGGATATGTTTCCGGCGATCTTTAGGCGTTCCAAATCGTTTGTAATACATTGTTCATGTTGCATCAATATTTCGGCTACCTGCTTAGCTGTCTGTCTCACAGCATTTACAAAGAACTTGATCCACCGGATATAACCACCGATGTACTGAGTGGTTCGTAATAGATCAAAGTATTCGTTTTTATTGTGATACAAATACTCGGACAAACATATTAGATGCCTTGCCTCTCCCATGATATCTCGCAGTATCATCGGCACAAGAATTCGCCCGACAATACCGTTATATCGTTCAAATGGGTGGATCATTTCAAATTGGTAATGGACCAGTGCTACCTTAATTAGCGGATCAGTATTATGGTCGTTATAGAGATACGCAGAAATATCAGCCAGCGCCGGGAGCACAGCATCCGGTGCTGTCGGGTTGTATCCCTTGAGATTCGTCTTTGCTCCCAACCAAAAAGTTTGATGATCTCTAACATCTATTGGGTTATCCTCTGATTCGCCATTAAGTGCGATACTGCAAATCCGGCTCAAGTCAGGATCTGTAACCTCCATACTTTTTGCCGCTTTATATGTCATTTGCAGATTAGTGATCGGCGTTATATCACCTTTACCCGTTCCACGGATAGTAAGCACCTCTTTGAAATCAGGGCTGTCATAGTCGATCATGCGAGAGTAGGTGCATTCTTTCAGAAGCATCAGCTCAGCAAATGCTTCTTTATTCGAAGCATACTTAACAAGCCCTTCCAGAAAGCCAATATTCCTATGGGCATCGACCAGCAGAGCAGCCAATTCGTCGTCCATCTGATACATGTCCCCACGCATCAAAGGACGAGGGGTAAAAGAATAGCATTTGAGGCTGTTTATTCCAGGCTCAATATATTCAATATAATCACCTGTGTAGGGTAGCATCACATATACCTCAACAACTAAAAGTCATTTTCAGTATATCATTGATAAAGAGAATAGAAAAGCACTATTTCTTGATTTATCTCAGAAAATCAAGAAATAGTGCAATTAAAATTGAAAATGGAGTTCCATGAATTAGACATTCCCATGCTTCCTTGTTGGTGCATCAAGGGTTTTCCCCTTTGATGATAAAAGAACGATTGGGACATGAGAATATAGAAATCACACTGAATACATATAGCCACTTATACCCCAATAAACAAGAGGAATTGTCCGATAAATTACAAGAACTTTTTGAAAATAGTACGCTTTTGGTACGGAAAAACTAAGAAACCCCCGGAAAACATTGATTTTCCGGGGGTTTTTTGTTCATCAAGAATTAGTCTACTTTGATGATTGTTTTTTTGTTGTAAGCGCCGCAAGCTTTGCAAACCTGATGAGGAACCATCAGTTCGCCGCATTTGCTGCATTTTACCAGGCTGGGTGTTGCAATTTTCCAGCTCTGTGCTTTTCTCTTGTCTCTTTTAGATTTAGACACTCTACCTTTGGGTACAGCCATTTCTACACCTCCTCGTCATCATTGAAAAGAGCCCTCAAACTTTCGAACCTTGGATCTCTCTCTGTACGGTCGCATCCGCAATCGCCATCGTTCAGATCCTTGCCGCAGACAGGACAGAGCCCCTTGCAGTCCTCCCTACAAAGTACCTTCATAGGAATTTCTCCAATGATACCTCTTTTCACAAAATCCGCAAGATCGATCTGATCTCCCGTAAAAGTTTCTGTCTCTTCGTCTTCTCTGCCTGTATGAGCAAAACGTTCCTTAATTTCGAAGCAAAGCTCTTTTCTGACAGGGGTCAGACAACAGCTGCATTCCATCAGCACTGCTGTTTCGCCCTTTGCATCCAGAACGAAAACATCGTCTTCATTCTTAAGAGTTCCCTCAATTTTTACAGGCTCTACAAATTCCACAACATCAGGATAATCTTTTGCATCATCGATCTGTTCTACCAGTTCCACAGGCAGGGAAGACCCTTTCCGGTTGAACAAATATCCCATTTCAATAATCACATAAATCACCCCTAAACAGTCGTACTAAAATATTATACAGAAGTTACTCTTATTTGTCAAGCAGTTCCTTTGTATCTCTTGCAATTACCAGTTCTTCGTTTGTAGGGATAACCAGTACTCTTACTCTAGAGTCGGGAGCGGAGATTTCCATTGCTTTGCCTCTCAGAGAGTTGTTGTAGGAGTCGATGTGAACGCCCAGGAAGCCCAGGTAGTCGCAGATTGCTCTTCTTGTTGTAGCGGAGTTTTCACCCAGACCAGCTGTGAATACGATGCAGTCAACGCCATTCATAGCTGCAGCGTAAGCACCGATTCTCTTTGCTACTTTGTAAGCGAATACGTCCAGAGCTGTTTCTGCTCTGTCATTGCCATGTTCTGCTGCTTCTTCGATATCACGGAAGTCGGAGGATACACCGGAGATACCCAGTACGCCGGATTTCTTATTCAGGATGTTATCCATTTCATCTACGGACAGGTTTTCTTTCTTCATGATGTAGGTTACAGCAGCAACGTCAACGTCACCAGCTCTGGTACCCATTACCAGACCTTCCAGAGGTGTGAAGCCCATGGTTGTATCAATAGATTTACCGTTTCTTACTGCACAAACGGAACCGCCGTTGCCCAGGTGGCAAGTGATTGTCTTTGTCTGGTCGTAAGGTCTATCCAGCATTTTTGCAGCTTCTTCGGAAACGAATCTGTGCGATGTGCCGTGGAAGCCATATCTTCTTACTTTGTATTTTTCATAGTATTCATAAGGCAGAGCATACATATAAGCTCTTTCGGGCATTGTCTGATGGAAAGCTGTATCAAATACTGCTACCTGAGGTACGCCGGGCATGATTTCTTCACAAGCATGGATACCAATCAGGTTTGCAGGGTTGTGCAGAGGTGCCAGATCGCAGCATTTTTCGATTGCTTCGATAACTTCGGGTGTGATTACTACGGAGTTTGCGAAGTATTCACCACCATGTACTACACGGTGACCAACTGCGTTGATTTCTTTCATGCTCTTTACTACGCCATATTCAGGGTTTGTCAGTGCATCCAGAACCATTTTAACGGATACGCTGTGGTTTTCCTGGTAGTCATCGAAGATAACTGCATCTTTGCCAGCGGGCTGATGTTTCAGTTTGGAACCTTCGATACCAATTCTTTCGCACAGACCTTTTGCCAGTACGCCTTCTGTTTCCATGTCGATCAGCTGATACTTCAGGGAGGAGCTGCCGCAATTCAGTACAAGAACTTTCATTTTTTTCTCTCCTTTAATATTCATTATAATTTTTAAAACCGTGGGACACCATCCCACCCCCTGCCCTCTTTTTGAAAAAAGCGGGGCAAAAACTTTTATTCTGCGATTGCACTGTAAGTGCAATCGCGACCCGGGTCAAGGGGCTGAGCCCCTTGCGGGTGTATTGAGGGCAGAGCCCTCAAGGTCGTTCTTATTTGCCCATTACCTGAGCCTGTACGCTTGTCAGAGCAACTACTGCAACGATATCGTTTGCAGAGCATCCTCTGGACAGGTCGTTAACGGGTTTCGCAATACCCTGCAGGATAGGACCGAAGGCTTCTGCACCGCCAAATCTCTGTACCAGTTTGTAACCGATATTACCTGCATCAATGTCGGGGAATACCAGAACGTTTGCTTTACCTGCAACTGTGGAGTTGGGAGCTTTCAGTTCGCCAACTTCTTTCACGATAGCAGCATCCAGCTGGATTTCGCCATCCAGTTTCAGTTCGGGGTATTTTTCTTTTGCGATCTTAACTGCGTCAACAACTTTCGTTACGTCAGCATGTTTTGCAGAACCCATTGTGGAGTGGCTCAGCATAGCAACTCTTGCTTCTTTGCCGATGAAGGCATTGTAAGATTTTGCGGAGTCGCCAGCGATGCAAGCCAGCTCTGCGGGGTTGGGGTTCTGGTTCAGGGCACAGTCAGCGAACAGCAGGATACCGTCATCGCCATACTGAGGTGTTTTTGTAACCATGATGAAGAAAGAGGATACCAGTTCTGTGCCGGGTGCTGTTTTCAGGATCTGCAGAGCAGGTCTCAGTGTATCAGCTGTGGAGTGGATTGCACCGGATACCATACCGTCAGCAACACCCATTTTAACCAGCATAACTGCTACGAACAGAGAATCATCCATCAGGATCTTTCTTGCTTCTTCCAGTGTCATGCCTTTGCTCTTTCTAGCTTCTGCCAGACCAGCAACCATTTCATCCATTCTTTCGTAGTTTTCAGGATCTACGAAGATCGCTTTGGAAACGTCGAAAGAACCAGCTGCTTCGATGATCTTTTCTTTGTTACCGATCAGAACGATGTCTGCCAGTTCGTCTCTCAGGCATTCAGCCGCTGCTTCCAGGTTTCTTTTTTCATAGGATTCGGGCAGAACGATTACTTTCTTGTCTGCCTTTGCTTTTGCTTTCATTGTGCTTAAAAAGTCCACAGGTATTACCTCCCATTTTATAAAATACTTTTAAGTTTACGTTACCTTCTATATTGCATCCGTTCAAAAACGGATAAGCATATCTATTTTATTATAAACAAAACACACTCTGTATACAAGAGCATCCCGCAAAAAACCTCAAATTTTTTTGAAATAGATTACAGTTTTCTACCGCAGATGGGACAATAGCTTTCTTTCTTCCGCAGTTTATTTTTGCAGTAGGGACAAATGATTTTCTCTGTCCTTTCAAATGCACTATCCTCCTGTGCTTCCCCCAAAGGCTCCCATTTTTTATGCCAGAAGCGGAACTCTTTTCCCTGCATGCCTCTGTAAAAAACAGCACCGCCAAGTAACATGAATATAATCCCTTCGATTCCACTATATCTTCTGGAAAAGCGATATCCCTTGATCCAGACAAAATAGGAAAGAATGCAGCCTACCAGAATCAGCACCAACGATAATACAATGCAGCCAACGGATGGTATTTGAAATTGCGCTTCCCTTTCGGAAACACGTCCCTGTATTCCTTTGAAGATACCATAACATCCCAAAGCGATCAGACCGAATGCCAGCAGACCAAGGCATCCCTCCGTCCCAATATTACGCAAGCCGCTACTGTGAAAACTATATTTCGTGCTGCATAAATGGGCTTGAAAGCTGTCCGTTCCATGCTCCACGCGAAACATCACGCCAAGCAGCACGATACCCAAAATCAATATCAAAACAGAAAACAATAACAATTTCCCATTTATCTTTCTTTTCATAAAATCCCCCTTTCTCAGGGCATTTCATCTACCACAGGGAATTCCATAAAGAAGGTGGTGCCCATATATTCACGGCTTTCGATACGGATACTGCCGCCAAGGGAAGCCACCGCCGCATGCACCACATCCAGACCAACACCCCTGCCGGAAAACAGAGTTGCACTGCTCTTTGTGGTAAAGCCGGGGCGCAGCAGAAACGCATAAATTTCGCTGTCTTCATATTCTTCCTCAGGCTTTTTCAGAAGGCCTTTTTCTTTGGCTTTTTCCAATATCTGATTTCGGTTCAGCCCCCGTCCGTCATCACGGAAGGCAACAAAAACACGCTGCCCTGCTTTTTGGATCTCCACAGAGATTTCCCCCACAGGGGTTTTCCCCATACATTCTCTGTCTGCCACAGATTCCAGGCCATGATCCATGCTGTTTTTCATCATCTGCAAAACTGCCATAGATATCTTATCATAAATATCTCTGGGGACTTCTGTGTCCGCACCGGATACTTTTACCATAAATTCCTTCTGCAATTCTCTGCCCATGACCGTAGCCAACCGTTCCATCTGGGGAATCAGCCCTTCAAAATTGGTATAAGGAATCCGCTGTTTCCCCTTCCTGGTATAGGCGATCTGATAACTGGGGCCCTCCGGCTCATTTTCACTGTCCACATGGGACAGGAAATTCTTGATGCGGCGCACTACTGCCCAGCCAAAGTCTGTCACTTCATCGTCTGTTTCCAATCGGCGCAGTTCCCGCTTCAAAAAGCCGGAAACCATTCGCAAGAGCTGCAGGATCGTCTGCAGATCCTTCTGGGCCGGTGCTGCTTCCTCTCGCAGATAGGAAAACAGATCCTCTGCCGCATGGGCCGTTTCTGAAATGGCAGGATATCCCATCATGGACGCAGAGCCTTTGATGCTGTGCATAGTACGGAACAGGCTATTTACCTCTTCCAGGGTCACCTCAAACTCCTCTAAATTTGCTTTCGATTCAATAAATCCATCGATCTTATCAATATTTTTCCAGGTTTCTTCCAGAAAAAGCTCCTGCAGATAATCTGGATTCTCTACAAACCTTTCCACTTCATCATCCTCTTACTGCTTTTATATCAAAAGAAATTCATTTTCTTTTTGCTCAATCATACTCCATTTATGGAAAGAAAAAAGAGATGGTTTCTTTCCACTCCCTTTTCTGCCTATGTTAACACATAGTATAGACCTAAATTCAGAAAATTTCCAGACGATTTTCTCAAAAATTCGCAAAAAATGTGGTATACTTTTACTTGATCCGAAAACGTCTTTTTATGGAATATTCTTGTCCACAAAAAGCCGAAAATCTGGGAAAATTATCCAGAAAAATATGACGACGATCCTGCTTAAAAAAAACATAATTTTGCAAAGGTGCTTTTCAAAGAAAGGATGAGAAACCATGAAGACCCTTGGTATCATTACCGAATATAACCCCTTCCATAAAGGGCACGCATATATGATCGAAGAAGCCAAGCGCAAAGCCGGCGCAGACCGTGTGGTTGTAGTGATGAGCGGCAGTTTTGTTCAAAGGGGCGAACCTGCCATCTTCGATAAATGGACAAGGGCAGAAGCTGCCCTGAAAAACGGCGTTGACATGGTTTTGGAGTTGCCTGTCCTTTTTGCTGCATCCAAGGCAGAAACTTTCGCCCGTGCTGCCGTCCGCATTTTGGAGGAAAGCGGCATCGTGGATATCCTCTGCTTCGGTTCCGAAAGCGGCGATCTGCACGCTATGCAGGAGGCAGCCAAGCTAATGACCAACGAAACCGAAGAATTCCAGCGTCTGCTGAAGGAGCAGCTGGATGAAGGGCTTTCCTATCCTGCTGCCCGTGCAAAGGCACTGGAAACCGTTTCCCAGATCAACAGCGAAATCTTATCCCGTCCCAATCATATTTTGGGTCTGGAATACCTGAAAGCTTTGGACTACTATTCCTGTTCTATGGAGCCTATGACCATCAAACGGGAAGGCAATTACAACAGCCCCTCCCTCACCCATGGCTACGCTTCCGCCGTTGCTATCCGCAAAGCCCTTGCCGAAGACCGCAGCACAGAAGCCATGACACAACTGCCGGAAAATACCCACGATCTTTATAATAAAGCATTGTCCCTGGGGACTGCCCCTGTTTTCTGGGAAGAACTGGCGCCTACTTTGCATTATAAACTGCGTACCTCCTCCGCCGATGAACTGCGGGAGATCGCCGAAGTCACAGAAGGTCTGGAAAATCGTATCCTTCATTCCATCGATACCTGCTACGAAATGAGAGATATCATCGATTTTATCAAGACCAAACGCTATACCCGCACAAAGATCCAGCGCATCCTACTCCATATCCTGCTGGATATCAAGGAAAAGGAAGTTTCTTATTTCCTGAACCTTCCCAAAATGCCCTATATCCGCGTGCTGGGCTTCCAGAAGGAACACTCCGATATTCTGGCAGATCTGACAGAAAACGCAAAATGCCCTGTGCTGACCAATCTGAAAAAAGCTCCCGATCTCCTCAATGAGGACGGTCTGGCTCTGCTGGCATTGGAAAAAACAGCAACAGACCTGCACGCACTGGCATATCCAAACCCCATTTACCGCGGTCCAAATCAGGATTTCACCAAACCTTTGGTCATCCTGTAATTAAATAGAATGTTCTAAAACAGGCGTAAATACACTTGTATCATAGCTTTTCAAATGTGAGGTCTCTCGATGAAAAAATCGACTATGATACTTGGGTTTTTTGCCTGTTTTTTGATTTATGCCCTTCTGCGCTTTCCCGAAGCCATGCTTGCTGCATCTGCCGAAAGCGTCCAGCTTTGGCTGACGAAGGTATTTCCTTCCCTTTTTCCTTTCATTGCTGCCTGTGGTCTTCTTTTGCGGATCGGTGCTGCCGAGCGGATGGGTGCCGCCTTGCGCCCATTGATGCAGCCCCTGTTTGGGCTGCCCGGCATCTCTGCCTTTCCCTTTTTTCTGGGGGTTCTCTCCGGTTACCCTATGGGGGCAAAGATCACTGCCATGCTCTATGGAAAAAAAATGATCACATTAGAAGAAGCCCAGCATATCCTCGCTTTTTCCAATAACCCCGGTCCTCTGTTCCTGATCGGCACCGTCGGGGTGGGCTTTTTCGGTATGCCTGTTTTCGGCTATGCTCTGCTGCTCTGCTCTTTTCTTGGGGCTGTCACCACGGGCATCCTCTGGCAGTTCCCCAAAAAAGATTCCACCTGCATAACTCCTGCATATCCTACTGCTGTTTCAGCTTCTTCCGTCACAGAAGCCCTTTCCGCTTCTGTTTCCGATGCGGTGAATACGGTTCTCCTCATCGGCGGATATCTCATCCTCTTTGGGGCATTATCTGAAGCCATGGAGCAGACAGACCTTTTTTCCCTGCTTTCCAGCCTGCTGTTTTTCCTGCCCCTTTCCACGGAAACCCTCCGAGGCTTTTGCAGCGGCATTTTGGAAATGACCAACGGGGCATATCTTTTAAGTCTTTCTCCCGATGGGGTTCGTCTGCGGCTGGCTCTGGTGACTTTTCTCGTTTCTTTCGGCGGGCTTTCCATTTTAGGGCAGACCCTTGGTGTCCTTGCCAATATCCCCATATCAAAAAAAGACTACCTCAAAGGGAAATTGATCAACGCCCTTTTCAGCAGTCTTTTCTTTTATTTTCTCTATCCATTTTTCCAACAGCGCGCACAAAAAGCAGTCCCCGTGTTTTCTTTCTTCACGGAAACTGCTTTTACCCTGTCTATTTTATGGTTCTTGCCGAGTTTGTTTTTCCTCGGCGTCCTTTGCCACGCCCTTCTTTTCAAAAGAAAACGGTAGCTTATTTGCCCATGCGAAGTTCCTGAATGTTTTCAGCCAGTACATTCAGTGTCTGGGCAAAATAGTCGTCTGTCTTGATACTTTCGCTGTAAACAACGGCTTTCAGCTCTTTCAGCTTGCCTTCTGCATCAGCCAGTACGCTTTCCGCGTATTCCATAGCGCCCAGACGCATTTCTTTGGATGTTTTCTTTGCGGAATCGATGATAGCTGCAGCCTGTTCATAGGCTTTCTTTGTCACTTCATTTTCATCGATCATGCGAACCATGCGGTCCTCCGCATTTTTCACGATCTCATCCGCTTCTCTCTGGGCATCGATTAGGATTTTATTTCTTTCTTCGATAACCCATTTGGACTGCTTCAGTTCATTGGGCAGTTTCATGCGAATTTCGCTAATGATATCGTAAATTTCTTCTTTATCAACGGAAACTTTGTTGCTGAAAGGCACAGCCTTGCTACTGTCCATCACATCTTCCAATTCATCTAATAACTGCAGTACAGAATCCATATATCTCCCTCACTTCTGATATTTTTCTATAATAAACGGTTTAATCTCAGCGGGCACCATAAAACTGATATCGCCGCCGAAAACTGCAACTTCCTTCACATTTGTGGAGCTCAGCGCAAGATGTTCTTCATCCGCTGCCAGATAGACGGTTTCCATCCCATCATGCAGTTTACGGTTGATGAGGAACATAGGATATTCCGCGGAAAAATCCAGCGTATTCCGCAGCCCTCTGACTGCGATATTTGCGCCGATCTCTTTGGCAAAATCCACGAAAAGCCCCTGAAAAGAAGCAACCTCTACATTTTCAATATGTTTTGTTGCCAATTCTAGATAGTGTTTTCTCTCTTCTACGGTAAACAGAGATTTCTTGTTGGGGTTTTCCAGAACTGCCACCACCAGACAGTCGAATAATTTTGCGGCTCTTTCGATGATGTCCATGTGACCCAATGTCACAGGATCGAAACTGCCCGCATAAATTGCTTTTTTCATACTACTTCTTCCTCCAGGCACAAGAACGTCAGAATCGTCGTCTTGTACGCTTTTTCACGCAGGACCATCATGCCTGCCGGGGGTGTCAGGGGAATCTGAGAGGAACGCTCTGTAATGAGATATCCTTCCTTCTTCAAAAGTCCCTGCTGGATGATTTTTTCCAATACAGGCTCATACAGCCCGGATTCATAGGGCGGATCCATAAAAATGATATCGAATTTTCTTCCTTCCGCCGCCAGCTTGTCCAAAGCAGAAAAAACATCCGTTTTCATCAATCTTGCCCGATCCTGCAGCTTTGTATGCTGCAGATTGGCTGTGATGACCTTTTGACATTCTGCCGCATCCTCTACAAAAACTGTCTCCGATGCGCCTCTGGAAAGAGCCTCGATCCCAATGGCACCACTGCCAGAAAAAAGATCCAGAAAACTACACTCAGGCAGGTCGAACGCTATGATATTAAAGAGGGTCTCCTTGATACGATCCGTCGTCGGTCTGGTTGCCAGTCCTTCAATGGTCTGCAGTTTATGACCCTTTGCTGCTCCTGCGATGACACGCATACTGTCTGCACCACCCAAAACACCTAATTCTACATGATATCGTTTAGAGTATAGCAAAAAAAATTTCAATTGACAACCAAAAAGAGAAAAAACAACGAAAAACTCACATTTCCAGACTTTTTCCTTCCAGATATCCTTCGATATGCGCCTTTAAAAGCCGATGCTCCTCCGCTGCCAAAGCCCTGTCCCGCTGCAGCAGCTCTGCAGCCGCTTGCTGGGCTTCTTTTAGTATTGCCATGTCTTTATATAAATCGGAGATCTTCAATTCCGGCAGGCCATGCTGGCGGATGCCGAAAAATTCCCCGGGGCCTCTCAGCTTCAAATCTTTTTCCGAAATGACAAAACCATCCTCTGATTCTGTCATGGCTTTCATGCGCTCTTTGGCTACCTTCGTTTTCGTATCGCTGACCAGAATACAATAGGATTTTTCGCTGCCGCGCCCCACTCGCCCCCGCAACTGATGGAGCTGCGCCAAACCAAAGCGTTCCGCATTTTCGATGAGCATGATGGTTGCATTTGGCACATTGATGCCGACTTCAATAACTGTTGTGGAAACCAAAACATCAATATTTCCTGCTGCAAAGCCATCCATAATAGCCTGCTTTTCTTTCGCCTTCATCTTCCCGTGAACGCAGGCCACACGACAATCCGGCAGTTCTTTCACCAGCTCTTCCGTATACTGCAACACGGATTGTACTTCTAGCTTTTCGCTTTCCTCGATCATGGGGCAAATGACATAAGCCTGTCTGCCTGCCGATACATGCTTGCGGATGAAAGCATAGATACGCTGGTGGTAGCGGCTGTCCACAGCGGAAGTGTCGATCTTTTGTCTGCCAGGGGGTAATTCATCGATAATGGAAATATCCAGATCACCATACAAAATCAACGCCAGCGTCCTGGGGATGGGTGTTGCCGTCATAACTAAAGTATGGACATTCTCCCCTTTTTCCGCCAAAGAGCTTCTCTGGCGCACCCCAAAACGATGCTGTTCATCGGTGATAGCCAAGCCAAGCTTATGGAATTCCACACCCTTTTGGATAACTGCATGGGTGCCAATAATCATTTGAGCTTCCCCGGAAGCCACCTTCGCCAAACGTTCCCGCTTTTCCTTGGCAGTCAGGCTGCCTGTCAGCAGCACCACCTCAATGCCCGCAGGCTCAAATATCTTTCGGAAGGATTCCTCATGTTGGCTTGCCAAAACCTCCGTCGGTGCCATCATGGCAACCTGCCACCCGCTTTGGATAGCCCAATAGGCTGTGATCATGGCAACGGCAGTTTTCCCGCAGCCCACATCCCCTTGGATCAGGCGGTTCATGATCTTGCCAGAGATCATATCCTTTTCCATCTCCTGCAAGACCCGCTTCTGTCCACCTGTCAAAGCAAAAGGCAGCAGGGCTTCGCCATCTTTCAGGGCTTTTTTCTTTTTCAGAATAATGCCCCTTCCTCTGTCCTCCAAGGTATTTTTCAGCTGATACAGAGCCGTTTGCAGAAGAAAAAGTTCCTCGAAAACCAGTCTCCTTCTAGCTTCATGAAACCCCTGTTCCGTTTTCGGAAAATGGATATTTTCAATGGCAAAGTTCCGCTCCGCCAAGCAATATTCCTTTCGCAGCCAAAGGGGCAGTTCCTCCCGCATGCCGCCCCCCATCTGGTTCAGGGCTTCTTCCATCAGATTGCGGAGCATTTTCTGAGAAAGCCCTTCCACAGAAGGATACACAGGGATGATGCGCCCACCGGCAAAGTTTTCCCCGATCCGCTCACATTCGGGAGAAACCACTTCCGTTCTGCCATATTTTTTCTGCAGCTTCCCGGAAAAAAGATACCATTCGCCCATCTTCAGGGCATTTTTCATATAGGGCTGATTATACCACAGCACCCCCACAGAACCAGTCTCATCGTATACCTTCATGCGGGTATAGACCAGTCTGCCGTGACGGCTGTTCTGCCCTTCTTCCTTGATCTGGGCCAAAAAAGTGGAGGTCTCCTCCATGGGTAGATCAGCGATCTTCACAATCTCACTTCTGTCCTTGTATTCTCTGGGATAATGAGTCAGCAGATCTTCCACTGTATATATATCCAATTTCTGCAATTTCCGTTCCCGCTGTTCTCCGATTCCCTTCAGAGTCGATACCGGGCTGTTCCATTCCATGGGCTGTTCCTCCTTTCTTATGGTAAAAGCAAAGCATCGGGAAACCCGATGCTTTTTATTGTTTTCCTTATTCTATAGAGATGATGTAGTAGTACAGAGGCTGACCGCCGCTCTGCACTTCCACTTCACAATCAGGGTAATTTTCTTCGATAAATGCAGCCAGTTCCGCTGCATCTTCTTCTGTTGCGTCAGAACCATAATAGATACCAACCACTTCGCTGTCCTCTGTAACGGAAGCTTTGATCAGTTCCTTTGTGCCTTCCATCACATCTTCCGCAACCACTTCGATCTGGTCATTCAGCATACCCAGAATGTTGCCTTCTTTGATCTCTTTATCACCGATGGAAGTATCTCTTACTGCATAAGTTACTGTTGCAGTGTTTACCATCTGGATGGCATCCTTCATAGCTGCTTCCATATCATCGGGGTCTGCGCCGTGTTCAAAACAGAACATTGCGCTGATACCTTCGGGTACGGAACGGGAAGGGATCACATGCAGCTTCTTCTCTTCGCTCAGCTTTGCAGCCTGTTCTGCCGCCAGAATGATATTTTTGTTGTTGGGTAGTACGAAAATATGGTCTGCGTTGATCTTGTCCACCGCATTCAGGATATCTTCTGTGCTGGGGTTCATGGTCTGACCGCCTTCGATGACTTCATCCACACCCAGGTTTTTGAATATATTTGTCAAACCTTCCCCTGCGGAGATGGAAACGAAACCAACGTCCTTCTTCGGCTGTTCTGCCACAGGTGCTGCTTCGGGGACAGTCTTGGGTGCATCTGCCGCAAAGTTGATTTTATTCGTATGCTGTTCCCGCATATTGTCGATTTTCAGACCACTCAGGCTGCCGATCGTCAGCGCCTTTTCAATGGCCAGACCGGGATGATCTGTGTGTACGTGGATCTTGATAATCTCATCATCGGCTACACAAACAATGGAATCGCCGATGGTGCCCAGATAAGATTTCAAACCTTGTGTAGTCGCTTCATCAGCATCTTTGACGTTGATGAAAAATTCTGTACAGTAGCCGAAAGTAATACTTTCATTTTCAATAGAAGCCAGAGAAGCAAAATCCATTTCAGGAGCTGCCGCTGCACTCTGACCATCTGCCAGTGTCACAGGCAGGTCGCCGCCCATCTGTTTCAGGGCACCTTCCAAAATATACAGCAGACCTCTGCCGCCAGCATCCACTACGCCAGCCTGCTTCAGAACGGGCAGCATATCAGGTGTCTGCGCCAGTACTGCATGGCCGTGTTCGATAATGCCTTTCAGGAAAACCTCAATTTCTTCTGTTTCTTCCGCCAGCTTTACAGCTGCTTCTGCACAGCCTCTTGCTACTGTCAGAATGGTACCTTCCTTGGGTTTCATAACGGCTTTATAAGCTGTTTTCACAGCCTGTTCTGCCGCTGCGGCCAGTTCTTTTACACCTGCTTCTTCCATGCCTTCCAGACCTTTTGCAAAGCCACGGAGCAACTGGGAAGTGATAACGCCGGAGTTGCCTCTTGCGCCTCTTAATGCACCGCTGGATGCTACCTTTGCTATGTCAGCCACTTTTAAAGAGCCATTTTTTTCAGCTTCTCTTGCTGCAGCCATTACTGTCAGGGACATATTTGTACCTGTATCCCCATCGGGTACAGGGAATACATTCATTGCGTCTACCAACTGTTTATTCGCTGCCAATTCGTTCGCGCCGGCAATGATCATTCTGCCCAGGCGAACGCCATTTAATGTCGTTGTACTACTCACCAGTATTTCCTCCTCTTGCTCAATTGTCGACCCTTACGCCGTCAACGAAAATGTTTACATCTTCCACTTCAACACCTGTATACTCTTCTACGGAATATTTTACAGTGCTGATGATATTGTCTGCAATGGCGGAAATATTTGTACCGTATTCCACGATGATATGCAGGTCAATGCTTACTTTATTTGCATCGATACGCATTTTGATCCCTTTTGTCAGGCTTTCCAGCTTCAGCAGCTGAACCAGACCGTCTTTCACATTTTTTGCAGCCATGCCAACGATGCCGTAGCATTCGATCGCAGCATAGCCTGCGATTCTGGCGATGACCTCATGATCGATACTAATAACGCCATATTCGTTTTCCAATTTTGCTGCCATAATGACCAGCCTCCTATTCTAAAACCATTGGCTATTTTTTTACAGATGTATAGATGTTAATAGTATACCATTAAATATGCAATTTTGAAAGATATTTTTGCATTTCTGCCAAAAAAAGAAGGAGAATTTCCATTGATAAAATCAACAAAATTCTCCTTTTTTCCATACTATCCTTTATCTTCCGATCAGGGCACAAGCTTTTTCGTAATCATCCCGATGCACATAAATCTTATATTCATATTCCTTGGAAAGGTCTTCCCCAAAGGTTCCGGTTTTTGCCCTAGAGCCGGCAGCTATCGGCGATGGGCTTTTGCGATTCAAAACTTTCACCGTATAATCAATGCCGTTGGCATGCAGGATATCCCGTACCTCTGACTGTCTTTTTAGATCATATGTCAGGCAAACTTCTTTTCGGTTCAAAATGGTAATCATCTTATTCCTCCTCATTTATCCAATCGAAAATGTGTATAGACTGTATTACTTTTGTTATACCACTCTTCCTTCGGCATAAATAATGTCCCCGCCATCTTGCCATGCCCATTTCCATCATCCTGTAATGTTACATCCCCCAAAAAGTCCTTCAGAAAATCAAAGGAAACGTAGCTCACGCCATCCCGTCGTTCCATTTTTGCCGCTCCCGCAAATTCCCGGTCATTCTTTGTGTAAACAGCCTCGCCTTCGGTAAAGCGATAGATATCAAACATATGGATCACAATCATCTCGTCTGCATTTTCCTCCCAAAACATTCCCTGGAAAAACCGTTCTGGCAGAGATTTCAGTGCATCCCGCAATGGCACCATCAAAACCCCGTCCTCGTTCTGATAGGGCGTTTGCTTCCATGCCCGTTCTTCTCCGTTGATCAAAATGATATAAGATCCTGCAGTAACCTCCATTGTATAATTCACCGTTTCACAGTCTTTTTTATAGTCCGGTGCCGGAGGATAAAAATAAAACATGGATTCTGTCAGCACCTTGTCTGCCTGCCCATAAAAAGCGTTGTCTGCATATTCCGTACCTCCCAACAGACGTATCGCATAATGCGTCCCCTCTTTTCCAATATTTACTCCCCAAGGAGCAAAGCCGATTATTTTCTCTGTTGCATCACAGTTTACAGAAAAAACGCCCGTTTCCGAAAGAAAAATCTGTTCCTGATCCTCCCGGATTTCCAAAGAATTCGGAGGCGTTATTGTTCTTATTCCTTCTGCCCCCCATTGCGTCATCTGAAAATAAAGCTTTTTCCCCTGCATCCCTTTTGGAATTTGCAGCTGCAACTCGCCACTGGGCAAACATCTGCAAGAAAATGAATGCATATCTCCCCGCCCCATAATGGTCACTTTTCCACTCTGTGTCATAAATTCCTTTTGGAATGTCAGTTCATTGTAATTTGCCCAAGCCGTTGTTCCCACCCCCAATGTGAATACCGCCGCCAGCGCTAATACAAATCTTTTTTTCATGCCAATACCCTCCTGTTCCTGCTAATTTTTTCTAATTTAATTTTAATATACTTGAATTGTCAAGTCAAGTGCAACGATACAGAAAAATAAACTTCATAAGGGG